>JAFIEM010000020.1 GCA_020832555.1 Natronohydrobacter sp. | reverse complement strand
TCGGATCGGGTTCGATCTTCTGACGCAGGCGATAGATATGTGTCTCCAGCGTATGCGTCGTGACGCCGGCATTATAGCCCCAGACCTCGTGCAGAAGCACGTCGCGCGGCACGACCCCATCGGGCGCGCGATACAGGAATTTCAATATGTTGGTTTCCTTTTCCGTCAGACGGATCTTGCGCTCATTCTCGTCCACCAGCATCTTCTGCGCGGGCTTGAACAGATAGGGCCCAAGCTGAAAGACGGCATTTTCTGACTGTTCGTGCTGGCGCAACTGCGCGCGCAGACGGGCCAGAAGTACCGGCAGCTTGAAGGGCTTGGTGATGTAGTCATTCGCGCCGGAATCGAGACCAAGGATCGTGTCGGCATCAGAATCATGTCCCGTCAGCATGATGACAGGCGATTTGAATCCGGCCTTGCGCATCCGCTTGCACAATTCGCGCCCATCCGTGTCCGGCAGACCGACATCGAGAATGGCCATGTCGAATTGGCCCGCGCGCACCTGTTCCATGGCCTCGGCCCCATTGGCTGCCTCGAACACATCGAATTCATCGGTCAGCACCAGTTGCTCGGACAGGGCCTCGCGCAGATCGTCGTCATCATCCACCAGCAGTATCTTGTTCAACTTCGCCATAGGGTCACCCTTTCGTGTTACTCTTGTGAACATGAGAAGCACTTGGGGCCCCTGCAAGATTTGCAACAAAAGACTCACGCGCTCGTGTCGCAGGTCGCTGGATTGTTTCAATTCCTTCACGACCGGGCTACATCTGTATGCGCCTGACCCGGAGCCTTCACCATGCTATTCGGCCTGACCCCGATCGAAAGGATCAACCGCGCGCGCGCCGATCTGCGGCTGGGCGTGCCGGTCATCCTGTCCGATGGCGCCGATCGGGCCATACTTGTGGCAGCCGAAGTGCTGACCCCGTTGCGGCTGACGGAGCTGCGCGCGCTGGCCCCCGGTCTGGTTCTGGCAATCACGCAACACCGTGCGCAAACGCTGAAAGCACCCGCTTATCACGGCGACCTGGCCCGGATCGTGGTGCCGGATGATGCGGATTGCCGATGGCTTCGGGCGGTTGCTGATCCGGCGGATGATCTGCGGGTGCCGATGAAAGGGCCGCTGAAAAGCCTGCGCGATGGTGACGCACGCTTTGCGCGGGTTGGGCTGGCATTGGTGAAATCGGCGCAGCTCTTGCCAGCTGCGCTGATGCTGCCGGTGCCAACGGGTACCTGCTTGGCGGATCTGACCGAAGTTCAGCGCGAGGTGCTGGCAAGCGAACTGGCACGGGAAAGTGCATTTTCACCAGTGATTTCCGCCCGTCTGCCGATGGAAGCCGCAAAGGCAGGGCGCGTGCATGTGTTCCGCCCCGAAGATGGCGGGGTCGAGCATTACGCCATCGAGATCGGCCAGCCGGACCGCAATGCACCAGTGCTCGCGCGACTTCATTCGGCTTGTTTCACCGGCGATGTCTTGGGTTCTCTGAAATGCGACTGCGGGCCGCAACTGCGCGCGGCACTTGCGCAGATGGGGCGAGAGGGTGCGGGCGTGTTGCTTTACCTGAACCAGGAAGGACGGGGGATCGGTCTGGCCAACAAGATGCGCGCCTATTCGCTGCAGGATCAGGGGTTCGACACTGTCGAGGCCAATCACCGACTCGGATTCGAGGATGACGAGCGTGATTTTCGTGTCGGGGCTGGGCTGTTGCGCAAGATGGGTTTCGCGGAGGTGCGATTGCTCACCAATAACCCGCGCAAGGTGAAAATGTTGAATGACCACGGTCTGCATGTGGTCGAACGCGTCCCGCTTCATGTGGGAGAGACCGAGGAGAATCGGGCCTATCTGGCGACCAAGGCCCTGAAATCGGGGCATTTGATGTGATCCGGGGGAACCGCCAGCTCTGGCGCCTGTGTCCCGCTCAAGGGCGTTGCTTGCGTCTGAAGCACAGGCATATTGAGGGAGAGCATCATGACTCGGTTTGACATGGTTCTGACCCGTCAGGGCTTGCGTTTCATGGGACGGCTCTGGCCCTGCACGATCGGGCGCGGTGGTGTTTCCACCGACAAGCGGGAAGGTGACGGGGCGACGCCGGTCGGGATGCATCGGTTGGTGGGCATGCTCTATCGTCCTGACCGCATGGCGCGGCCCGCAGATTGGGCGCTACCGATCCGTCCGTGTGATCTGTGGTCGGATGACATGGCCCATGAAGACTATAACCTGATGGTGCGCGCGCCCTATGACCACAGTCATGAACGCTTGCGCCGCGCCGATCCGCTCTATGATCTTGTCATCATCACAGACTGGAACTGGCCAAGGGCCGAGCCTGGCCGGGGTTCCGCGATCTTCATCCATCAATGGCGCAGGCCAGGGTATCCGACGGCAGGCTGCATCGGCCTTCGCCGGTCCGATTTGCGACAGTTGGCTCCGCTGATCCGGTATCAGACGCGATTGATCGTGCCTGAAGCACTGGCCGGATAGATCGGCGCTTGCGCTTTTTCAACGCGTAGCGCATCCCCCGATGATGGTACTTCGAACAAGACCGGAACAGCCAGCCTATCTGCGCGCCCCAAATATTGCTGAACCGACACGGACATGAGTGGCCCCATACGCGATGGCCGTCTCAAAATCATCCGACATGCCCATCGAGAGCTGAGTAAGATCATTGCGTTGCGCGATCTGTGCCAGATGAGAGAAATGTGACCCCGGCTCCTCATCGACAGGCGGAATGCACATCAGTCCGATCACCGGCAGATCAAGCGCACGGCAGTCCGCGATAAAGCGGTCGGTGTCAGCGGGCAGAATTCCGGCTTTCTGCGGTTCCATCCCGGTATTGACCTGGACGAAAAGCTGCGGGCAGGCACCGGCTTCCTGCGCCAGTCGCGCTATGGTCTGGGCGAGCTTCGGGCGATCCAGCGAATGGATCACGTCGAAAAGTGCCATCGCCTGCCGCGCCTTGTTGGTCTGAAGCGGGCCAAGCAGATGCAACTCTACCTTGCCGAAGCGGTCCTGCCACTCAGGCCATTTGCCAGCCGCTTCCTGAACGCGGTTTTCGCCGAACATCCGATGGCCTGCCTCCAGAACAGGCAATACACGGGATTCGGGTTGTTCCTTGGAAACAGCGATCAGGCGCACCGAACCCGCAGGACGGCGCGCGGCGACTTCCGCTTGCGCGATTCGGATCTGTATATGGGAAAGGGACATCTGCTCAGGAACCGCCGCCAAGGAATACGCGCGGACGAGCTGGCTTTGCCTTGTCCTGATCAAGCGAGATCTCGGCCCCATAGGTCAGGCCGCCATCGGTTTCGCCTGTGAACTGGAACTTCAGACGCGCGCGGCTGGTCATGCGTAAACCGTTCTCGCGCTGTCCTGCCCAGCCGGGCTTGGATTGCCAGACCAGCCCCATGCGCGCATCTCCCGAGACCACAGGGCCAGCGTTCTGAGCGCCTGCAGGCGCGGCACAGAACAGCAGGAGAGCGATCGCGCGCAGCATGGTCCTACCGCCGGTTCAGGCTGCGCACATCCTGACCAGCCCCTGCGAAGACACCACCGACGCCATCAAGCGCGGCAGAGGTTGTTTCGCAGCCAGCCAGCAAGCTGGCAGCAAGAATCAGGGCGAGAGGCAGGCGTATCAACATGCGAGAGACTTTGCGTCGTTTCTGATACCTTGTTCTAGGTCAGAAAGCGAAGCGGGAAAAGAGCAAGGTCTGTCAAAAAGAAAAGAGCGGGCAAAAGCCCGCTCTTTCCGTACCGATCCGGTGAAGGATCAGAACTTGAAGCCCAGACCGAAGTCTGCAACCGTGGTGCCTGCCGAGCGTGCAACGCCGCCCGCGATGGATGCGCCACCGCCCAGGTCGTAGGATGCGCCGATACCAGCAGCGCGGGTTTTGTCGAAATCACGGCGAGCAAACGCTGTTACCGTGGTTGCGTCAAAGGTGGCCTCGATGCTTGCACCATACTGGGTACGGGTCTCAACGACGTCTTTCAGATCGTTCATCGCACGACCGACGATTACGCGACCGGTGATGCCGTCCATCGAGTATTGTGCCATACCAGTCAGGTGGCCGAGGGTCAGCTTGAGATCATCGATCTTCAGCTGAGCATTCTCATAACCGGCAGCGACAGTGAAACCGTCGATTTCATATTTTGCACCGACTGCCAGTTCACGCAGTGACGAGTCGATCGCGAGCGGAGCCGAAACGAAAGGCAGACGGGTGTTGATGCCGCCAACCGGAACCTGCTCAAAGCCAAGCACTGTCAGGCTGTCAGACTTGCTGTACGCGACGCTTGCGTAGACCGACAGGCTGTCGATTGTGTAGGTGTACAGGGCACGCGGCAGCGGGGTCAGGCCGGTGTTGATGCCTCTCAGGTTGAACCCAGCAGCGGGTGCAGCCGGAACTGGCAGGCCTGCCATTGCTGCAAGAGTTGCGTTCGTCTCACCGTTGATGAAACGGCTGACATAGGTCATCTCGTTGAGGTCGCCCAGCCCGGTCAGGCCCACGCCGTGCAGATCGCCCGTCGCTGCCAGTGCCGCGCCGTCAACGTCACCCATGCGCAGTTCGCCAAAATCACCGGAGATGAAGATGGAACCGGCTGCGCCACGCGAAGCAGCGCCAGCATTGTCAGCACGGAACGAACCACCGAATGCCAGGCCACCGTCGGTTTCGCCCGACAAGGTGAAGATAACACGTGCACGGCTGTTCAGGCTCACATTGTCGCCGTCGTAAACCAGACCCATGCGACCGTCGCCCGACAGAGCCACGCCCTGAGCCGATGCAACACCTGCCGACAGGACCAGAGCGGTCGAAGCAAGAAGAAGCTTTTTCATTTTTTCCCTCGTTGTGTAAGGAGTTCCTCGCCTCACCAAATTCGGCGAGGTCTGAGCCTGTTTCATCCTTTTGCAGGTGTTTTTCAAGTCAAAGCGGGGAGGCTGGTTTGAACCGGCAAGAAATGATGCAGATTTGTCACGCCTCGGATGTGCAAGGCGGCCAGTGCTTCACAGAGGAGGCGGGGAACTGCGTGCTACACTCTTGTTCCATGCAGGTTATCAAGTTAGACAAGGTACAGCTTTGGCGAGGGATCTTTAGCAATGACTTATAAGGGCGCGTCGCGCATTGCCGCCATGTTCGGGTTGGTTCTGGTTCTTTCCGGCTGCGGCGGTGGCGGTTTCGGTAATTTCTTTCAGGGGGGTGATCGGTCGCGTGCGGCGGCTGCAGGAATCCATGAGCAAAATCGCCTGGCCGGACCATCGCGCGGGTCGACAGTGTGGGATTTGTTCTCGAATGCGCAGCCGCCCAGTGTGACGGTCGAAGTCAACAGGTATCTGTGGAACGCGTCGCTTGAAGTGCTGAATTTTCTGCCGGTGCAATCGGTCGATCCTTTCTCGGGGGTGATCGTGACAGGCTTCGGCACGCCCCCCGGTGGTGGTCGGGCTTACCGCGCGGCTATTCTGATCAATGATCCGGCGCTGGATGCGCGGTCGCTGAATGTGGCGCTGATGACCTCGGGCGGGCCTGCCAGCCGCGAAACGATCCGAGCCGTTGAAGACGCGATCCTGACGCGCGCGCGTCAGTTGCGGATTCGTGACCGGGGGCTGTAATCGTCCTGTGATCTGGACCTTGCCCCATGCGGGCGCTAAGACAGCCGGGCCGGTCGCGCCCGGCTTTTTCATGACTTGATGCAGGAATGTGATGATGGCCAGCCAGAGCGACGCGCGCTACAGCCCGCAAGCGATTGAATCCAGATGGCAAGCGGCATGGGATGATGCCGAGGTGTTCAAGGCGCAGCGCGATCCCTCGCGGCAGAAATACTATGTGCTGGAGATGTTCCCCTATCCGTCCGGGCGCATCCATATGGGCCATGTGCGCAATTACACGATGGGCGATGTGGTTGCGCGCTACAAGCTGGCACAGGGGTTTTCCGTCCTGCATCCGATGGGCTGGGATGCCTTTGGCATGCCCGCCGAGAATGCCGCGATGGAACAGGGCGGCCACCCAAAAGACTGGACCTATGGCAATATCGCGGTGATGCGCGAGCAGATGAAGCCCCTGGGGCTGTCGATTGACTGGTCGCGCGAATTTGCCACTTGTGACCCGGAATATTACGGCCAGCAGCAGGCCATGTTCATCGATATGCTGCATGCGGGGCTGGTGTATCGCAAGAATGCGGTCGTGAACTGGGATCCGGTCGATATGACGGTGCTGGCCAATGAGCAGGTGATCGACGGCAAGGGCTGGCGATCCGGGGCAGAGGTCGAGCGGCGTGAGCTGACGCAATGGTTCTTCAAGATCAGCGACTATTCGGCGGAATTGCTGGAAGCGCTGGACGGGCTGGAGCATTGGCCCGAAAAAGTACGCCTGATGCAGCGCAACTGGATCGGGCAGTCGCGCGGGTTGCAGTTTGCGTTCTCAACCGTGGATGCGCCCGAAGGCTTTGACCGGATCGAGGTCTATACCACGCGCCCCGACACGCTGCTGGGGGCTTCTTTTGTGGGCATCTCGCCCGATCACCCGCTGGCAAAGCATCTGGAACGCCATGACCCGCGCGTGGCTGAATTTGTAGCCGAGTGCCGCCGTATCGGTACCACCGAAGAAGCGCTGGAAAAGGCCGAGAAGAAGGGTTTTGATACCGGGATCACGGTGCGCCATCCCTTTGACAATGAATGGGAATTGCCCGTCTATATCGCGAATTTCATTCTCATGGATTACGGAACGGGCGCGATTTTCGGCTGTCCGGCACATGACCAGCGCGACCTCGATTTCGCGCGGAAATATGGGCTGCCGCATCCGGATGTGTTCTTTGCGTTGGAAGATGAAACGCCCGTCACCACCACTGCATTCGTTCCGCCAAAGACGGATCGCGTGCGCTACATCCGCGGTTTTGCGGGCGAGGAGGAGCAGACCGGCGTCGAGGCCGTTGAAGCCGCAATCGCGTTTTGCGAATCGCAAGGCGTCGGGCATGGGGTCACGCAATACCGCCTGCGTGACTGGGGTCTGAGCCGTCAGCGCTACTGGGGCTGTCCGATCCCGGTGGTGCATTGCCCGACCTGCGGTGTGGTGCCGGAAGCCAAGGAAAACCTGCCGGTCCGTCTGCCTGACGATGTGACATTCGACCAGCCCGGAAATCCGCTCGACCGCCATCCGACCTGGCGCAACTGCACCTGCCCGAAATGCGGCGGCGCCGCGCAGCGCGAGACCGACACGATGGACACCTTTGTCGATTCGTCGTGGTATTATGCGCGCTTTACCTCGCCCCGCGCCGAGACCCCGACCGATGCCGAGGATGCCGCCTACTGGATGAATGTGGACCAGTATATCGGCGGGATCGAACATGCGATCCTGCATCTGCTCTATTCGCGCTTCTTCGCCCGCGCGATGGTCAAGACCGGGCATTTGCCCGAATCGGCGTCCGAGCCGTTCAATGCGCTGTTCACGCAAGGCATGGTGACGCATGAGATTTACCTGACGCGCGACGCCAAGGGCCGCGCGGTCTATCACCTGCCTGAAGATGTCGAGGACGGGAAGCTGCGCACCACGGGAGAGGCGGTGACGATCATCCCCTCTGCCAAGATGTCGAAATCCAAGAAGAATGTGGTCGATCCGGTCAATATCATCAGCGCCTTCGGTGCAGATACCGCACGTTGGTTCGTCATGTCCGACAGCCCCCCCGAACGCGATGTTGAATGGACAAGCGCCGGGGCGGAAGCGGCCTTCAAGCACCTTGGCCGGGTCTGGGCGCTGTCGGACCGGATCGCCGCGATGGACGATGGCGCAGCGTCAGATGCCGACACGGACCTGATGCGCGCCATGCATCGCGCGATTGCCGATTGCACCCGTGCCATCGAGAATTTCGCCTTCAACAAGGCGATTGCGGAACTCTATGCCTTCACCAACACGCTGTCGAAATCGCAGGCGTCGGGCACGGCGCAGAAGATCGCCATGCGCACTCTTGCGCAACTGATGGCGCCGATGGTGCCGCATCTGGCCGAAGAAATCTGGACCATGCAGGACGGTCAAGGACTGGTTGCACAGGCAGAGTGGCCCAAGGCAGACCCCGCCATGCTGGTGCGCGATACCATCACGCTGCCGATCCAGATCAATGGCAAGCGGCGCGCGGAAATCGAGGTGCCTGCCGAGATGGGCAAGGAAGAGGTTGAAAAACTGGCCCTTGCGCATGATGCTGTGGTCAAGGCTCTGGGTGGCAACGCGCCGCGCAAGCTGATCGTGGTGCCGGGGCGCATTATCAATGTTGTGGTCTGATCGCAGGGCTGTCCTTCTGGCGCTGGCGGCTCTGCCGCTGGCAGCTTGCGGATTCACCCCGGCCTATGCGCCGGGCGCGGCGGGACAGGCGCTGCGCGGACAGGTGCGCGCATCCGATCCCGTGACGTCGCGCGATTTCGATTTTGTCGCAGCTTTCGAGGAACGACTGGGCCGCCCCACGGTGGCGCGCTTCGAACTTGCGTATAGGATTACCACTTCGGAGCGTGGCTCGGCGCAGGTCAGCGGGATTGGTCCAACGCGAATCACGTTGTTCGGGGAAATCGCCTATAGCCTTTCCAAGATCGCAACAGGCGAGACCGTCACCAGCGGCAAGTTGCGTAATTTCACCAATTACTCGACCACGGACACCCAGCTTGCCACGCGCCGCGCGCAGGAAGATGCGGAAAAGCGGCTGATGCGCATTCTGGCCGATCAGGTCGCTGCCCGGTTGCTGGCGGCGCTGTCGGAATGAAGCTGAATGCCCGCGATCTGGCGCGGCTGATCGCAAAGCCCGATCCGGCTCTCGCCGCTCTGCTGATCTACGGGCAGGACGCCATGCGCGTAGCACTGAAACGCCAGGATCTGATCGCCGCCATTGTTGGACCACAGGGAGAGGCGGAAATGCGATTCGAGCGCCTGCCGGGAGCAGAGTTGCGGCGCAACGCGGCGCTGCTTCTGGATGCGGTCAAGGCGCAGGGCTTCTTTCCGGGACCGCGCGCTGTTCTGGTCGAGGATGCCAATGATCAGGTCAGCGATGCGGTCGCGCAGGCGCTGGGCGACTGGCGGGCGGGTGACGCGCAGATTGTCGCGACTGCGGGCGCGCTCAAGGCCAGTTCGAAGCTGCGCAAACTGTTCGAGACCGCGCGCAATGCCGGAGCTGTGGGCATCTATGATGAGCCACCCTCGCGCGAGGAGATCGAGGCCGCGCTGGCGCAGGCCGGGCTGACGCAGATCAGCGGGGACGCCATGCGCGATCTGGTGGCGTTGTCGCGTGCGCTTGATCCGGGCGATTTCCGCCAGACGCTGGAGAAGCTCGCGCTTTACAAATTCGGTGATATCGCGCCGCTCAGTCCCGAAGATATCGCCGCGATTGCGCCCATCAGCACAGAGGCCGCCGTTGATGATCTGCTGAACGCCGTGGCCGAAGGGCAGGCCGCGCAGGTCGGACCGTTGCTTGTGCGGTTGCAGGCGCAGGGCGTGGCCGCCGTGACACTGGCGATCATGGCAATGCGCCATTTCCGCAGCCTGCACGCGATCAGTTGCGATCCGGGTGGACCGTCCGCAGGTATTCAACGCGCGCGACCGCCGATTTTCGGTCCGCGCCGGGACCGGCTTCTGGCGCAGGCGCAGGGCTGGGGACTGACACGGCTGGAGCGCGCACTCGCCGATCTGGTCGAGGCCGATCTGACCTTGCGCTCGTCCTCGAACGCGCCCAGCATGGCGGTGATGGAACGCGCGCTGATCCGGCTGGCGATGCTGGGGCGCAGATAGGGGGCACAGATGTATACAGTGATAGGAAAGTCCAATTCCCGTGCAACGCGCGTGCTCTGGATGCTGGAGGAGCTGGGGCAGTCCTATGAGCATGTGCCCGCCGCCCCGCGCTCGCAAGGGGTGATCAGTTTCAACCCCGCAGGCAAGGTGCCTGTCCTGATCGAGGATGGCACTCCGATCACCGATTCGACGGCGATCATCCAGTATCTTGCCGACAAGCACGGAGCGCTGACTTATCCCGCCGGGACACTGGACCGCGCACGGCAGGACAGCTTGACGCAATTCCTGCTCGACGAATTTGACGCAGCCCTCTGGATGGCCGCGCGCCATTCCTTCATCTTGCCCGAAGCGCTGCGGCAATCCTCGATCAAGGAATCACTGATCTGGGAGTTCACCAATAGCCAGAAGACGCTTGTGCACCGGATGGGCGAGGGCCCTTATCTGATGGGCAGCAAGATGACCGTGCCCGATATAATCCTCACGCATTGCGGTATCTGGGCCAAAGTCGCTAAATTCCCGATACAGGAGTCGCGGCTAGGCAGCTATCTCGACCGCATGACCGCGCGCCCTGCACTCGTCAAGGTCATCGCGAGCATGGGCTGAACCATCGGCTCAGCGCCGCGCCGGATCTGACGGATAGGTACCCAGGATGTGAAGGTAGGACGTGAAATAACGCAACTCGTCCAGGGCGCGCGCCACATTGTCATCCTCTGGATGGCCCTCGATTTCCGCGAAAAACTGGGTTGCGGTGAAAGAGCCGTCGACCATGTAACTTTCGAGCTTGACCATGTTCACACCGTTTGTCGCAAACCCTCCCATCGCCTTGTAAAGCGCGGCCGGGATGTTTCGCACGCGAAACAAAAAGCTGGTCATCATCTGGTCGCCGCGCCGTGCAAGGTCGATATTTCGGGCCATGATCAGGAAGCGGGTGGTGTTGTCGGGTCGATCCTCAATATGGCGGGCAAGCACATCCAGACCGTAGATCCGCGCCGCCATCTCGCTCGCAAGGGCAGCTTGTGACGGATCGCCGCGCTCGGCGATTTCACGGGCTGCACGCGCATTGTCGGAACTGATGACACCCTTGATTGCGTGCAGCCGCAGGAAGCCACCGCATTGCGGCAGGATCACCGGGTGGCCATGTGCCTCCTTGACCTGATCAAGCCTTGCGCCCTTGACGCCGAGCAGGTTGACATGAACACGAACGAAAGCTTCGTCCACGATGTGCAACCCGCTTTCAGGCAGAAGTTGATGGACATCCGCGACGCGCCCGTAGATCGAGTTCTCGACAGCGACCATGGCAAGTTCTGCCTCGCCATCGCGCACGGCTGCCATCGTGTCATGAAAGGTCGTGCAGGGCAGGGGAGTGAATTCCGGGCGGGCATCTGCGCAGGCCTGATGCCCATAGGCGCCCAATTCCCCTTGAAATGCGATCTTTCCTGCCATGTTTCCGCTCACACTTGTCCGATTTCACCCGAATGGGCATTTCGTCGCGGTAACTACCGCTTGAATCCTGCAAGGGGAAGCGGATACATAGGCGCAAATTCGCTGGGCTACAGGATTGCGATATGTTTGACACGATGGTGATCACCAAGGCCGTTGCCGCTTTCTGCGGCGCGCTGCTGGTCTTTCTTCTGGGCAACTGGGCTGCCAATGAACTCTACACGCCGCGCAATGCGAATGCGCCGCAGGCGTTCATCATTGATACGGGTGCTGATGACGTGTCGGCAGAGCCGGTGGCAGAGCTGACATTCGAGGAAGCCTGGGAAGTGGCTGATGCCGGTGCGGGTTCGCGTCTTTGGTCCCAGTGCCGGGCGTGTCATGCTCTGGAACAGGGTCGCAACGGTGTCGGCCCCTATCTGCATGGGATCGTGAACCGCGAGATTGGCGATGTTGCTGGCTTCAACTATTCCGGCGCGCTCGCCCAGGCGGGTGATGTCTGGACGCCGGAAGTCCTGTCCGACTTCATCCAGAACCCGAGCGGCGTTGCACCGGGAACTTCGATGAACTTCCGCGGCATTGCGAATGTGCAGGACCGTGCGAACCTGATCGCCTATATTGAAAGCGAAAGCTGATCTTTCCCAAACCGGGATAGTTTGCAGGCCGTTCGGGGAACCGGGCGGCCTGTTTTCTTGGCGCGCAGTTATCAAATTCCGTTGTCCTTGCGGTGAAAATCTTGCGCAATGGTCGACAGCGCCTCAGAAACACTAAATAAAAGTCATGAAGGCCCATATCCAGAGAGGCCGGTCAGAGGAGGAGTTGCCCATGTCCCGCATCACTGCAGCGCATCGTGCTGTCGCTGGCGTCATTCTTGCTGGCATCTTGGCCAGTCCGATACTTGCCGAGGACGAGGCGGGGATGATCCGTGCGCATGGCTATTCCTTCTACGGTGATCTCAGTTACGATGCTGATTTCGAGCATCTGCGTTATGTAAATCCCGATGCGCCCAAAGGGGGTGTCATCTCGATTTCTGCGCAGGGAACTTTCGACTCGATGAACCCCTTCACCCGCCGAGGGCGCGCGGGTGTCTTTTCTTCCTCGATTTATGAGAGCCTGCTGGAAAGCTCCGAACCCTTTGGCGGAGGACTGGTGCCTGCGGATGCCTATGGCGAAGGCTATGGGTTGCTGGCACATACGGTTGAGTATCCCGAGGGAAAGGAATGGGTCATTTTCCATATGCGCCCCGAAGCGCGCTTTTCCGACGGGACGCCTCTCACGGCGCATGATGTGGTGTTTTCGCACAACCTGTTTCTAGAGCAGGGCCTTCCTTCCTATGCGCAAGGCGTGAGTGCGCGGGTGATCAATGCGGAAGTGCTTGATGATCACACAGTGAAATTTACCTTCGCTGACGGTATTTCACGGCGCTCGCTGATTGATCAGGTCGGTGCGACACCGGTCTTCTCGAAGAAATGGTATGAAGAGACCGGTGCAAGGCTTGATGAGTCGCGCATGGAAATCTCGCCTGGGTCCGGCCCCTATGTACTGGACAGTTTCGAGGTCAATCGCCGGATCACCTATCGACGCAATCCAGATTATTGGGGCGCGGATTTGCCGATCAACCGGGGGCGGCATAATTTCGATGAAATCAGGGTCGAGTATTTCGCCGATGGTGCGGCGGCTTTCGAGTCGTTCAAGACCGGCGAATATACCTTCCGTGCCGAGAACAATTCGCGCCAATGGGCCACTGGCTATGATTTTCCTGCCATAACCCGCGGCCATGTGATCCGTGAGGAATTGCCAACCGGATTTGCACCGACGCCAACCGGGTTCGTGTTCAATCTGGGGCGCGACTTCTTGCAGGACAAGCGCGTGCGTGAAGCCATTTCACTGGCATGGAATTTCGAGTGGACGAATGAAACTCTGCAATACGGGCTTTTCCGGCAGCGCGAGTCTTTCGCACAGGGCACGCGTTTCCAAGCCGATGGCCCGCCCGAAGGGCTTGAACTGGAACTGCTGCAATCGCTTGGCGATCTGGTGCCTCAAGAGGTGCTGACACAACCTGCGCGCAGTCCGCATAGTTCGGATGTATCGCGACTGGTCGACCGTCGGAACATGCGCTTGGCCAAGGCGCTGTTGGAAGAGGCCGGTTGGGAAGTCGACAGCGCCGGTGCGCTTCGAAACGCCTCTGGCCAACGCATGACGATCGAAATTCCCGTTTCCAGCGCGGGTTCCGCGACGATGGATTCGATTGTCGAGACGTTCACGCAGAACCTGCAGGGTCTGGGCATTGATGCGCGCTTTCAGCGCATCGATCCTGCCCAGCATACCGACCGCCGCCGCAACCGCGATTATGACATGATTTTCGATCAATACGCGGCCTTCATGGATACAGGTACGGGGCTTCAGCAACGTTTTGGTTCTGAAGCGGCGGATGATGTGTTCAACCCGGCCGGGCTGCGTAGTCCGCTGGTGGATGCGGTGATCGACCTGTCGCTGGACGCGCCCGACCCAGAGACCCGCGATGCAGCTTTGATGGCGCTGGACCGGGTGCTGCGCCACGAGCTGTTCATAATTCCAGCATGGTATAACGACACGGTTTGGGTGGCCTATTGGGACATTTTCCAGCGTCCCGAAGATACGCCGCCCTATTCCACGGGAGAGCTAGATTTCTGGTGGTTCAACGCTGACCGTGCTGCCGAATTGCGTGCGGCCGGGGCGCTGAGGTAAACGATGGGCGCCTATATCGCGCGACGTCTGGCCCTGATCATTCCGACGCTGCTTGGGGTCATGGTCATCAACTTCTTTCTTGTCCAGTTCGTGCCTGGCGGCCCGATCGAGCAGGTCATTGCCCAGATGGAAGGGCAGGGCAATGTCTTTGGCGGATTTGACGGGGGCGCGGCAGATGTGAATGTCGGCGCGGTAGAAAACGAGCGCTATCAGGGCGCGCGCGGCCTGCCGCCTGAATTTATCGCCCAGCTTGAGCGCGAATTCGGCTTTGACAAGCCGCCGGTCGAGCGATTCCTGCACATGATGTGGAACTATCTGCGCTTCGATTTCGGGACGAGCTATTTTCGTTCGATCTCGGTCGTTGATCTGGTGATCGAAAAGCTGCCGGTCTCGATCAGTCTTGGACTGTGGTCGACGCTTATCGCCTATCTGGTTTCGATCCCGCTGGGTATCCGCAAGGCGGTTCGGGATGGGTCGCGCTTTGATACCTTCACCTCTGGCCTGATCATTGTGGCCTATGCAATCCCTGGTTTCCTGTTCGCGATCCTGCTGCTGGTCCTTTTCGCAGGCGGATCATACTGGCAGATTTTTCCTGCCCGCGGACTGACCAGCCCGCAAGAGGTCTGGGACACACTCAGCCCGCTGGGCAAGGTCGCGGATTACTTCTGGCATATCACGCTGCCGGTGATCGCCTCGACCATTTCTGCCTTCGCAACGCTGACATTGTTGACGAAGAACAGTTTCCTTGACGAGATCCGCAAACAGTATGTGATGACGGCCCGCGCCAAGGGGCTGGCGGAAAGCAAGGTTCTGTATGGCCATGTATTCCGCAATGCCATGCTGATTGTGATTGCGGGTTTTCCGGCTGTGTTCGTCGGTGTATTCTTCGGAGGCTCGCTGTTGATCGAAACGATCTTCTCGCTGGACGGGCTGGGTCGTCTGGCCTTCGAGGCCACCGTTGCGCGCGATTATCCGGTGATGTTCGGCACGCTTTTCGTGTTCGGGCTGATCGGGCTGGTGGTCGGGCTGATCTCGGATCTGATGTATGTCTGGATCGACCCCCGCATCGATTTCGAGACGCGGGAGACCTGAGCGATGGACCAGCGTTCGGAAGCTTTCGTATCGGCCCCTGATCCGCTGCCGCAGTCAGAGGGCGCGACGCAGATGCCGCCGCCGAGGAAGCGGTTCGGAATCACCATTTCCGCGCTCAACCGGCGCCGCTGGCGGAATTTCCGCGCGAATCGTCGCGCCTTCTGGTCGCTGATCATTCTGGGTATGCTCTACGGTATTTCGCTTTTCGCGGAATATATCGCCAATGACCGGCCCATCGTGATCAGCTTTCGCGGCGAGCTGCATTTCCCGATCCACCGTTTCTATCCCGAAACAGCCTTTGGCGGCGATTTCCGCACCGAGGCCGTGTATCGCGACCCTGAAGTGCAGTGCCTGATCCGCACGGGCGGGGCAGAACTGTGTCTGGATGACCCGCGCGAAGCGATGGCACAGGCCGAGACCGGTTTTGTCGATGGCGAGGAAATCACAAAAGGCTGGATGATCTGGCCGCTGATTCCCTACAGCTACAACACGATCAACGATATTGGCCGTGCCGCACCGTCACCACCAGATGATCGGCATTTGCTGGGTACGGATGATACAGCGCGCGATGTTCTGGCACGGATTATCTATGGGTTCCGTCTGTCGATCACCTTCGCGCTGATCGTGACCACGTTGACCTCGCTGATCGGGATAGCTGCCGGGGCAGTGCAGGGCTTTTTCGGTGGGGTGCTGGATCTGATCTTCCAGCGCGTGATAGAGTTGTGGAACTCGGTTCCCTCGCTCTATGTCATCATCATCCTGTCCTCGATGTTTGTGATGAATTTCTGGCTTCTGGTGTTCCTGATGACCCTGTTCGGTTGGACCGGGCTTGTGGGTGTGGTGCGTGCCGAATTCCTGCGGGCGCGCAATTTCGAGTATGTCCGTGCTGCGCGGGCTCTGGGCGTGTCGAGCACGACGATCATGTTCCGCCATGTGCTGCCCAACGCGATGGTGGCAACGCTGACTTTTCTGCCCTTCATCATCACCGGGGTCATCGGGTCGCTCGCGGCACTTGATTTTCTGGGCTTCGGCCTGCCCTCGTCCGCGCCGTCCTTGGGTGAGATGACGCTTCAGGCGCGCAACAACCTGCAAGCGCCGTGGCTTGGCTTCTCGGCCTTCTTCACATTCGCGATCATGCTGTCGCTTCTCGTTTTCATTTTTGAAGGCGTGCGTGATGCCTTTGATCCCAGAAAGACCTTTGCATGAGCCGTGTTCTGGATGTTCGCGACCTGTCCGTGACCTTCCTTCAGGAGGGGCGAGAAGTGCGTGCGGTGCGGGGTGTCAGCTTCCATGTCGACGCGGGCGAAACGGTCGCGCTTGTGGGCGAGTCCGGTTCTGGAAAATCGGTAAGCGCCCTCTCGACCGTCGCGCTATTGCCGGATTCAGCACAAGTGACGGGGTCTGTGACCTTCAAGGGGGATCAGCTTGTTGGCGCGACTGACCGGATGCTGCGGCAGGTGCGGGGCAACGATGTCAGCTTCATCTTTCAGGAGCCGATGACCTCGCTCAACCCGCTGCATACGATCGAGAAGCAGATCACCGAAAGCTTGTCGCTGCATCAGGGGCTGGGTGGGGCGACGGCGCGCGCGCGCGTGCTGGAGCTGCTGGAGAAGGTGGGCATCCGCGAGGCTGAAAGCCGCATGGGGGCCTATCCGCACCAGTTGTCGGGGGGGCAGCGCCAGCGGGTGATGATCGCCATGGCGCTTGCCAACGGACCGGAACTGCTGGTCGCGGATGAACCGACCACCGCGCTGGATGTGACGATTCAGGCGCAAATTCTGGAACTGCTGGTCGATCTGAAGCGCGCCGAGGGGATGAGCCTGTTGTTCATCACCCATGATCTGAACATCGTGCGGCGTTTTGCCGACCGGGTTTGCGTGATGAAAGATGGCGAGATCGTCGAGCAGGGGCCAACCGCCGAAATCTTTGCCGCGCCGGAGCATCCATATACGCAAAAGCTGCTTGCTGCCGAATCGACGGGCCAGCCCGCGCCGGTGCCCTCGGGGGCCACCGAAATCCTGCGCACCGACAAGCTGCGCATCTGGTTTCCGATCCAGCGCGGGTTCCTGCGCCGCACTGTTGGCCATGTGAAGGCCGTAAATGAGGCGACGCTGACCTTGCGCGCTGGCGAAACGCTGGGGATTGTCGGCGAATCCGGCTCGGGAAAGACCACACTCGCGCTGGCGATCTTGCGGCTGATTTCAAGCAAGGGGCCAATCTGGTTCGATGGGGTCGATATCCAGGGGCGCAAATCTTCGGAATTGCGCAATCTCCGACGCCACTTGCAGATCGTGTTTCAGGATCCCTTTGGCAGCCTTAGCCCGCGTATGACAGTCGAGCAGATCATCGCCGAGGGCTTTGGCGTGCATGGTGTGCCTACTGGCCGGTCCGCGCGTGAATTGGTGGCCGAGATCATGGCAGAAGTGGGACTTGATCCCACGATGATGGAGCGCTACCCGCATGAGTTTTCCGGGGGGCAACGCCAGCGTATCGCAATTGCCCGCGCCATGATCCTGCGCCCGAAACTTGTGGTATTGGACGAGCCGACCTCGGCGCTGGACATGACCGTGCAGGTGCAGATCGTCGAATTGCTGCGCAACCTTCAACGTAAATACGGGCTGGCCTATCTGTTCATCAGCCATGATCTGCGCGTGGTGCGGGCGCTCTCGCACAAGGTGATCGTGATGCGGCAGGGCGATGTTGTCGAGGCGGGACCCATAAATCAGGTCTTTGATACGCCGCGAAGCGAGTACACGCGTCAGCTTCTGGCGGCGGCTTTTGACATAACTGCCATCGGGGCTGCGTAAGGCGAAAGGCTGATTGGTGCGGGTTCTTTTTGTTCATCAGAATTATCCCGGCCAGTTCAAGCATCTCGCCCCGGCCCTTGTTGCGCGGGGCCATCAGGTTGTCGCATTGACCGCCGAGAAGAACAGGCAAACCACGCCAATCAGAACCTATCGATATCCGATGCCCGATCCTGCGCCGGACCCGCGCCAGTCGCGATTGGGAACCACCTATACCGCGATGACCGACCGTGCGCATCGCGTTGCGCGTGCGGCGATCCAGTTGCGCGACAAGCTGGGGTTCAATCCCGATGTGATCTTTGGTCATTCTGGCTGGGGTGAGACGCTGTTTCTGCGCGAAGTCTGGCCAGATGCGCGCATACTGGTCTATGCGGAGTTCTTTTATGCGACACGGGGCCTTGATGTGGGGTTTGACCCGGAATTCAGCCGCGCCGACCCCGCAGCCGGGTTTTCCGTCACCGCCCGGCAGGCGCATCTTGCGCTGTCTATGGTGCAGGCAGATGCTGCGCTCTCGCCGACGGAGTGGCAGGCAGATACGTTTCCTGCCTGTTTCCGAAACAAGATCACCATTACGCATGACGGGGTGGATACGGATCTGCTGAAACCCGACCCTGAGGCGCGTTTTACCCTGCCGAACGGGCGAGTGCTGCGCGCAGGCGACGAGGTTCTGACCTATGTTGCCCGCAATCTGGAACCCTATCGTGGCACGCATGTCTTTCTGCGCGCGCTTCCCGAGGTTCTTGCGGCGCGTCCGCATGCGCAGGTGGTCGTTATTGGCGGAGATGGGGTGAGTTATGGCACGGCCCCGGCGCAGGGATCCTGGCGCGAGGTATTCCTGCGTGAGCTGGACGGGCAACTGGACTTGAGCCGTGTGCACTTCCTTGGGCGCGTGCCGTATGGCGATTTCCAGAGATTGCTGCAGATCGGGCGCGCGCACGCCTATCTGACCATTCCTTTCGTTCTGTCATGGTCAATGCTGGAGGCGATGTCGATGGGCGCGTGTCTGATCGCTTCGCGCACAGGTCCAGTGGAGGAAATCATCACCGATGGCGTGAATGGGCGATTGGTGGATTTCTTCGACATCGAAGGGTGGTCAGAGGCATTGACGCATGCGCTTTCCCACCCCGATGACCACACGCATCTGCGCCATGCGGGCCGTCGGAGCATTGTCGAGAATTACGATCTGAGGCGGGTTTGCCTGCCCCGTCTGCTGCGCTTCGTCGAAGAGGGTTAGACTGCCGAGCTGTGCCCGGCCTTGTCCATTGTGTATTCGTCAAAGACAGTTGCAATCATGCGTGTCAGCGGGCGACCTTCGGGCGTGATTTCCAGCCCTTGCCTTGTCAGCTTCACAAAAGCGCCAAAGCGCATCACGGCTTGGGCGATCAGGGCGTCCAGCGCATCGGCATCCGCACCGAAAGCGTTGATCAATTCTTCCCGCGACAGGCGGAAGTCACACATCAGCGCCTCGATGGCGCGGCTGCGCCAGATATCTGCTGCGGTGAACTCATGACCCCGTGCCGTTGCGAACTGGCCCTGCTCAATCGCTTTCTTCCAAGGGGCCGTTGCCGAAGTATTCTGCGCAAATCCTTGTGGAAAGCGCGAAATCGAAGATGCGCCAAGTCCGACGAGGACAGGGGCAACATCGTCTGTGTAGCCTTGGAAATTCCGTCGCAGTTTTCCGGTTCTGGCTGCGACGGCAAGTCCGTCATGGGGCCGCGCAAAATGGTCGATGCCGATCTCGTCATACCCGTCCCAGACAAGCAGGCGGCGCGCAGTCTCGAACAGGTCCAGCCGTTCTTCCGGCCGGGGCAGGGTGTCTGACGGGATCATCTGTTGGCGCCGCGCCATCCAGGGCACATGCGCATAGCCATAAAGCGCAATGCGATCCGGGTTCAGAGACAGGAGTTTCTGGATCGAATCGGCGATTCTGCGCTGCGTCTGATTCGGCAGGCCATACAGGATATCGGCATTCAGGCTCTGGATTCCGCGTGCGCGCAGCGCATCTGCGGCTGCCTTGGTGACGTCAAAGCTCTGGTCCCGTCCGATGATCCCCTGAATCTCCGGGTCGAAATCCTGCACACCGATGGACGCGCGGTTCATGCCCGCTTCTGCCAGCGCATCAAGCCGCGCATCGTCGATCTCGTTCGGATCGATCTCGACCGAGAACTCGCCGCCTTCGGCAAGGGGGGCAATATCGAACACAGTCGCGGCCAGATCGCGCATGACGGGCGCGGGCAGCATTGTCGGTGTCCCACCTCCCCAATGCAGACGGGCGAGCTTCACGCCTTCGGGCAGGTGTTTGCGGAAGATCTTCAACTCTGCTTTCAGAGTTTGCGCATAGGCTAGCACAGGCGCATCGGTTGATGTGCCTTGCGTGCGGCAGGCGCAAAACCAGCACAACCTGCGGCAGAAGGGCACATGCAGGTAAAGCGAGATTGCACTTCCCGCAGGAATTTGTTCAATCCAGCGCGTGAACACACTGGCCGGAAGACCGGGTGAAAAATGCGGTGCGGTCGGATAGCTGGTGTACCGGGGTACACGAGCGTCGAACAAACCCAATTCGGAAAGTTGCTTTGTGTGCGTCATAGGTTTACGTTTTAAGCCAGTTCGCCCTTCGCGCCTTGATGTAGATCAATAGCTGATGACCAGAAACTCCGCCAAGATCCTGACCTATTCACAAGACTGCAACGAATGTCCGATCCGCCATCGGGCGGTTTGCGCCCGTTGCGAATCTGACGAATTGGAAATGTTGGAGCAATTCAAGTACTATCGAAGTTTCGAAGCCGGGCAAACGGTGGTCTGGGCCGGGGACAAGATGGATTTTGTGGCCTCGGTCGTGACCGGAATCGCAACGCTAAGCCAGACGATGGAAGACGGGCGTCGTCAGATGGTGGGTTTGCTGCTGCCCTCCGATTTTGTCGGGCGTCCGGGGCGTGAGACCTCGGCCTATGACGTGACGGCGGCGACCGATCTGGTGATGTGCTGCTTCCGCAAGAAACCGTTTGAAGAAATGATGTTGCGCACACCGCATATCGGCCAACGGCTGCTGGAGATGACGCTGGACGAACTGGATGCCGCGCGCGAATGGATGTTGCTGCTTGGTCGCAAGACAGCGCGCGAGAAGATCGCCAGCCTTGTCTGCATCATCGCACGGCGCGATGCCTCACTTCAGTTGAAGGCGTCGGATGGAGAGCTGCGCTTCGACCTTCCACTGACACGCGAGGCGATGTCGGAGTATCTTGGCCTGACGCTGGAAACTGTCAGCCGCCAGATGTCCGCGCTGCGCAAGGAGGGGTTGATCGTGACCGAAGGCAAGCGCCAGATCATCATTCCCGATTTTGACCGTCTGCTTGAAGAAACCGGTGACGATTCCGATGGTGGATTTCTGGTCTGAAGCTGACTTTATTATTCCGAACATAGCGATGTCGCAGTCTCGACCTATTCCTGCCCAGTGCCGAGATTAGCTCAAAATGATCGTGCAATTGGGGCTGGGCTATGTTCGATTGGGATGAGGATTACGAAGAGCTTGTCAAGCCGCGGCCAGATCAGGAGGCCCCGCGCGCGAGACAAGCCCCGACTGCCGGACAGACACACAGGTTTGGTCTGGTTGTTCTTTGCCTCATCGCTGTCATCTGTGCGGGCTATTTCGGTCAATATGTCTGGCGCGGGACTTCTGCGTTTACTGCTGGACCCGTCACCGGGGCTCCGGAATCATCGACTGAACTGCACGTAGCGCCGGAATTTCATTTTCAAGCGCTTGATTCGACGCGGGCATTGCGATTTCAGACCGGTCTGCGCGGTTTCTCTGATTCCCACTTGCTGGGCTATGCACGCCATGCGCGTAGTGACCACGATGCCGCATCAGAGTTCATGCGACCATATCTGGCAGATGCCGAAACGCTGATCGGGCTGGAACTGGCGCGGCGCGGATTCTAGAGCGGGTTGCGCTTATTCGCATTCGCGCGCTCCGCTCTAGCTTATTGTGGTCGCATGTTTTAATGCGCAAAGCCGGAAACCACTTTTGCGCAACATGCTCTAGCGCGCCAAAAAGACAGGGATCGCGGTTTCCTCCAGCAGATTGCGTGTTGTGCCGCCGAGTATTGCCTGACGCAGCCGCGAATGGCTATAAGCCCCGATCACAAGCAGATCAGCGGCTTGATCCTGAGCATGTCGTCGCAGCATGTCGCTGATGCGGGGCAGCGTCTTGGCGATAACCGAGATATCCACGGTCACATCGTGGCGCACCAGCATCTGCGTCAACATCCCGCCGGGGTCCGAGCGTTCGATCCCATGCACGGGCGGGTCCACCACGACAACATTGACCATATCAGCGCGTTTCAGCAAGGGCAGCGCTGCGCGGGTTGCGGCAAGTGCCTCGTCGCTCTGGTTCCAGGCGAGGACGATTTTGGCGAAATCCGGCACGTCCGTCCCAAGTTCCGGCAGGATGAGCACGGGCGCTCCGCCGTCGAAAAGGGCCGCTTCGGTAATGAACTCATCCTGTGGTCCGCGTCCGTCGCCATAAGGTCGCGGCAGAACGACAAGATCTGCAAACCGGGCTTTCAGCCCGACATAGGCCGAGATGCCGCCGAGGGTCAGAACAGCCGTGTCCACACTCCAGCGCAGATCCGCGCGCTGCAGTCTTTGCTTGACCTTGGCCGCAAGCTCGTCGGCGTTGGTGCGTGCCTGATCGAGCGCATCCTGATAGATCATCGCCGGTGCGCCCGCATAGAAGCCCACGCTCTGCGTCGTGTCGATCCCCAGACAGCAGATTTCGAGATGCGCGTCGAACCTGGTGGAAAGAGCTTGAGCGGAGTCGATCAGGCGCTCGGCCTGCGCTTCGGTCGCAAGAAATGTGCAGATCGATTTGTAGCCCACGCGGGTGTCCTCCTTGGTTCTGTCATGTGCAGGCAGCATCGCGCAGGAAAACCTGCATCGCGATGATCTGTCGCAAGTCATTGAACATCAGACATTGACCTGAATCAAAGTCCCTTTGGGGGAGGCGTGACAAAAGGCACCATGCAAAACTGTGTCTGCCGCTGATATTTTCTGCGGCAGCGCGATAACAAGGGACGCAGACTATGTGGGATTACATCAAGCTTGCTGTTCTGGGGTTGATTGTGGTGATTGCCGCAATCGCTGCCAGCATGGCACGCGATTTGCCATATCTGGTCCATATGTTGGTGTTCATTGTGGCCGCTGCCATCACCTTCATCTGGGTCATTCGCCGAATCGGAGAGCCGGTTCCTGTTGCCAATCAGAACGAATATATGGACGGCCCTGTGCGCTTTGGCGTGATCGCCACCGCGTTCTGGGGGGTCATCGGCTTTCTGGTCGGTGTGGTCATTGCCTTTCAGCTGGCCTGGCCGGAACTGAATTTCGAATGGGCGCAAGGCTATCTGAATTTCGGGCGTCTGCGTCCGCTGCATACCTCTGCGGTGATCTTTGCTTTCGGCGGTAACGCGCTGATTGCTTCGGCGTTCTACGTTGTCCAGCGCACCTCGGCTGCGCGGTTGTGGGGCGGGGGCCTCGCATGGTTCGTGTTCTGGGGCTATCAGATGTTCATCGTCATGGCCGCGACCGGTTATGTGCTGGGCTCGACCCAGGGCAATGAATATGCCGAACCTGAATGGCTGACTGACCTGTGGCTGACGATTGTCTGGGTGGCGTTCCTGCTGGTGTTCATGGGCACGATCATCAAGCGCCGCGAGCCGCATATCTATGTGGCCAACTGGTTCTACATGGCCTTCATCGTGACCGTCGCGATGCTGCATCTGGTCAACAACCTGGCGATCCCGGTCTCGGTCTTTGGGTCGAAATCGGTGCCTGTGTGGTCGGGTGTGCAGTCAGCGATGATCCAGTGGTGGTATGGCCATAACGCTGTGGGCTTCTTCCTGACCGCCGGTTTCCTTGGGATGATGTATTATTTCATCCCGAAACAGGCCGAACGTCCAGTTTATAGCTACAAGCTCTCGATCATGCACTTCTGGGCGCTGATCTTCCTGTATATCTGGGCCGGTCCGCACCACCTGCATTACACCGCGCTGCCTGACTGGGCGCAGACGCTGGGCATGACCTTCTCGATCATGCTGTGGATGCCAAGCTGGGGCGGTATGATCAACGGTCTGATGACGCTTTCGGGCGCATGGGACAAGTTGCGCACCGACCCGATCATTCGCATGATGGTGGTGTCAGTGGGCTTTTACGGCATGGCCACCTTTGAAGGGCCGATGATGTCGATCAAAGCCGTGAACTCGCTGTCGCATTACACCGACTGGACCATTGGCCATGTGCATTCCGGCGCGCTGGGCTGGAACGGGATGATCACCTTCGGGATGCTCTATTACCTCGTGCCGAAACTCTGGCAGCGTCAGGGCCTCTATAGCCTGCGGCTGGTGAGCTGGCATTTCTGGCTCGCGACCATCGGCATCGTGCTCTACGCCGCCTCGATGTGGGTGACGGGGATCATGGAAGGTCTGATGTGGCGCGAAGTTGATGCGCAAGGCTTCCTCGTGAACTCTTTCGCTGACACGGTTGCCGCGAAATTCCCGATGTATGTGGTGCGGGGTCTGGGCGGGGTTCTGTTCCTGCTGGGCGCGATCATCATGTGCTACAACCTGTGGAAAACTGTGACGAGCAGCCCCGAGCGCAAGCCTGCGCCTGCTGCCGCTGCAGTTCCTGCTGAATAAGAAAGGGCAGGAAAATGGGTATTCTTGACCATCACAAGAAAATCGAAACGCATGCCACGCTACTACTGGTCCTGTCGTTTCTGGTCGTCACCATCGGGGGGATCGTTCAGATCGTGCCGCTCTTCTATCTCGACAACACGATCGAGAAGGTCGAAGGGATGCGCCCCTATTCGCCGCTGGAGATCAAGGGCCGGGAAATTTATCTGCGCGAGGGCTGCTATACCTGCCATAGCCAGATGATCCGCCCCATGCGCGACGAGGTGGAACGCTACGGGCACTACTCGCTCGCCGCTGAATCGATGTATGATCATCCCTTCCAGTGGGGGTCCAAGCGGACAGGGCCGGATCTGGCCCGTCTGGGTGGCCGCTATTCGGATGACTGGCATGTGCAGCACATGATCGACCCGCGTGCGGTGGTGCCGGAATCGATCATGCCGTCCTATGGCTATATGATGAACCGGGTGCTGACGCGGGAACATGCCGAGCACGTGCAAGGCATCATGCGCGTCTACCGGATGCTGGGTCATCCCTATACGGATGAGATGATCGAGCGGGCTGTCGATGACTTCTTCGCGCAGGTGGATGAATTCGGCGACCCGGTTGCCGACCGCTATCCGGGCGCACAACAGCGCAACTTCGATGGCCAGGACGCTGTCACCGAAATGGACGCCATCATCGCCTATATGCAGATGCTGGGCACTCTCGTCGATTTCGAGACCTTCGTGCCTGTGGCCAATCGCTGAGGGAGGGAGACATGGAAACCTATACCTGGCTCCGTGCTTTCGCTGATAGCTGGCATCTGCTGTTCATGTTCTGCTTTTTCATCGGGGTGTTCATCTTCATCCTGCGCCCCGGTGCGAACAAGGTGCATGACGAGACCGCCAATTCCATTTTCCGCAATGATGACAAACCGGACGCGGGCGACAGCGCCCCTCGGACGGGACATCAAAGCAAACCAAAAGAGGCCCGCTGATGGTCGACCCCCAAGACAAAACACCGGAGAACAAGGTCTCTCCCGCGTCGCGGCAATACCCCGATCCGGCGGTCAAGCTGAAACAGGATCCGCCGACCACGGGCCATAGCTGGGATGGGATCGAGGAATACGACAACCCGATGCCGCGCTGGTGGGTCTGGATTTTCATCCTGACCGTGATCTGGTCGGTCGGATACTGGATCGCCATGCCAGCATGGCCGGGGATTCAGCAGGCGACCTCTGGTGTGCTGGGCTATTCCTCGCGGGCCAATGTCGCGGCAGAAATCGCCGAGTTCGAGGCCCGCAACGAGCAGTTTTTCGTGCAACTGGTCGAGACCGATCTGGACGCTATTCGTGACAATGACGAATTGCACCGGTTTGCGATCAATGCCGGCGGCTCGGTGTTCCGGGCGCAGTGCTCGCAGTGCCACGGCCAAGGTGGCGCAGGTGTTCAGGCCAGCGGTTTTCCGAACCTGCTGGATGATGACTGGCTCTGGGGCGGCACGATGGATGATATCTTGACGACGATCACCTGGGGTATCCGCAATGAGGACTTCGCGGATACGCGCTATTCGGCTATGCCTGCATTCGGGGCTGATGGACTGCTCAGCAATGAGGAAATCGATCAGGTCGTGGCATTTGTGCTGTCGCTGTCTGGCTCGGATCACGATGCAACCCTGGCATCTGTGGGGGGCGAGGTGTACGAAATGAACTGTGCATCCTGCCACGGTGATGGTGGTGAAGGGGACCATTTCATCGGGGCCCCTGCGCTGAACAATCAGATCTGGCTTTACGGGGGCTCACCTGAAGCGATCCGCGAGTCGGTCTATTACTCGCGCTTCGGTGTAATGCCGGGCTTCGAAAACCGTCTGCGCGAAGCTGAGATCCGGGCGGTGGCAGCCTATGTTCACCAGCTGGGTGGCGGGCAATAACTTCGTTGCCGCGATCAGCTCTCAAACCGGCCCCATCGTGGGCCGGTTTTTTCATTCATGCCGAGCGTGTTCGCAAAGGGTCTGGCGCCCGAAGACGCACAAAGTCGCTGGCATGCGCGACGGTGCGAACCTGATGGCGATCAGTGTCCTGCATCTCATTCAGAGCCGAGAGACGTGCGGCAAGAAAGAGAAACTTCGCCTGTATTCCCAGCATGGTGGCCTCCGAAGGATTGTGATGATATTTCTTTATTGACGATTTCGTGTCTTGAAAGCCACTTTGGAATAATTCCAAAATGTTAGAAAAACTTACATGATGGATTGGCGGGATATGCCACCCTTGTCGGCGCTGCGCGCTTTCAGCGCTCTGGTCGAGGCCGGATCAGTTGTTGCTGCGGCAACGCAGCTTGGTGTGACGCATGCTGCCATCAGCCAGCAAATTCGCGCACTGGAGAAAGCACTTGATCTGCAACTGGTGTCGCGTGTCGGGCGCAAGATGGAACTGACCGATGCTGGCCGGCATCTGGCCGAAGGGGTGCGCCGCGGTTTCGGCGAGATCCAGCGCGCTGTCGAGGACGTCACCGATGAGCAGCGTCAGCGCCCGCTTCAGATCTCGACCACATCCATGTTTGCCAGTTCCTGGCTGGTTCCGCGCCTTGGTTCATTCCGGTTGGCGCATCCCGGTGTCGATCTGGTGCTCGACCCAAGCCCCGCCCTGCGCCCCTTGGAGCCAGGCGGTTTCGATGCGGCCATCCGGCATGGCAAAGGCGACTGGAGTGGTCTTGAGGTCGAACTGCTCTTGCCAGCGCCGCTGATCGTCGTCGCCTCACCCGAGCTTCTCGATCAGGCCAATGGCGCAGCACCAGAGGGGTTGGCTGGGCTACCATGGCTGAGCGAACTTGAGCAGAACGAGGCCAGCCTGTTCCTGTCGCGTCAGGGCGTGGAAAAACTCGCCTGTCCGGGCAGCGTGATCCACCTGCCCGGCAACCTGATGCTGGAAGCTGCGCGTGCCGGGCATGGGCTTGCGGTAGTCACGGAGACGCTTGTGCAGGCCGATATTGATGCCGGACGCCTGCAGATCGCTATGCGGGATGTGTCCGAACGCGCATATTATCTTGTAACCCGCCCCGGCCTGCAACGCCCCGCGTTGCGTGCGTTCTGCAAATGGGTTCGGCGAGAAGCATCCGTCACGCCCGGACGGATTGTCGCAGCCCCTCGAACTTGATCTGCGTCAAGGTGTGGCGTAGCGCTGTACTGCAGAGTGCGAACAGCCCGTCTGCTTGGGCCACACCGGCCTCTGTATTCCTGTTCGCGCGTGTTGTCAGAGGCCGGTGTCACACACGCGCCGTTCATCTTTGGCAAACCTGCGTCATGTTGTCCAAATATGCATTTGGGACATCGGTTTGATTCAGGTCAATGCTACCTGACGCCGTGCATGGGAATAAAAGCCGACCCGATTGCAGGAGTGATCTCAGGTGAATGCGCAAGATCCGAACCCGCCCAGCCTCTATGCCAAGCGCGAGCCGATTTTTCCGCGCCGGGTGAAGGGCAACTTCCGCACCATGAAATGGTGGCTGCTGGCGGTAATGCTGGGTGTTTACTACTTTATCCCATGGATCCGCTGGGACCGTGGCCCGGAAATGCCCAATCAGGCGGTCTTGCTGGACCTCGCGAACCGGCGTTTTTTCTTCTTCATGGTCGAAATCTGGCCGCATGAATTCTATTTCGTGGCGGGCCTGCTTATCATGGCGGGGATCGGGCTGTTTCTGTTCACTTCGGCGCTGGGCCGGGTCTGGTGCGGCTATGCCTGTCCTCAGACTGTATGGACAGATTTGTTCATTCTTGTCGAACGCTGGATCGAGGGCGACCGCAATGCGCGCCTGCGCCTGCATCGCCAGCCGTGGAATGGCGAGAAGATCCGCAAATACGGACTGAAATGGGCGGTCTGGTTCCTGATCGGCATGGCGACCGGGGGAGCCTGGGTCTTCTACTTTGCGGACGCGCCGACATTGCTGGTCGATCTCTTTACTGGACAGGCGCATCCGATTGCCTATCTGACCGTTCTCATACTGACGATGACGACATTTCTGTTTGGCGGTTTCTTCCGCGAGCAGGTCTGTATATATGCCTGCCCTTGGCCCCGGATTCAGGCCGCCATGATGGATGAGGACACGATCACCATTGATTACCGCCACTGGCGCGGAGAGCCGCGTGGCAAGCTGAAGAAAGGCCAGCTTGACCCCAGCCAGGGCGATTGCATTGACTGCATGGCCTGTGTGAATGTCTGTCCCATGGGGATCGACATCCGCAACGGGCAGCAGATGGAATGCATCACCTGCGGGCTGTGCATCGATGCTTGCGACGAGGTGATGGACCGGATCGGCAAGCCGCGCGGACTGGTGGCCTATATGGCGCTCTCGGATCAGGAAGCCGAGCTTTCCGGAAAGCCGCAGAAATCCGTCTGGAAACATATCCTGCGCCCCCGCACGATCCTTTACACGGTAATCTGGGGGCTTGTGGGGATCGGGCTGGTGGTCGCGCTGTTCATCCGCTCGGATATGGACATGAGCGTGGCCCCGGTGCGCAACCCGACCCATGTCGTGCTTTCAGATGGCACTGTCCGCAATGTTTATGACATTCGCCTGCGCAACATGCATCATGATGAGCGCGACTTTGTGCTCTCAATCACAGAAAACCCGGATCTGCGCCTGTCGATCGAGGGCGAACCGGGGCGGCGTGTGACGGTCGGGCCGGACGAGATGGCGCTGCTGCGGGTCTATCTGACAGCCGCGCCGGGCACCGCGTCCAACACAGCCGAGCGTAGTCCGGTGCGGATCTGGGCGACCATCCCCGGAACCAATGACCGGGTCTATTCCGACACGATCTTCAATGGGAGAACCCAATGACACAGCAAAAGCAAACTGGCTTCAGGATGACAGGCCGCAAGGTGCTGATCATCGCGGTCTCGTCCTTCGGTGTGATCCTCGCGGCCAATCTGACTCTGGCGTTCAATGCCGTCAGTACCTTTCCGGGGTTGGAGGTGGACAATTCCTTTGTGGCCAGCCAGAACTTCAATCAGGAACTGGCCGAACAGCTTGCGCTTGGCTGGGACGTGAAGGCCACGCATCGTGAAGGCGAGTTGACGCTTGCGATCACCGATCCTGAGGGAAATCCGGTGCGCGTGGCCCATCTCGATGCGGTCCTTGGTGCTGCGACCCATGTACGCGACGATCAGGTGCCGGAGTTCCGGTTCATCGACGGCGCTTATCGCGCGCCGGTTGAAATCGGCAAGGGCAACTGGAATATCCGGCTGCATGCCGTGGCGGCAGACGGCACTGAGTTCCGTCAGCGTGTCGTGTTGCATCTGCGCTGAACCGGGATGACATGAGCAGCATGACGATCCGCCCCTCGGCTTGCCCGGCCTGTGACGCTGCCCCAGCGGCCGAAGCGCTGGCGGGGCGTGCAGCCGCGCCCAATGCCCGGATACTGGTTTCTGTCCCGGCGGTGCATTGCGCAGGCTGCATTTCGACGATTGAGCGCGATCTGGCGAAGATGGAAGGCGTTAATTCCGCCCGACTAAATCTGACCTTGAAGCGATTGAGCGTTGACGCAAAGGCCGGGATCGAGGCCAGCGACGTGATCGCGCGACTGGACCGGCTTGGCTATGAGGCGCATGAACTGGATGCGGGCACGCTCTCGATGACCGAAACCGAGCGTCAGGGGCGCGAGCTTCTGATGATGGTGGGCGTCTCGGGCTTTGCGATGATGAATATCATGCTGCTGTCGGTCGCGGTCTGGTCCGGGGCCGAAGGTGCGACGCGCGATCTGTTCCATCTGATTTCCGGCCTGATCGCGGTGCCGACTGTGGCCTTCGCGGGCCGCCCGTTCTTCCGCAACGCGTGGAAAGCCCTGCGCGCGGGCCGGATGGACATGGACGGGCCGATTTCCTTCGCGATCCTTCTGACTTTGTTCATCTCGACCTATGAAACGCTTCAATCCGGCGAGCACGCCTACTTTGAGGCAGTCGTGATGCTGATCTTCTTCCTGCTGGTCGGGCGTTATCTCGAATTTCGCGCGCGCTCCGTCGCGCGTTCAGCGGCACAGGAACTCGCCGCGCTGGAAGTGCCACGCGCAACCCGGCTGGCAGAGGGGGTGGAAAGCGTGGTTTCGGTCGCGGATCTGGCCGTGGGCGATATTGTGCTGGTGCGCCCTGGCGGACGAATGCCGGTTGACGGTGTTGTAACGGCAGGCCAGTCCGAACTTGACCGCGCGCTTCTGACGGGCGAAACGCTGCCCGTATTCGCGGGCACCGGCACGCAGGTCAGCGCGGGCGAGGTCAATCTGACCGGTCCCTTGCAAGTGCGCGTGACGGCGGCGGGCAAGGACAGTTCGCTGCACCGTATGGCCGATCTGGTCGCCAATGCCGAATCGGCCAAGATGCGCTACACCACGATTGCCGAAAAGGCGGCAGCCGCCTATGCGCCGACCATCCCGATCCTGTCGCTGGGCGCGTTTTTCGTGTGGTTCTGGATTTCGGGCGGCGATCTGCGGCTGTCGCTGAACATCGCGGTCGCAAGCCTGATCATCACCTGTCCCTGTGCGCTGGGCCTTGCGGTCCCGGCTGTTGTGACGGCCTCCAGCGGCAAATTGTTTCGCAAGGGACTGCTGATCAAGGACGGAACTGCGCTGGAACGGCTGGCCGAGGTTGATACGGTCGTGTTCGACAAGACCGGCACGCTGACCATGGGCACGCCGGAACCCACCAATCTGGACGACCATTCTCTCGATGATCTGCGCGTGGCGCTGGGTCTGGCCGACGCCTCCAGCCACCCTCTGGCGCAGGCGCTGGCGCGGGCCTTGCGGGATCGCGATCTGCGCCCGGCCAGAATCGACGATCTGGCCGAGGTGCCGGGCTACGGGGTCGAGGGCCAATGGCAGGGCCAGCGCGTGCGGCTGGGTCGTGCCGATTGGGTCGGCGCAGAAGCGGGGGCGGTGACGGCCGCCTATCTGTCTGTGGCCGGTGAGACGCGTTGTTTCAGCTTCGCCGATCAGTTACGCCCCGGTGCGGAAACCGTCGTGCGCGGGTTGCAGTCGCAGGGCAAACATGTCTGGCTGATCTCGGGCGATGTGCCCGGCGTGGTGCGCGATCTGGCGCAGCGCCTTCGCATCGATGACTGGCAGGCCAGCGCGTTGCCCGCTGACAAGGCCGCGAAAATCGAGGAATTGCAGGCGGCAGGCCACAAGGTGCTGATGGTGGGTGACGGGCTGAATGACACTGCCGCGCTCTCGACGGCGCATGTGTCGATCTCGCCTGCTTCGGCGCTGGATGCAGCGCGGGCGGCGTCGGATATGGTGCTGCTCAGCCGTGATCTGTCGCCTGTGGCCGATGCGGTCCGCCTGTCGAAAACTGCGATGAAACGTATCCGCGAAAATCTCTGGCAATCGGGGATCTACAACATCATCTTCGTGCCGATTGCGCTATTCGGTTTCGCGACCCCGCTTTGGGCAGCGTTTGTGATGTCGATTTCCTCGATCACGGTCACGCTGAACGCGCTGCGTCTGAAATAGGGAGTCTCATGGAAGTTCTGGCCATACTGATACCGGCGTCATTGTTTCTCGGGCTTCTGGGCCTCGTGGCTTTTCTCTGGAGTCTGCGAAAAGGGCAATATGACGACCCTGAGGGCGATAGCCAGCGCATCCTTGACCCCCGCTATGAGGACAAGCCCAAGCCTGTGGACGAAGATCAGCGCGGCTGATTACGCTTCCAGCGTTTATGGGTCCACATCCACTGATCCATATGCGCGCGCACCTTTTTTTCCAATGACGCATTGATCGCACGGGTCATGGTCAGCGGATCGCTATGCGGTATCGGGGCCTCGACCTCGATGCGGAAGCTCAGCCCGTCCTTTTCACGGATAGCATAAAGCGGAACCAGCAATGCCCCGTGTTTGAGCGCCAGTTCTGCCGGAGCTGTCGAGGTGCGCGCAGGTTCGCCCATGAAGTCGATCAGCGTGCCATGCGCCATGTGATGATCGGTCACAAGCCCGATCATGCCTCCCTCGCGCAGGTGTTTCACAAGTGCCGCCAGTCCCGACCGTGAGCGTGGAAAGACAGGGCTCGCTATATGCGCCATGGCTGCAACATAGCGCTTATTAAAGGCGGGATTGCGCATCGGCATGTAGAATGCCGCGACATTGTAACCCCGTTCACGCAGTACAACACGGCCAGCATCGTAATTCCCGAGATGGGCGGTAGTCAGGACCACGGGTTGACGCGCATCCCGCGCAGCATCAAGTGCGCCCAGGCCCTCGCCGGAGATCGGGCTTTGTCTGGCGCGTGCGATGAACTCGTCGCCTGAAAAAGTCTCGGCAAGGGCACGGGCCAGATTGCCAGGCACCGCCCGACAGAGTAGCCGCTTTTCGGTGAGCGGCATGTCCGGCGCGATCAACGAGAGATTTGCGGCGACGCGTTTGCGCATCCCGGCCAGCGGTCCAATGACATTTGCGCCTAGCCAGCCTATCGTCGTGATCCGTGTCGGGTAGGGCAACAGGCGTCCCACTGCGAGAAGTATCGCTGTCAGACGGTCTTCCAGCCAGTGTTTCCAGCTGACTGGTGGTGCTTCCGACGCTGGCCTTTTTTCGCGATCTGATCGTGTCATGTCGGCTGATTGCCCTGCATTCATGCAAGCGTCAAGTCATGCCGCAACAGACGATCAGTAACTGTAATCGCCATAAATGCGGGTCAGATCGCCCTGCCAGTCACCATGATAGCGCGCCAGCAATTCATCTGCCGGGGTCTGGCCGGTTTCGACACTTTCTTTCAGGGCGTTCAGGAAATGAGTCTCATCGGGCAGCATCCCGCCCGCACCGGGGCGCGCGCGCGCTTTCAGCCCGGCTTCGGCAATGGCTACGGCTTCGCGGGCCAGCTCATGCAATTTGACACCACCCGCTTCGCCTTGCAGCCCGTCAACCGAGGCAGCGATACGCAATCCGTCGCGGGTTTCCGCATCCAGACCCTTGGCCAGATCCCAGGCAGCATCAAGCGCGTTTTGGTCATAGGTCAGCCCGACCCAGAAGGCCGGCAGCGCACAAAGCCTGCGCCACGGCCCACCATCCGCGCCGCGCATCTCGATGAATTTCTTGACACGCGCTTCGGGGAAGATGGTCGTCAGGTGATCGGCGAAATCCGAAAGTGTAGGAATTTCACCGGGCAGGGCGGGCAGTTCCCCGCGCAGGAAATCCCGGAAGCTCTGGCCGAGCGCGTCGATATATTTCCCGTCGCGATAGACGAAATACATCGGCACATCGAGCGCGTAATCGACCCAGCGCTCGAAGCCGAACCCGTCCTCGAACGCGAAAGGCAGCATGCCGGTGCGTGCACTGTCCAGATCGCGCCAGACGCGCGCGCGCCAGCTCTTATGGCCATTCGGCTTGCCCTCAAGGAATGGAGAATTGGCGAAAAGCGCGGTCGCGACAGGCTGCAGGGCCAGCGCCACCCGCAGTTTCTGGACCATATCGGCCTCGGACGCGAAATCGAGATTCACCTGGACCGTGCAGGTGCGATACATCATAGTCTTGCCCATGGTTCCGACACGATCCATGTAGTCGGTCATCAACTTGTAGCGGCCCTTGGGCATGACCGGCATCTGCTCGTGCGACCAGATCGGAGCTGCGCCCAGACCGATAAAACCCACGCCGATCTGATCAGCCACCTCGCGCACTTCACGCAGATGCAAGTTCACTTCGTCGCAGGTCTGGTGGATCGTCTCCAACGGTGCGCCCGACAACTCCAGTTGTCCGCCCGGCTCCAGACTGACATTCGCGCCTTCCTTCTCCAGACCGATGATATGGTTGCCTTCCATAACGGGTGTCCAGCCGAAGCGGTCACGCAAGCCTTCCAGCATCGCCTTGATCGAACGCGGGCCGTCATAGGGCAGGGGGTTGAGTGTGTCGCGGCAATAGCCGAATTTCTCGTGCTCGGTGCCAATGCGCCAGTTAGCCTTGGGCTTGCACCCTGCGGCAAGGTATTCGGTCAGTTGCGATACATGTTCGATCGGCCCGCCGCCGGATTGGGGTATGGACATCTGCGCTCCGATCTTTTCCGTCCCTCAGTTGCGCGAGACTTGGAGCTTGCGATCAGTCCTGTCAAGGCTCAGTGCAGACGCAAATGTGCCGCGCGACGCGAAGGATGCAACCAGATTGCGCGGGCGGGCGGTGGATCTGGCGCATCAAGAGCGTCAAGAAGCGCCTGCATTCGCAGATCAGGCAAACGGGTGAAGGCATCGAACAGCGCGTCCGCGCCAGCCGCAGCAACAGGGATTTCCAGCCTTGTGCTGTCCTGTGCGATCAGCAACCAGCTTGCGCCCTTGTCTACAAGATGCAGTTCGACCAGATCACCTAGAGCGACAAAGCCGCCATCAGTCGGGCCAAAATAGCTGATCTGTCCCTCGATGATCTGAACAACGCCCGGCGCCGCGCCATCGCGATGAAAGCGCATTCTGCGCCAGCCAATCACGGCAAGCGCAATGCCGGTAAGGATGACCAATCCCGCCAGCCCCTGAAAGAAAGCGCCACGAGCCTGAAGTGCCCACAAACCGAAGGCCGCGACCCCCAGCCCGGTCAGGACTTCGGACCAGCGACTGAGCGTTGCAACAATTTCGGGGCGGATCAGTGGCATCGTGGTGTTTCCAGCCAGTTGATGAGTCCACGTCGGAAGATCGGGGCGTGGGGGTGCTTGTGTTTTTTGATCAGAGATCGCAGCAGCCGAAGGCCGAGGAAGAAATCGAGATAGGGCAATTCAGAAGGGCCGTGCTCCAGCCCTCGAACCGCAACAAGCGTCGCGCTATCTTCGGGCAGCACGCCAAGTCTTAGTGCGCAGTCGGGATATTGCCGCTGCACCTGCTCGGACAGGGCGACCAGCAGCCCGGCCATGTCCAGCGCAAGCGGCAGGGAACTCGTGCGCTGGATGTCGAAGGCCCAGAGGGTCTGGCTGGTCGCGTCCCAATGCAGGTTATAGGGACCGAAATCGCCATGAACCGCCCCGCGCGGGATCGGCCCATTCTTTAGCCGCTGTCCCAACAGGGTCAGAGCCTCTAGGGTCGCGCTGGCTGTGTCACGGTCAGTTGCAGAAAGCACGGTCAAACGGCACTCGCGTAGCAGCCGGTCGCACCAGAATTGCGGACGGAAGCTGCCCTGTTCACGGCTGTCACCCAAAGCGCGCGCCAGCCATGAACCCGCCCGCGAAACCAGATGTCTACGTGTGTCAGCAGAGCAAGGGTCCAATGCCTGGTCGAGCGGGATACCGGGCGCTTTCTCGATCAGGGCAATACCTTGTGCCGGTGCCGTCGCGCAGACCTGCGCTGCATGCAGCCCGTCATGTGGGAAAAGCGCCGCGAGCCTTTCATGTTCGGTCGTCATGTCAGCAATCTGCTGTTGCGGCGATGCTGTGTGAAATTGCTTCATGATCACAACGCGCCCTTGCCAATGCCCTTCGGCAACACGCGCCAAAGGTCCGTCCTTGATCAGCCGCACCGCTTTCGGGCCATTCGCGCCAAAACCGTCGACCAAGGCAGATCTCAGGCTGGTCAGGGCCTTGCGATCTTCCGATGCACGGCGGATCAGGCCGATCATCCCCAGTCGCCCCGTTGCGATTGCCAGAGTGTCAAGGCTGCGACAGCGGCGGTATCCGCCCGCAAGATGCGCGGCCCGAGCGCCAGAGGATGAACATGCTCCATCCCGCGCAACCGGTTGCGCTCGGTGTCGGAAAAGCCGCCTTCTGGTCCGATCAGTATGGCGGCGGGGGCAGCGGGCAGTTCTGAAAGGGTGGACTGATCTGCCAGCATTTCATCGGCCCAGATCAAGGCCCGGCCCGTTGGCCAGTGATCAAGCAGGCGTCCGAGGGGTTGTAACTCGGCGACCTTTGGAACATAGGTGCCGCCGCATTGCTCGGCGGCTTCGACCGCATGGGCCTGCAACCGGTCCTGCCGGATGCGTTCGGAATTGGTAAATTCGGTCTGGACCGGCAGAATGCGCGCGGCACCCAGTTCCGCGGCTTTTTCGACAATGAAATCGGTACGCGCCTTCTTTATTGGCGCGAAAACAAGCCACAGGTCAGGGGGCATGCGCTGGGGGGCCGCCAAAGCCTTGCAAATCGCCACAGCGCCGCGCTTGTTGATCTCGGCAAGTTCTGCGCGCCATTCCCCATCGCGACTGTTAAAAAGCGCGAGCGGTGTGCCTGGCCCCTTGCGCAGGACATTCGCCAGATAATGTGCCTGCGGCTGCGACAGGGCAACGGGTTGCCCCTGACCCAGTGGCTGATCTACATAGAGGCGGATTTTCGCACGAAGGCTGTCACTGTCCATAGGACCGAGAGTATGACCGAGACGGAGCAAAGGCCAGAGGGTGCGGTGCAAAAGGACATCGTGTCGGATGCGCCTGCGGCCAATTGGGTGGACCAATATGCGCCCGATGACCTGAAACCCTATCTGCGCCTGTCCCGCGCGGATCGCCCGATCGGGACATGGCTCTTGCTGCTGCCCTGCTGGTGGGGCCTGTTTCTGGGCGCTGCTGCGACCCCGGAGGCCGCAGGCTGGCTGACAGTCTGGATATTCACAGGCTGCGCCTTGGGCGCATTCCTGATGCGGGGGGCGGGGTGCACATGGAATGATATCACGGATCGCGATATTGACGATAAAGTGGCGCGTACCCGGTCACGACCGATCCCCGCCGGGCAGGTCACAGTGCGCGAAGCCGCCATCTGGATGGGCGCGCAGGCCGCGATAGCGGCACTGATCCTGTTCACGTTCAACTGGGCGGCTATTGGCCTTGGGCTGATGTCGCTGGGTCTGGTCGCAATCTATCCTTTCGCAAAGCGCTTCACCTGGTGGCCTCAGGTCTTTCTGGGACTGGCGTTCAACTGGGGGGCATTGCTCGCCTGGACCGCGCAGACCGGATCGGTCGGATTGCCAGCCATATTCCTCTATCTTGCGGGCATCTGCTGGACGCTTTTTTATGACACGATCTATGCCCATCAGGATCGCGAAGATGATGAACTGATCGGGGTGAAATCCACAGCGCGCCTGTTCGGGGACAAGACCGAGACATGGTTGCGCGGATTTCTGGTGGCAACCGTGGTTCTGATGTCGCTGGCGGTAATCTATGCCCTCTCGCCCTTGGCCGACCCGCTGAAAATGTCGCTGGGCCTGGCTGGCGCATGGGCGCTGGGCTGGCATATGAACTGGCAGCTTGGCAAGCTTGACATCAATGACACGCAGATGTGCTTGCGACTGTTCCGTTCGAACCGGGATGCAGGCTTGTTGGCTGCGCTGTTTCTTGCCATCACGGTTTTCGCCTGATTGCGCCGGTCGCGTTCAGGCGCTAGGGGACGCCGTATGAAAGAAAAAGTAGCTTTTCTGGCTCAGAGATTGCGCTTTGACGCAAATAGCCTTGGCACTGCGCATAAGGCGACAGTGCTCATGGTTGTTGCATTCGTGGCGGCTGCATTACTGGCGGTGTTCGCCGCGACTGCGGCTGTGCGTTGGATCGAGCATGTGCTGGAGCGCGATACCTCGGCGGCCTTGGCTGAACAGGGGCTGGATTGGGCCGAGGTGTCCAGCGACGGGCTGCTGCTGACGCTCCGTGGTGAGGCTGCCAATGAAGCCGCGCGCTTTCGTGCGTTAAGCACCGTTTCCACTGTCGTTCCGGCGGAGCGCGTGATCGACGAGATCACTGTCGCGCCGTCGATGGAGATATCCGCCCCCCGTTTCTCGATCGAGATTCTTCGCAACGGGCTTGAGGTGCAGTTGATAGGCTTGATCCCCGCGGCCTATGACTTGCCTTCTGTCGTGAGCCGGATCGAGGCGATTGATCCGGAAATCTCGGTGGTGAACATGCTGGAGACAGCAAGCCATGCTGTGCCTTTCGGATGGGAGCAGGCCGTTTCCTATGGACTGGATGCGCTTGCGATGATCCCGAGCAGCAAGGTTTCGATAGGGGCGGATCAGGTGGCGGTTGTCGGTCTGGCCGAAAGCGAAAGACAGCGCAACGAAATGCGCGACAAGCTGACCCGAGAGCGTCCGCGTGGTCTGATCGCAAGCGTCAATATTTCAGCGCCGCGCCCAGTGATCACGCCCTTTACGCTGCGTTTTGTCATGGATGAGGAAGGTGCACGATTTGACGCCTGTTCTGCGGATACCACCGAGGCCCGCAATGCGATTCTGAATGCCGCGCGCGCAGCCGGGGCAACGGGTGCGCTGTCCTGTACGATCGGGCTTGGTACGCCGACACCACGCTGGCAGGCTGGTGCAGTCGAGGCAATCCGCGCCCTGTCGCGGCTTGAGGCTGGCAGCGTGACACTGGCCGATACGGATGTTTCGCTCGTTGTGCCCAATTCCGTGTCTGCGGAGAATTTCGATCAGGTAGTGGGCGAGTTGGAAAACCGTCTGCCGGATGTTTTCTCGCTGAACTCTACCCGGTTGCCCCCAAGCGACGAGGATTTCGCGCGCAGCGATGAGGCCCTCGAATTCGTGGCCAGCCGGTCGCAGGAGGGGGCGGTGATGCTTCGCGGGCGGCTGACGGACGAAAGGCTGCGCGATGCTGTGCAGTCTCTGGCGCGGGCCGAATATGGTTTGCAGGCGGTGCAGATGACCGCGCGGGTTGATCCGGATCTGCCCGAAGGCTGGCCAGTGCGTGCCCTTCTGGCGGTGGATGTGCTGTCGCAACTGGAATACGGCATGGTACGCGTACGGCCGGACCGTTTCGATGTGACCGGGGTCTCCGGCAATACCGCGGTTTCGGATGAGCTTTCGCGCGTGCTGGCGGACAAGCTGGGGCAGGGCGCGGTGTTTTCGCTCAATATCCGATATGATGAGCGTTTCGACCCGATTGCGATGCAACCCACACCTGCGCGTTGCGAACGCTGGATCGACGAAACGCTGACCGAACAGCAGATCACATTCGATCCCGGCTCTGCCTCGATTGTCGCAGATGCTGCGCGGGTGCTTGACAAGATCGCGCAGATCCTGCGGGACTGTGGTCGTCTGGAGATGGAAATCGGTGGGCATACTGACAGCCAGGGGCGGTTAGAGACGAATATGCGTCTGAGCCAGCAGCGCGCTGATGCGGTGAAAGCTGCGCTTCTGGCGCGCGGCGCGTTGGTGTCTGACTTCACGACGACAGGCTACGGCCCGGAATTTCCGATCGCGGACAATTCAACGGCGGCAGGCCGCGAGGCCAATCGGCGTATCGAATTCAAGCTGACCGGGGCATCGGCCGAGGCAGCAGAGGCCGAGCGCGCGAGCGGTACTCCGGTAGAGGCCGTTGAGTGGGCTGCCGAGGCAGAGCCGATGGACGAATCCGATCTGGAGATCGTTGTGACCGAAGGTGCAGGCGACAACACGCGCCCGGTCGAGCGGCCACAGAGATGAAAGACGAACAGGGCAAACTTGGAGCGCCTGTCGATTGGGGGATGGATGGACCGCATTGAATTTGTGACCGCAACCGCGATTATTCTGTTCGTGACCTTCGGTCTGGGTTGGGCAGCGAACTGGCTGGTGCATCGCTTCACGCGGGTCCGTCAGCAGGATCTGGGTGAACTGGACCGAATGGCACAGGCGCTGCACGAGGCAGAACTGATCCGCGATCAGGCGATCGACTATGTGGAAAACCGTGAACGCGATCTGACCAACCGACTCGCACAGACCGAGGCCGAACTCGCGGCCGCGATGGACGGTCTGCGCGAAGCGCGCTCCGAAGCCGAATACTACCGCGCTCAACTTCAGGGAACGCAGTAGAAGCCACGATAGGGAACGATCTGTCCGGTCCCGTTTCCATCGGTAGCGAAGGAACAGTGTTGGACTGAGCTTGTGATTTGCTGTTGCGGCATTTTCGCCCTTGGCATTGCCGCCTACATCGTCTAGGGAGCCACTTCGTCAGAGTGGCGGTATTCGACCTGCTCACCTTGATGATTCGTCCGAGACGGTGGGTGATGGTCTGACCATCATAATTCCTGCCTGAGACGGGAGTGGAACAATAAAGGTCTGGGGAGATTTCCTCGGGCGATATTGGGAAGGCCCGTTCGGACCTCATGTCAGGCAAACTGCCTGACGCAACGAGCCGGAGGGGAAACCCTCCATTAACTGGAGAGACCCTGTGGATAGAGCCCAAAAAGAGAAAGTGGTCGACGAACTCGGCCAGATCTTCGAAAGCTCTGGCGTGGTTGTGGTTGCACAATACACGGGCC
>JAFIEM010000019.1 GCA_020832555.1 Natronohydrobacter sp. | reverse complement strand
AGCGCCCCCTTTCACCACGCTTGCGCCGGATCAATACGGTAGTCCAGTTATAGCTCTGCGCGAAAAGCTGACCTGGCTGCGGGCGTCAAGCTGCTGCCCGCAACCCCAGAATCTCGCGCGCCTGCTGCCAGCTTGCAACCGGTCGGTCATACCTGTCGCACAGCTCCACTGTGCGAGCGACAAGGGCTGCGTTGGATGGCGCGAGCGTCTCGCGGTTAAGGCGCATATTGTCTTCCAGACCCGTGCGGGTATGGCCCCCACGCGCAATCGCCCATTCATTGACTACGATCTGATTGGGACCAATGCCCGCAGCGCACCATAGCGCATCCGGGGCGAAACGGTTCAGGGTTTCGATGTAGATATCGAGGATGCGCTCATCGGCGATCATGGCGTTTTTCACGCCCATGACGAATTGCACATAGAGGGGGCGCTTCAGTCGTCCGTCATCGGCCATGCGCGCGGCCTGAATGACATGGCTCAGGTCAAAGGCCTCTATTTCCGGTATGACGTCGTATTTCAGCATCTCAGAGGCCAGCCAATCCACCAGATCGGGCGGGTTCTCATAAACCCGTGTCGGAAAATTGTTCGACCCAACGGAAAGCGACGCCATGTCCGGGCGTAGCGGCAGCATCCCGCCGCGCGCCTGCCCCGCCCCGGATCGTCCCCCGGTTGAAAACTGGATGATCATGCCGGGGCAGTGCTTTTCCAGTCCCTCTTTCAGACGCGCGAATTTTTCCGGGTCAGAGGACGGTGTTTCATCGTCATTGCGCACATGGCAATGTGCAATGGTTGCGCCGGCCTCGAACGCGGCTTGCGTACTCTCGATCTGCTCGGTCACGGTAATCGGTACTGCCGGGTTGTTCGCCTTGGTCGGGACCGAGCCGGTGATGGCAACAGCGATTATGCAGGGGTTGGTCATGGGTCTGTCCTGTCTTGTCGCACCTGCGCCCTTGCGCGTGTGACGCGGGTGGGTGAGCGTTTCGCGCTCGGGGCGCTATTGTCAGATGTCGAGAAAAACCGTTTCGCCATCACCCTGCAAGCGAATATCGAAACGGTATTGCCCTGACCCGGTCTTTTTCGCGATCAGGGTCTCGACACGCGGGCGCTGTTCTATCCGCTCGAGAAGCGGGTCTGCGCTGTTGTCTTCATCTTCGAAATAGATGCGCGTCTGAAGACCGATATTGATTCCGCGCGCCACTATCCACAGTGAGATATGCGGTGCCTGTACCCGCCCGTCTCGCAACGCAACCGGGCCCGGTTTTACCGTGCGCAGGGTGAATTCGCCGGTTTCGGCATTGGCCGCAAAACGGCAAAACCCGGTCACTTTGGGGTCGGCACCGTCCTGCCCGGCAAAACGCCCCTGCGCATCGGGCTGCCAGCTCTCGATCAGCGCATCGCGCATTGCCCAGCCCGTGCCATCATAGACTGACCCGGTAATCTCGATGATCTCGCCCGCAGCGCCATCCTCAATCGGGTTTTGGCCGAGCTCCAGATCGAAGATCTGGCCGTTACCAGTATAGCTGGGCATCAGCCCGATATGCACATAGGGACCAGCGGTCTGCGACGGGGTCTCCACCAGCATGTCAAGTCTCTGGACCATGGCTCACATCCCTTCCGGCTTGTTTTCAAACATGCTTTGGCGTCGACCGCGCAGTACGATGTCGAATTTATAGGCCAGATAGTCCAGCGGCTTGGAATTCGCCATGTCCAGCGGCGCGACCAACCGGTCGAGCTGCGCACGATCCTTGATCGTTGCCGCAATCGGGCAGAGCGGGATCAGCGGGTCGCCTTCGAAATACATCTGTGTGATCAGGCGCTGCCCGAAACTATGCCCGAAAACCGAAACATGGATATGCATCGGACGCCAGTCATTGCCACGATTGGGCCAGGGATAGGCACCGGGGCGGATGGTCAAGAACTGATAGTTTCCTTCCGCATCGGTCAGGGTGCGCCCGGCACCGCCGAAATTCGGGTCCAGTGGGGCGAGATAGCCGTCCTTCTTGTGCCGGTAACGCCCGCCTGCATTGGCCTGCCAGATTTCCACCAGCGTATGCGGCACGCCGCGCCCGCGCTCGTCGAGAACGCGGCCATGCATGACGATCCGCTCTCCGACAGCAGGCGCAGAGCCGCGGGTCCAGTTCAGGATCAGATTGTTGTCCAGCGCTCCGAACGCGCCATGACCGAAGGTCGGCCCGGTTTCTTCGGATGCGCTGCTATCCATCGACAGAAGTGGCAGATAGGGTGAGCGTGCGACTGTCGTCTTGTAACCCGGATCGTAGGGGACCGGGTGAAGCGCACGATTGCGCGGGATCAAGGGTCCGTCATCAAGCATTGTCTGCCGCCTCCATCTCGGCAAAAATCGCCTTTGCAAGTTTGATCGCATGATTGGCTTTTGGCACACCGGCATAGATGGCCACATGCTGGAAAGCCTCCATCACATCACGCTGACTGGCGCCGGTGCGCAGGGTTGCGCGCACATGCATCGGGATCTCTTCGAAACTTCCTGTTGCCGCAAGGATCGCGAGTGTCAGCATTGAGCGTTCGCGCAGGCTGATGGCATCCGACGCCCAGACCGTGCCCCAGGCAGATTCGGTTATCAGCGACTGAAAAGGTGTATCAAACTCATCGCGCCCCGCCTCGGCCCGATCCACATGCGCGTCTCCAAGTACTGTCCGGCGGACGCGCATTCCGTTGGCATAGCGGTCGGTCATGAATTCACGCATATTTCTGCATCCCCGGAAAACTGTTTTTTCTATGGATACATGCGTAATGGCAGAAAATACAAATGCAATAAATTATATTTTTTGTCAAAAAGCTTAACTCTCAGGTTAAAAATAAGTCTACCTTCCTCCTGATCAACGTTTCAGCGTCGTCCCGCACCGCGCTCTAGTTTTCGTTCAGCTTATGACCTTCCACTGCTTTCCGATTTGAGCAGTGAGGTCGCATTTGGCACTGTCGCACGGATAACCTATTCAGAGGAGTCAGCATGACTGCCACCAAAACCGCGCTCGTCATCTCCGCCCATGCCGCAGATTTCGTCTGGCGCTGCGGCGGTGCCATCGCGCTGCATGCGCAAAAGGGTTATGACGTGACAGTGGCCTGCCTTTCTTTTGGCGAACGCGGCGAAAGCGCGAAGCTGTGGAAAGAAGGCATGACTCTCGATCAGGTCAAGGCGATCCGCCGAAAAGAGGCAGAGGTCGCGGCGCAGGTTTTGGGCGTGCACCGGCTGGAATGTTTCGATCTGGGTGATTACCCGTTGCATCTGGAGCAATCCGACAAGATGCGGCTCGTTGATCTGATCCGCAAGGTGCAGCCCGCCTTCATGCTGAGCCACAGCCAGTACGACCCCTATAACACCGACCACATGTACACGACCCAGATCGCGCTGGAAGCGCGGATGATTGCGCAGGCTTGGGGCCATAATCCGGGCGAGCGCGTTCTGGGCGCGCCGCAGCTGTACCTGTTTGAGCCGCATCAAACCGAGCAGATGGGCTGGAAGCCCGACACATTTCTAGACATCACCCCCGTTTGGGATCAGAAGCGCGCCGCGATGGAGGCGATGGGTGGTCAGGTGCATCTGTGGGATTTCTACACCCGCGTCGCCCAGCAGCGCGCCAATCACTTCAAGCGCAATTCGGGCGGTATGGCAGGGGGGCGGGATTGCAAATATGCCGAAGGGTTCCAGTCGGTCTTTCCGCGCACTGTTGATGAGCTTTGAGGAGGACGATTGATGCCTATGCAGACGAAACCGGCTTTCGACATTGCGCATCTGGGCCATGTCGAAATCTACACTGACCGCTTTGACGAAAGCCTTGACTTCTTTACCCGTGTTTTCGGCCTGAAACTGTCAGGGCAGGACCACACAAGCGCCTATCTGCGCGCCTGGGATGACTACGAATTCTATTCGCTCAAACTGACGCGCCACCATACAACCGGCGTGGGTCATATCGGCTACCGCGCCGCCAGCCCAGAGGCGCTGGCGCGGCGCGTCGAGGTGATCGGGGCGTCTGGCTACATAGTGCATGGCTGGAATGATGGTGATATGGGGCATGGCCGTGCCTTTCGGTTCGAAGACCCGTTCGGCCATGTGTTCGAAATCTATTATGATACGCGCCGCGCCGAACCCGATGCTACTGACCGCCCGGCGCTGAAGAACACGGCCAGCGCCTTCACCGGGGCGGCCCCACGGCGGATCGACCACCTCAACCTGTTATCTGCCGATGTGCGCGAATTCCGCCGGTTCATGGAGACCTGCCTTGGCAGCCGGGTGACAGAATATATCCAACTCGACAATGGTCGACTGGGCGGGTGCTGGTTCACCATCAACAACAAGACTTATGATCTGGCCTGCACGGAAGAACATGGCGGCGGGCATGCAAGGTTGCATCATGTCACCTATGCCACCGACCAGCGCGAGGATATCCTGCGTGCGGCTGATATCTTCCTGCAAAATGGTGTGCATATCGAAACCGGGCCGCACAAGCATGCGATACAGGGCACATTCTTTCTGTATGTCTGGGAACCTGCTGGCAATCGGGTGGAACTGGCCAATGCCGGGGCGCGCCTGATCCTGGCGCCTGATTGGGAACCTGTGTGCTGGACAGAGACCGATCGCAAGAAAGGGCAGGCCTGGGGGCTGAAAACGATCGAGACTTTCCACACGCATGGCACACCGCCAAATGACAAGGAACCAGCCTGATGGGCGTCGTTGTTCAGAGCATTCCCCGCGCCGCGCCAGAGGTCATCGCGCGTCTGGAGCAGGCCGGTGTGGCCACAGTGCATGAGGCGCAGGGTCGCAGCGGGTGCATGGCGGCGCAGATGCGCCCGATCTGGCGCGGGGCAAGACTTGCAGGCACCGCCGTCACCATCTCTGCGCCGCCGGGCGACAACTGGATGCTGCATGTCGCCATTGAACAGGTGCAACAGGGTGACCTTCTGGTGCTCGCGCCCACGAGTTCCTGCGATATGGGCTATTTCGGCGATCTTCTGGCCACATCAGCGATGGCGCGCGGCTGCAAGGGCTTGGTCATAGATGCTGGCGTGCGCGATATTGCGGATTTGAAGGCAATGGGCTTTCCGGTCTGGTCGACGGCAATTTCGGCGCAAGGGACGATGAAGGAAACGTTGGGTTCGGTCAATGTGCCGATTGTCTGTGCGGGCCAGCAGGTCAATGCGGGCGATGTCATCGTTGCTGATGACGATGGCGTGGTTGTCGTCCCCCATGCCCGCGCCGAGGAAGTGGCGGACAAGGCCGAAGCTCGGCTGGCCTCGGAAGATGCGCGCCGCAGCCGTCTGGCCTCGGGTGAGTTGGGGCTGGACATCTACAACATGCGCTCGCGACTGGCCGAGAAGGGGCTTAAATATGTCTGACAGCACAGGCATTCCCTGCCTGTGGATGCGCGGCGGTACCTCCAAGGCCGCCGTGTTTCTGGCCTCTGACCTGCCTTCGGATGAAACGGAGCGCGACAAATTGCTGCTACGCATTTTGGGAAGCCCTGACCCACGCCAGATTGACGGGATCGGGGGCGGCGATCCGCTTAGTTCCAAGGTCGCGATTCTGTCGCCCCCCTCGCGCGCAGATGCGGATGTGGATTATCTGTTCCTGCAGGTCTTTGTTGACCAGCCCTGCGTTACTGCTGCGCAGCCCTGCGGCAATGTCCTGGCCGCGGTCGGCCCCGCCGCGATTGAGCGCGGGTTGGTCGCTGCGCAGAACGGAGAAACGGCGCTGCGCGTCCATATGTGCAATACCGGCGAGATCGCGCAAGCCACTGTACAGACCCCGGGCGGGCGCGTGCGCTATGACGGCAGCGCAGAAATAGACGGCGTGCCGGCATCCCATGCGCCGGTTCAACTGTTGTTTGAGAATATCGCAGGGGCAGTTTGTGGCGCGATGCTGCCCTCGGGCCGACCCTCGGATGTGATCGACGGTGTGGCCTGCACATTGATTGATCATGGTATGCCGGTGGTACTGCTGCGCGCAGCCGATATGGGGTTGAGCGGGCAGGAAAGCCCCGAAGCCCTTGAAGGGATGGACTGCCTCAAAGCGCAGATTGAATCCATCCGCCTGCAAGCCGGACCATTGATGGGGCTGGGCGATGTGCGCGAGAAAAGCATCCCCAAGATGGCCCTTCTTGCCCCGCCCGTTTGTGGCGGGACAATCGCAACGCGGTTTTTTATTCCACATCAGGTGCATAGGGGCATCGGAGTGCTTGCCGCGCTCAGTGTGGCCGCGAGTTGTGTGACACCGGGCAGTATCGCGCATCCTTTGGCTACGCTGCCACAAAGCGGCAGCTTCTGGATTGAGCATCCCGCAGGCATGACAGAGGTCTTGCTGGAACGCGAGGGAGCGCAAGTACGCGCCGCTGGATTTCTGCGCACCGCTCGCAAGCTGATGGAGGGTCGGGTATTTCCTGCCCCCGAAAGCATGGGCTGATCGGGCGCGCGCGTTTCGGCAATGACGGGCTTGCGTAGGCAGCTCAATTCATAAATTATGCATTTGGACAATTCGGTTAACCACAAGGCATATGATGGACCCAAGGCTGCGTTTGCGTCACTTGCGGTGCTTTCTGGAAACTGCCCGTCTGGGCGGGCTTTCGGCAGCGGCAGAGGAACTCTCGATCTCGCAGCCTGCTGCGTCAAAAACCCTGCGCGAACTGGAAGAAATTCTCGATGTCGCGCTGTTTGACCGCAGCACAAGGCGGCTTGTGCTCTCGCCCGCCGGGCGCGTGTTTCAGCAACATGCCGGTTCGGCTATGCGTGCACTGGAAACCGCGCAAGAGGCGGTGCGCGATGCGCCAGAACGGATCACCCGGCTTAATCTTGGGGTGTTGCCAACTGTGGCGACGGATCTGCTGCCGCGCGCGGCGCTGAAATACAACGAACTGGTCCCGCATTGCATATTGCAGCTTACCACCGGGCCGAACTGGCTTTTGATGTCTCAACTGCGCGAAGGATCACTTGATCTGATGGTCGGGCGCATGCCCGATGCCGAGCAGATGAACGGCCTGACCTTTCGCCAGCTTTACGCCGAGCGCGTGGTCATGGTCGTGCGTCCGGGTCATCCGCTTCTGGGTATGTCCAACGTGTCGGCGGCACTTGCGAAATACAAGCTGATGCTACCACCTGCGGGCGCCCTTATCGCCCCTGCGGTGCGTGGCTGGCTGGTCAGCGTGGGGCTGTCGCATCTGGAGCCGACTTTTGAGACGGTTTCACTGGCATTCGGGCGCAAGCTTGTGATGAATTCTGACATTGTCTGGTTCATCTCGAAAGGGGTGGTCGCGGATGAACTTGCGGCAGGCAGTCTGACAACACTTGACCCGGAAAGCGACTTGCCTGCCGGGCCAGTGGGGATCTGCCAGCGCGCCAATTCCGAAATGACGCAAGAGACAGAGGCATTCGTGAAACTGCTGCGCGCAATGTGCGACCCGCCGGAAGATGGACGCCCAAGCCCCGCGTGATGAAGACAGCGCCAGTCGCCCACACTCGCGGAAAATCAGATGCAAGGAGAAAAGACCATGCATGTTCTGCCCCGACCTTACGGCGCGTTGCATCTGCGCGTGGACGGCCCACAAGATGCCCACGTATTGCTGCTTTGCAATTCGCTGGGCACTGATCTGCGCCTCTGGGATGCGCTGATGCCGTATCTGCATGAATGGCGGGTGATCCGTTATGACAAGCAGGGGCATGGCTTGTCGGACCTGGGCGATGGCACTGACATTGCCGAACATGCCGCTGATGCGGCTGCAATCCTTGATAGTCTGAACTGTCGCGCCACGGTGATCGGCTGCTCCATCGGCGGGCTGATCGCACAGCGGTTGGCCGCTGACCGGCCAGAACTGGTCCGCGCGCTGGTTCTGTCCAACAGTGCGGCGAAGCTGGGTTCCGCCGAAAGCTGGAAGGACCGCATTGCAGCCGTGCAGGTCGGCGGCACTCGCGCCATTGCTGATGCCGTAATGGAACGCTGGTTTGCGCCGACCTTCTGCGCAAAGCCCGAGCTGGCTATGTGGCGCAACATGCTGGCACGCAGTCCGCGCGATGGCTATATCGCGGCCTGCCATGCGTTGGCGGGTGCGGACCAGACATCCGCGACCGCGCGCCTGCGCCTGCCCTGTCTGGTCATCGCCGGGTCCAAGGATGGCGCTTCGCCGCCCGATATCGTGCGCGCCACAGCCGATCTGATCGAAGGTGCGGAATTCCACCTTATTGACGGTGCAGGGCATTTGCCCTGTGTCGAGGCTCCGGAAGTCATGGCGGCGATACTGCTGCCCTTCCTGCAAAAACATGCGCTGTAAATCGCGACTCAGGCACTTTGCAGAACTGGCTTTTCGCGCAAGGCGGCAAAATGCAGGCCGCTGCGAATGGTATGCACGGCCATATTGCACGCATCGGTTACAAGGGCCTGCAACCGCGCGCTGCCCCTGCACTCGATGCTGACGCGCTGCCAGAAGGCCAGTTCCGCCAGCGCTATACTGGCCTGCATCAGCAGATCAGCCATTTCAGCCGGGGACGTGCGCACCCGGTCACATAGCGCATGCCAGTCTTCCAGCGCGGCTGCCAGCGGCGAATGCGGATGAGCCTGCGCGATCTGCCCGATATAATCCGCAAAAGCACGCGCCTGTGCACCCCCGGCATAGGACAGACCGCGCATGGCAAGGGTCAGCGCCTGTATCCCATTTGCGCCTTCATAGATTGCGCAGATTCGCGCATCCCGATACGCCTGTTCCAGCCGATATTCGTGCAGATAGCCATAGCCACCCAGCACCTGCATCGCGGTTTCCGTCACCCGAATGCCCGCATTCGACCCAGCGACTTTTGCCATCGGAGTCAGAAACTCCGCAAGATCATTTTCTCCGGTTTCAAGCGCAACCAGCGCAGTATGAGCCAGCGCGCGCGCGGCAAGTGTCTGTTGGTCCATCTCGGCAAGCATGCGCGCCACATCGGCGTGCTGCGCCAGAACCGCCGGGCTGCCATCCGGTCTGCGCCCCTGCCTGCGTCCTGCGGCATAGTCGCGCGCGATGGCATGCGATTTCGCGGCATGGGCCACACCTTGCAGCGCCACATCCAGACGGGCATGGTTCATCAGCAGGAACATCGCTGCCAGCCCTTGGCCCGGTGCGCCGATCAATTCACCCTCGGCGGCTTCGAAGATCATGTGGCAGGTGGGCGAGGCGTGCAGGCCCATCTTCTGCTCGATCCGCTCCACAGTGATCGTATTGCGTCGGCCATCAGGCAAGATCGCAGGACAGGCAAAGAGGCTCAGACCCTTCGTCCCCTCTGGCCCGGTCCGCGCCAGCACCAGATGCAGGATATTTTCGCTCGCGTCCTGATCACCGCCTGAGATGAAGATTTTCTCACCGCTGACGTGCCAGCTCTGCTCGTCCCTGACCGCATGGCTGCGGATGCGCGACAGATCCGAGCCAGCGTCAGATTCGGTCAGACACATGGTCGCCAGCCAGGCCCCCGAGGCCAGTTCGGGGATATAACGCGCCTGTTGTTCGGGTGTTGCGACATGGCGCAGAAGCCGGATCGCGCCTGGCACCAGACCCGCAACCATCTGAAGCGCATGACAGGCACCGGAAAACACCTCTGACACCAGCGCCTGAACTGCCGGTCCCTGTTCTTGCCCGCCGAATTTCTCAGGCGCGCTCAGCCCCTGCCAGCCCGCCTTTGCCAAGTCGCGATAGGTCTGTGCAAATCCGTCTGGCAGATGGACACGCCCGGCGATCAGGTGACACCCCTGCAAATCCCCCGGCCCGTCCAGCGGTGAAATCCGTGCTGCCGCGAAAGCCGCGAAATGTTTCGCAACCTCGCGGGCAAGCTCGCGATCCCAACCTGGAATGCGCGCAGCGCCCGTGAATTCCAGACTCCACAGGATGTCATCAAGCGCCTGCATGGCTTAGGTCAGGCCCAGAAGCCGCGCCGCATTGTCCTTCAGGATCAGCGGACGAACTTCATCTCGGATTTTCAGCTCTTCGAAATCGGCCAGCCAGCGATCAGGCGTGATTGCTGGCCAGTCCGACCCGAAAAGCATCTTCTTCTTCAGGATCGTATTGGCATAATGCACGAAAATCTGCGGGAAATACTTGGGCGACCAGCCTGACATATCAACATAGACATTCGGTTTGTGTTGCGCCACGGCCAAGCCTTCCTCAGTCCAGGGGAAAGAAGGATGGGCAAGGATGATCGGCGTTTCGGGAAAATCCACTGCGACATCATCGATATGGATCGGGTTGGAATATTTGAGCCGCATTCCCATACCGCCGCGCATGCCTGACCCCACACCGGTCTGGCCGGTATGGAAAATCATGATCGCGCCTTCCTCGGCAATGGCCTCATAGAGCGGGTAGGCCATGCGGTCATTTGGGAAAAACCCCTGCATGGTCGGGTGGAACTTGAAGCCGCGCACACCGAAATCACGCACCAGCCGCCGCGCCTCGCGCGCACCGAGCTTGCCCTTGGCGGGGTCAATCGATGCAAAGGGGATCAGAATATCCGCGTTCGCGGCACATATCCGGGCGATTTCCTCGTTCGTGTGTCGATAGAAACCGGTTTCCCGTTCGGCATCGACCCCGAAGATGACAGCCGCGATCTTGCGCTTGCGGTAATAGGCAGCGGTCTGCTCCACGGTGGGCAACATACCATCGGCCCCGGCCGGGTTGCGGAAATACGCAGCCATGCCCTTCTGAAACTCCATATAGCCGTCATCACGATGGCAATTGCACGGCTCCTCGGCATGGGTATGAATATCGATAGCGACGATCTCATCAAGATTGATGCTCATGGCGTTTCCTCTCACGACTCGTCAGGGGCCTTGAGGCGTGCCGCGCGCTTCTCCAGAAAATCGCGCAGGCGTTGCTTGGCTTCGGGGGTTTCCGAAGTCAGCGCCGACATGATCGATTCGGTGAACAACCCATCCTCTACAGACATTTCAGCGATGCGCGGCAGTGCGTTCAGAACCGCATAGTTCGACAGTGGCGCATTGCTCGCAGTAGCTTTGGCCAGTTCAATCGCGCGTGCCAGTGCTTGCCCTTTGGGTACGACATAGGACACGCCACCCCAGACCTCCATCTGCGCGGGTGAAACTGTCCGGCCAGTCAGCATCATGTCACCCATGCGCGCAGCCCCGATCAGCCGCGCAATACGCACCGATCCGCCGCCGCCGACAAAAATGCCGCGCTGGCCTTCGGGCAGGCCGAAAAAGGCGGACTCGTCCGCCACGCGCAGGTGTGTCGCCGCCGCAAGTTCGAACCCGCCGCCCACAACCGCACCATGCAGCGCCGAAATGAACGGAATCGTGCCGCGCTCAAAACCCGAAAATATTGCATGCCAGCGCCGCGACCCCTGAATGGCGTCAAACAGCGGCTTGTCCTTGTGCTCTGCAAGGTCCAGCCCGGCGCAGAAATGATCGCCCTCGCCATAAATGACCGCTGCGCGCGCTTCGCTCTGGGCACGTTCTGCTGCAATGCGCAATGAGTCCACCACGGTGTCTGATATGGCATTTCTCTTCGAGGGACGATTCAGGCCGATGACCGCAACCTCGCCCTGCAAGCGGTAGCTGACCAGCGTTTCGACGGACCCGTCCATGAAAAACTCCCCTCATGCCTCAAGGCCACTATACATATATTGTTACCTTAGTAAACAGTATTGTGAAGTTACAATTTTACTGCTAAGCTATCTGGCAAGAGGGGTTATCGAAAGGGCCGGGGGGTATGGCAAAAGCACATCCTGCGCTGCTGGAGGACGAATCGGACATTGAGCGCCTGCTGGGTTATAATCTGAAGCGTGCCTACATGATTGTGCGCGATGATTTCCGCAATCAGGTTGAGCAGTCTGTTCTGTCGCCGCGCGCATTTTCCGTGCTGACCCTAATTGTGGAAAGTAGCGGGATGACCCAAAGCGAGGTTGCGCGCCAGCTTGGGATAGAGCGCTCGGGGTTGGTTGCGATCATCGATGATCTGGAAGCGCGCGGGCTGGCCGAACGCAGGGCGGTTCCTGGTGACCGTCGCGCGCAGGCGTTGATAGCGACCGAGGCTGGATATGAACTTCACGCCCAGATCCTCGCGCGGGTTCAGGCGCATGAACGCGCATTGCTCGCCCCGCTTGATCGGGCTGAGCAGGTGCAATTGCTGACATTGTTGCGCAAATTCCGATCAGCACATGAAAAGGATGAGGCATCGTGATCTTCAATGGCGATCTTGCCGTGGTGACGGGCGGCGCATCCGGTCTGGGCGCGGCCACGGCGCGGGCGCTGGCAGGGGCCGGAATGCGTCCGGTCATTTTCGACCTGAGTGAGGGGAGCGGGGAAAAGCTTGCTTCCGAACTGAATGGGTTGTTTTGCAAGGTCGATGTCGCAGACCCTGACAGCGTGGCCAAGGGCTTCGTGCAGGCAGGCAGCGCTGGCACGCTGCGCGTGCTTGTCAATTGTGCGGGCATCGGCCCTGCGGCAAAGACGGTATCGCGCGGTCTGGCGCATGACCCGGCAGTGTTCATGCGCGCGCTATCGGTCAATCTGGGTGGCACCTTCAACTGCGCCTCGCAGGCCGCGGCAGTCATGGCCGCGCAAGACCCCAAAGGGGCTGATCAGGCACGAGGCGTCATTGTCAACACTGCTTCGGTCGCTGCCTTTGATGGCCAGATTGGTCAGGTGGCCTATGCCGCATCAAAGGGGGGGATTGTCGGCATGACCCTGCCAATGGCGCGTGATCTGGCCGATAAGGGCATCCGCGTCTGCACTATCGCGCCCGGTCTGTTCCTGACGCCCTTGCTGCATAGCCTGCCGCCTGAGGCTCAGGAGTCGTTGGGCAAACAGGTGCCCTACCCATCACGGCTGGGCGATCCGGCGGAATTTGCGGCCATGGCGCTGCATATCGTGACCAACCCGATGCTGAATGGCGAGGTCATCCGGCTGGATGGTGCCATTCGCATGGCCCCAGCGTGACAGGTATGCCCGAAAGCAAAGATACGCGCTTCTGGCGGCCGGAGTTCGAAATTACGCGGCGCACGGATGGTAGCATCCTTATGCGCCAGGCCGATCCTCTGCCGGATCACACGCCGGTTGTGGCGGATAATCTGGATCACTGGGCCGACACGACGCCCGAGGCAACATGGATCGCGCGGCGCGACACTGGTGGTGAATGGTGCTGCATAAGCTATGCAGTGGCGCGCGACACCGCACAACGACTGGGCGCGGCCTTGCTGGCGCGCGGACTTGGGCCGGACCGGCCATTGCTGATTTTGTCAGAGAACAGCCTTGAACATGCCCTGCTGGCGATGGGCTGTATCTATGTCGGCATTCCCTTCGCTGCGGTCTCTCCGGCCTATTCGCTGGTCTCGAAAGATCATGGCAAGCTGCGCGGAATTGCCGAACTTTTGCGCCCCGGTGCGGTATTTGCAGATGACGCACAGGCTTTCGCGCCCGCGCTGGATGCAATTGCCCGGCCTGATCAAGTTGTCATCAGCCTTGGCGATGGCAAGGATGACTATAACACCCTGCTCGCGAGTGACCCGCAGGCCGCGCAAGCCGCTCGCGCGGACCTGCATCCCGAAGGTGTGGTGAAATATCTGTTCACATCCGGGTCAACCGGCAGCCCGAAAGCCGTTATCAACACCAATCGCATGATGTGCGCGATGGGCGCGATGATCAGCGATTGCTACCGCTTCTTGCGCGATGAACCGCCTGTCGTTCTGGACTGGGCACCTTGGAACCACACCGCCGCGGGCAACAAGGTGTTCATGCTCGTACTATGTCACGGGGGAAGCTACTTCATCGATGATGGCCGCCCGGTTCCGGGCAAATTCGATGAAACCCTTCGCAATCTGCGCGAAATTGCCTGCAACTGGTATTTCAACGTTCCGATCGGCTTTGACATGCTGGTAGAGGCGCTGGAAAAAGACCGTGCGCTGGCCGAAACCTTCTTCTCGCGCTTGGGGATGCTGTTTTACGCGGGCGCAGGCATGGCGCAGCACACCTGGGACCGGCTAAGCGCGCTTGGACGCGAAATTACGGGGCGCGAGGTTCTGCTGGCCACCGGGCTTGGCGCGACCGAGACCGCTCCTTTCGCGCTGGCCTGCACTGAAATCCAGAAACGGGCAGGTAATATCGGCGTGCCCGCGCGCGGGCTGACATTGAAACTTGTCCCGACGGGCGACAAGCTGGAGGCCCGTCTGAAAGGACCGACGATCATGCCGGGCTATCTGGGTGATCCGGTAAAGTCGGTCGAAGCCTTTGACGAAGAAGGATTCTATTGCCTTGGTGACGCCTTGCGTCCGGCGGAGCCTGACGATCTAATCAAGGGCTTTTTCTTCGACGGCCGCGTGGCCGAGAATTTCAAGCTTTCAACCGGTACATGGGTTGCAGTCGGGGCGGTGCGTGTTGTCCTTGTCGATGCGATGGACGGGTTGATCCGGGATGCCGTGATTGTGGGAGAAAACCAGCCCGAACTGGGCGCGCTGCTTCTGCTTTCGGAACGCGCAAAGGCTCTGGATGGCGCAGAAATTGGTGCGGTACTGGAAGCCGCGCTGACAAAAGCTGCAAATGCCGCGACAGGATCGGCCAGTCGCGTTACGCGCGCAATGATCCTGCACACCGCCCCAGATTTCGATCGCGGCGAGATCACCGAGAAAGGCAGCCTGAATCAACGGGCGTTGCGCACAAACTACGCGCATCTGGCCGACGAGCTCTACGCAGACCACTCCAGCGGCCATATTCTGCGCGCTGGACGGAAAAACACATAGATTGTTTGATATTAAATTATTTGAAATGAAACAGTTTTTATTGTAATCTTTTCAAGAGAAACAATTGGCATGGGCCAGATGATGCAGGAGATCAAAGATCAGATGCAGCGCGAGATGGACGACCCAGAAGGATTCGCGCTTGCCGCTGAACACGTCATATATGGCGAGTTGTGCCACAATACTGGCTTTCTGCTGCGCATGGCGTGGCTACAAGTCTCTGAAAAAATGGAAGAAAACAGTCTGAGCGTATCGCTTAGCGCGGCTGAATACACAATCTTGCAAATGATCGCGCAAAGCCCTGGCGTGCGGCAAGGGCATCTTGCGCAGGCACTCTATATCAAGCCCGCCGCAATGACGCGGATCATCCGGGCTTTCGAGGAGCGCGCCCTTGTTCTGCGTGAGATCCCGACCGGGGACCGGCGCACGGTGCGGCTGTCAATCCGTCCGGCAGGACGCAAAGCGCTTCAACAGGCGCGCGCGCTGTATGGCGGGGCGGCTGAACATGAGCGCGGACACCTTAGCGCCGGAGAACAGCGGCAATTGAACCAGCTCTTGCGCCGCTTTTGCGGGCTTGACCGGTCAGAGACACAGGCTCCCTGACGGAGTCGCGTGAATTGGAAGGCACATCACGGTCAAATATCGGGAGGAATAGACCATGAAACTGTCAAAATCACTGATGATGGGTGCTGTCGCTGCGATGTGCATCTCGTCAACGGCGACCGCGCAGGATCTGCGCGGCGCAGGGGGCGCATCGCCAGCGCATCCGTCCACCTATATGTATGATCGCTTTGCCGAATATCTGGAGGAAGAAAGTGGTGGCACCATGACCCTGACCAAAGTCGGGCCAGAGGTCGTCTCGCTGTTGCAAGTGCCCGATGCGCTGCAATCTGAACTGATTGCGGTCGGCAACCTGCTGCCGCTGTTCTTCCCTGCGGATTTTTCGCGCACCAATGTCGCGGGTGACATGGCGCTGATGGGGCGAAACTCGCATGCGATGGCCCTGGCGATGACTGAGTTTGCGGTCAATTGCGAACCCTGCCAGGCAGAATTTGCCAATAAGGGAATGGTGTTTCTGGGCGCGGGCGCCTCGGATGTTTATCTGCTGATCACTACGAGCCCGGTGCGCACGGCAGATGACCTGCAGGGCCTGCGCCTGCGCTCGGGAGGGGCGCCATTCTCGCGCTGGGCCGAGAATTTCGGGGCCACCCCTGTCAGCATCGCCGTCGGTGATCAGTTCGAGGGCATGAATCAGGGCACGATCGATGGCACTATGGCTTCGATCGTCGACATGCTGTCCTTCCGTCTGGTCGATGTCGCGCGTTACGTGACCGAAGTCCCGCTTGGCACCTATCACGTTACATCCAATTTCACCTTCAGCCAGTCTGCCTGGGCGGGGCTGAGTGACGACGAGCGTGCGACTGTCGTTCGGGCCGCGAACCGGGCCAATCCGACGCTGACGGATCGTTGGGGCTTCCAGCTTCCCGAAGCGGCGCGCAATGCTGTCGCCGAAGCCGGGATTGAGGTGATCACCCCTGACGAGTCTCTGCTGGAAGCAACCAATGCTTTCGCCGCTGCTGATACGGAATCGCGGGTTTCCGCAGACCCGTTGGCAGGCGATTTCGCGGCGCTGGTCGACAAATGGACCGCCATTGTCGAAGAAATCGGTGATGACCCCGCTGCCTTGTCCGAACGTGCCTACGAGGAGATCTGGGCCAAAGTTGATCTGACAAGCTACGGCTTGTAAGATTGATCTGTTGAAACCCCGCCTCTGGCCGCATCGGCCAGAGGATCGCGACAGGGTGAGTTCATGTCTTTTGTCATCCGGATATCTGCCGGCCTTTGCCGGTGGTTGTCGCTTATCGGCGGCGCGGCTGTGGTGCTGATGATGCTGCATGTCACGCTCGATGTGGTCATGCTCAACCTGTTCCGCATTTCCATGAATACCGCGCCCGAAATAGTCGCACGCTACTACATGGTTGCGGTTGCCTTTCTACCGCTTGGCTGGCTGACGATCCGGGGTCAGATGATCTCGGTCGAGTTGCTGGATTTCGTGCTGCCAAAATGGCTGTTACGCAGTTCCGACTTCCTTATCGCGCTGACCGGGGCAGCGGTTTACGGGTTGTTGACTTATGTAACATGGCTGCGCGCCCTGCGCGAGATGCGCTCGCGTTCGTTCGTTGAGTTGGTCAGCGTTCAGTTGCCGGTTTGGCAATCGCATTTTCTTGTCCCTGCCGGTTTTGCCCTTGCAACGCTGGCCTGCGCGCTGATGGCGCTGGTCTTTGTGACACCAAACGGGCGCGCACAGTTCGAACGCATCCTTGAAAGTGACGATGAATGAGCATTGAGATCGGCCTTTGGGGCGTTGCCATTCTGATGGGGCTGCTGGCGCTGCGCCTGCCAGTGGCGCTGGCGCTGATCATCGTGTCCTTCGGCGGGATTTGGGCCATGCTGGGTTGGAATCCGGCAATAGGGATCCTGTCCAACACCCCATATTCCTTTGCCGCGCGCTGGACGATGAGCGCGGTGCCCATGTTCCTTCTGATGGGCTTCGTGGCCTTTCACACCGGGCTGACAGGGGGGCTTTTCGAAGCGGCCAAGGCGCTGTTGGCGCGCTTGCCTGGCGGGCTTGCGATCTCGTCAATCTTCGCCTGCTCGGGCTTTGCGGCGGTATCGGGATCGTCGCTGGCCAATTCGGCAGCGATGGGCCGGATTGCCATTCCGGAGATGGTCAAGGCGGGTTACAAGCCCTCGGTCGCCGCCGGGTGCATTGCCGCAGGTGGCACCATCGGCGCGTTGATCCCGCCTTCGATCCTGATGATCATCTATGGCGTAATCGCGGAAACCTCGATCACGCAGGTTTTCCTTGGTGGTATCAGCATCGGTCTGCTGACAGCGTTTTCCTACTGCGTCGTGATCCTGTGCATCGCCTGGATGCGCCCGGACATCATTCCGCCTACGAGGGCGCAAGAAACGCCCGAACTCTGGACCGCACTGAAACAGATTGCGCCGATCCTGCTGCTGGTTGTTCTGGTCTTTGGCGGGCTGTTTTCCGGCTTCTTTACAGCCACCCAGGCGGGCGCCGTCGGCGCTTTTGGGACGGTTGTGATTGCCGTCGCAATGGGCAGACTGACGCGCGAGGTGATCCGCCGCTCGCTGACCGAGACGGTGATCACCACCAGTTCGCTACTGATCATCGGTATCGGGGCGACCATGTTCACCCGCTTTCTGGGTGTCTCCGGGGTCTCCAACCTGATCGCCTCTTTCGTCAGCGACACAGGTCTGAGCGTGATGGTCGTGCTGATCATCATCATCTGCATCTATCTCGTGCTGGGGACGTTCATGGAACCCTTTGGCGCGATGCTCGTGACCTTGCCGATCTTCCTGCCTCTGATCAGCGCTGAGGGGCTGAGCCTTGTCTGGTTCGGGGTTCTGGTCGTCAAACTGCTGGAGGTCGGCATGATCACGCCTCCGGTTGGAATGAATGTCTTTGTCATCAAGAATGTCGCCAGCCGCTATGTGATGGTAACGGATGTGTTCCGCGGTGTTCTGCCCTTCATTCTGGCCGACCTTCTGGTAGTGGCGCTGATTGTCGCGGTGCCCTCGATGGTGCTGTTCCTGCCGGAGCTGGTTGCCAGCAGGCGTTGACATCGCAACATGGCTTGCAGCGCGCTTGCCAAGCGGGGAGGGGCAGGGGTCGCTCTCGACTTTCGCTCATCGGCCGCCACCGTCAAGCCTTTGGCGAAAGGCGCGCGGCGACAGACCCATGGAGCGCGTGAAAACACGGCTGAAATAGGCCGGATCGTCGAACCCCAGTGCATAGGCAATCTGCGATACTGAAAGGTTGGTATAGACCAGATTGCGTCGTGCCTCGCGCACCAGACGTTCCTCGATCAGCGCCGAGGCCGGTTGCCCGGTTGCAGCGCGCGCCAGCCGGGTCAGATGGGTGGTGCTGATGGCCAGCGCACGGGCATAGTCAGCCACGCTCCAATGCCTTGTGAAATTCTCGTCCAGCAGGGTTTGAAACCGGGTCAGCACCGCAGGTTCGACCGTAGAGTCGCTGGGGGCAGCCAGCATCATTGCCCCGGCAATCTGGCCCAGCAGTAGCGCCACCAGCGCACGCAGCATCTGCGCACGGGCGAAATCGCGGGCGGTAAAGATCGCAGCGATCTGGTCCATGCTGCGCACCAGCCTGGCATCGGCCTGCGGAACCACCGATGCGCGAGCCAGCACCGGGCGCAGCCCTTCGGAGGGGTGCAGGGACTGATCCAGCATCTCGGTGGCGAATGTTACCACCAGCCCGTCGGTGCCCGGCGCGAAGCTGTAGCCGTGCACGATCCCGGTCGGCACATTGACCACGGTCATTGCCGCAAGCGTGTGCTTCGCGCCATCCAGTGTCACCATGCCAGCGCCTGTACGTAGCAGCAGCACCTGATGCAGCCGCGCATGGCGATGGGGTGTGAATTCCCAGTCATGCAACTTCGAGCGCGCGGCAATGGTTTCGCAATGCACCACATCGGGCAGATCGGCGTGTTCACCGAACAGGTTGAAGCTGGGAATCTGTGCATTGCCTGACATGTTCGAATCGTACAAGAGCCCGCCGCGCCGGTCCATTTAATTCACATCCGGTTTGCCTATTATTTACCGATCGCGACACCGCGTTCGGGAACAGGAGGAAGCGCATGAAGACGCAGGTCTGTATCATTGGTGGGGGACCGTCGGGACTGATGCTGAGCCAGCTTCTGCATCTCAAAGGGATCGACACCATCGTGTTGGAAAAGCAAAGCCGCGAATATGTGCTTGGGCGCATCCGCGCGGGGGTGCTGGAAGAAGGTTTTGCAAAACTGATGCGCGAAGCGCAATGCGGCGAACGGATGGACAGCGAATGCGAGGTCCATCACGGGTTCGAGATCTCGGACAATGGCGTTCTGCAGCGTGTCGATCTCACCAAGCATTCCGGCGGCAGTTCGGTTGTCGTCTATGGCCAGACAGAACTGACGCGTGATCTCTATGAGGCGCGCGACCGCATGGGCGGGAAAGTCATCCACAACGTCGAGGATGTCGTCTTGCATGATTTGAGCGCCGACACCCCGCCATGGGTCACTTACCGCGATGGTGACGAGATCCAGCGCATCGATTGCGACTATGTGATCGGTGCCGATGGCTTCCACGGGGTCAGCCGCAAATCGATCCCGCGCGAAGTTCTGCGCGAGTATGAGAAGGTTTATCCCTTTGGTTGGCTTGGTGTCCTGAGCCGAACCAAACCTGTCAGCCCGGAACTGATCTATGCTCGCCACGCGCGGGGTTTTGCGCTGTGTTCGCTGCGGAGTCAGGTTCTGAGCCGCTACTATATCCAGGTTCCCTTGACTGACACGGTCGAGGACTGGTCCGACGAAGCCTTCTGGGAGGAGCTGAAGCGCCGCCTGCCCAAGGATGTCGCGGCGGCGTTGGAAACCGGGCCCTCGATCGAGAAATCCATCGCGCCCTTGCGCAGTTTCGTCGCCGAGCCGATGCGCTGGGGCAATCTGTTTCTGGCTGGCGATGCGGCGCATATTGTGCCGCCGACTGGCGCGCGCGGGCTCAACAGCGCAGCGTCGGATATCTATTATCTGTATCACGCTATGCTGGACCACTACCATAATTGCGATGATACCGGCCTTGACCAGTATTCGCAAAAAGCGCTGGCGCGGGTCTGGAAGGCGCAGCGCTTCAGCTGGTGGATGACCTCGCTGCTGCATACCTTCCCCGACAGTGCAGAATATGATCGCAAGCTTCAGGACACGGATCTGGCCTATCTCTTTTCGTCCGATCGGGCGCTGGGGTCATTGGCCGAAAACTATGTAGGTCTGCCTTTCTGACGCGAACTTCTGGCAAACCGTCCGGGAATTTCAGGTTCGAAATCGTCGATAAATCTTATGGAGTGGCGTTTCAGAGACAGTTTGGAGCGCCGCATATCAGGACATATGCCAACAGGCGGCACCGCTGTCCCGGCCTGGTCCGCAGCAGGTGACGGAATTGATCGCTTCCGCGACGCCCGACCGTTGCGACCTGCTCGGCATGCTCAGAGAGCAGACTCTCAAAGCAACAACCGCCCATTCCTGCCCGCGGCGACTGAACGCGGTGCTGTTTCGCTTTCGCGGAACCATGACTGCCACGCGTGAAAGGTCTGGTGGATCATACCCGTTCGGAAATATGCCTTTGCGATCTGGCGCAACGCATCGAGCCACATGGCAGATGTTTCGACGGCATCATTCTTCTTCGACCGGACTTGGTTCAAAATCGTTTTCTGACCTCGACCAGACTCTATCGCCCTGTATTTTGACAATCAGATTGCCGCATTTGTGACCACTCCCGGCAACAGCGTGCGCTCGGGCAATGTCTCGCAAGGTAAACTCCCCGCCGATCACCGGTCGATAGGCCCCGGCGTGAAAGTACGCGAGAAGCCTGTCCATGGCTTGCGGGGTTTCCTTGACCATCCCAGCGCAGACACGGCCACCGTTGCTGCGACGTGGGCGCAGCATTGCGCTTATCATCCCGCGTAGATCCACCGTTACCATCCCCAGACGACCGTGTGGCGCAAGTTGCGCGGCCATGTCCGGAACAATGCCCGGAACATCGAGGATCACATCTAAAGGGCCCTGTGCTGTAGCGGTGCGATAATCAAGCGCTACATCCGCCCCGAGTTCACGCGCAAGTTTCAGGTTTGCGGCACTCGTCAAGGTCGTGACATGCGCGCCAATGTGGTGAGCGAGTTGTACCGCTGCCGATCCGACCGCGCCCGTACCGCCCACCACGAGCAGCCGTTCGCCGGGTTGCAAACCGCATTGATCAAACAGGAAATCAGCGGCTGTCAGCCCACCAAAAAAGAAGGCAGCGGCCTCGATCTCGGTCAGACTGTCAGGGCGGGGCAGGATCAGACCTGTTTCCTTCACCAGCACATATTCCGCATGTGCGCCCATCTGCATCCCATCAGTGATGCCGAATACTGCATCCCCCGATTGGAATCGTTTTCCACCCGTGCCGACCTCGACCACATGGCCTGCATATTCTCGGCCCAGAACAGGGCGTCGGGGCCCCGTCAATCCAAAGGCCAACCGGATCAACGGCCCCATTCCCTTGGGCGCTTGCGCTCCGCGTATGCGGGCATCCCCCGAAGTCATGCCCGCATAGGCGACAGCGACCAGAACCTCACCGGGTCCCGGCTGGGGAGCCGGCAGTTCTTCGATAGTGATGCAGTCGGGCGGGCCATAACGGCGGCAAAGCGCGGCTTTCATGTCACAAGCTTTCTGGAAGAGTTTACCTTGATGATCCATTCGCCAAGCGCGATCATGATCAGCCACCATCCAATGAATACCATGTCAGACGATACCCCGGTGACAGGTTCGCCGATGATCAGGTACATGGGAAGCATCACCAGCGCGACAGTCGCCCCGCCCATTCCGACGGCATAGGCGCGGATCATGAATGATTGATGTGCGGCCCGGTTGCCCGCGCGGGCCGCGCTCAAACCGAGCAGAAGTGTTGCGACCAGCGCAACGCTGAAAACGGTCCGCGCGATATCCAGCAGCGGAGTGGCGATACTCTCGACCTGCAGGAGTAATCCCAGCCCCGACAGCCCCATGACCATACCCGCGACAACAAAGATCCTGCCCGCCACGCGATGGAGCCTACCAAATCGCGCGTGCAATGCCCGCGCGAACTGCATTGGCCCCAGAAAGCCAAACAGTGCCCCCGCAAGAGAGTGCAGCCAATGCGCGAACGGTGCACCGCTCAGGCGCAGACTTTCCTCCGGTAGCTGGCCTGTCGGAATCTGCGCCACCCGGATGCTTGCTATCATTACGGGAATGAGAGTCACGCAAGCCAGCAATATAACGAGCGGTATCGGCCGCGCAAAAGGACGGATCATGGCAGTGCCTCGATTACAACGACACTCAGTCGTCGTGGTAGGTGAACACGTCCTCGACGCCTACCCCAAAATGGCGGGCGATTCGGAACGCAAGCTCTAGCGTGGGCGCATATTTCCCGTTCTCGATCGCGAGGATCGTCTGCCGCGTCACGCCCACATGTGCGGCCAGATCTTTCTGAGTCATTTCGCTAGCGTCGAAGCGCAGGCGTCGGATGGTATTATCGATCCGGGGCATCAAAGACCCCGGCGATAGGCGTAAAGCTTGGCCAGATTGCCTGCCGTATCACCAAAGGCACAACCTGCGAGGATCAGGTTCATCGCTGTAATCATCGATTGTCCCAGCGCCAGTGCGCAGATGGCCCCGACAATCCCCAAGGCGGTCGCAAGACCCTGCGCTTTCCAGCCGATTCCAGAGATCGCACGGTCACGCTCATCGCGGGTCAAAGCCGCCGTCTCGCCCGTGACTGCTCGCCAAAGGATTGACATGACAACGGCCAGAATAATGCCGATCACGATGCTGACTGCGATCAGCTTGAGGACCAGCACGGCCCAAACTTGCAGCCCGTCCGGTCCATCGAACCTCCCGGTTGCCTGACCATTCACGAGGAACCACAGGAACAAGCCAATGATAATCGCATTGGCAAGGATTTCAGTCAGGACGTTGCGCTCTTCATGGGACATGGGGGTCGCTGTGAGCAATTGACAAGGTAAAGTATACCTTACACTAGGTAATATATTTCTTACCCAGAGTAAAGTAATTCGTACCAAGGCATCACGGTTCTGAACCCTCAGAGTTGGCGGATTCAGATTCTCTTCGCAAAACTGACTTCGCAGAACAACGCGACAGACAATTCCATTCCGGATCCTGTGCTCAAACTGCTGCTCTGCGAACAGAAAAATCACTTAGCGATTACCGAACGCCTTGCTATGTAAAGAATTGCACTCTGCGTGACCCGGCTGGAGGATTGGAACAGGTTGGACCATCAGGAAACTCTACAAGGCCATAGGCGCAGCGCATTTCTCGACGATATCCGTGCGAACTTGAGTCAGATCGAAGCAGACGGGCTCTATAAACGTGAGCGACTTATCTCTTCGCCACAGTCAACCCGCGTCCAGGTGGGTGGTCGCAATGTGATCAATCTATGTGCCAATAACTATCTGGGCCTTGCCGATCACCCCACGCTGATTGAGGCGGCAACAAAGGCGATGACAGACCACGGGTTCGGCATGGCTTCGGTCCGGTTCATCTGCGGCACTCAAGACATGCATCGCGCGCTGGAAACCCGTCTTGCGCAGTTCCTGAGCATGGAGGATTCAATCCTTTTCGCGACCTGTTTCGATGCCAATGGCGCAGTGTTCGAACCGCTTCTTGGCCCGGAAGACGCCGTGATCTCTGACGCACTCAACCATGCCAGCATCATCGACGGTATCCGCCTGTGCAAGGCACGGCGCTATCGCTATGCCAATTCCGACATGGAGGATCTGGAAGCGCAGTTGCGGGCCGCGCGCTCGGATGGTGCGCGCCATATCATGATCGCTACGGACGGGGTGTTCAGCATGGATGGATATCTTGCCAAATTGCCCGAGATCCGTGCCTTGGCCGACGCGTATGACGCGGTGCTGATGGTCGATGATTGCCACGCAACGGGTTTCATTGGGCCGAAAGGCGCAGGAACTCCAGCGCATTTCGGGGTAAATGCCGATATTCTGACCGGCACGCTGGGCAAGGCGTTGGGCGGCGCGCTTGGCGGCTATATTGCCGGACCGCAGCCCGTGATTGATCTGCTGCGCCAGCGCGCGCGGCCCTATCTGTTTTCCAATGCGCTGCCGCCTGCCATCGTTGCCGCAGGGCTTGCCGCGATTGATCTGGTCGAAGGGGCCGATGACCTGCGCGTACAACTGTCCGAGAATGCGCAATACTGGCGCAGCGGGTTGACGGAAGCGGGGTTTGAATTGCTGCCGGGGGAACATCCAATTGTACCCGTCATGCTGCACGATGCCCACAAGGCGCAGGCGATGGCTGCGCGCCTTTTTGAACTCGGGGTCTATGTTGCAGGCTTCTTCTTTCCGGTTGTGCCCAAAGGCAAGGCGCGCATTCGCACCCAGATGAACGCGACCCTGACGCGCGCCGATCTTGACGAGGCGCTGAGTGCCTTCGCGCAGGCGGGCAGGGATACAGGACTTCTCGGATGACCCATTTTTCTGCTCTTGATCATCACGCGGCCCATGCAACCGAACCGTCGGTCTCGGCCTGTAGTGCGCGGACCCCGTCGCACAGCATCATCCGGATTTGGCCCGCTTTCGAAAATGAGGCTGCCCGATGAGCAACGCTCCATCAGTCACGATGAAAGCACTTGTCAAAGCCCGTCCCGAATCCGGTATCTGGATGGAATCGCATCCGGTGCCGGAAATCGGTCCTGATGACGTACTGATCCGGGTGCGCAAGACCGGCATTTGCGGCACGGATATCCATATCTGGAACTGGGATGACTGGGCGCAGCAGACAGTCCCGGTGCCGCTGATCACCGGCCATGAATTCGCGGGCGAAATTGTCGAGCTGGGCCGCAATGTCACCGGGCTTGCGATTGGTCAGCGCTGTTCGGGCGAGGGGCATCTGATTGGCCTTGACAGTCGTCAGAGCCGCGCGGGCAAATTCCATCTCGACCCCGCAACGCGCGGCATCGGCGTCAATGAACAGGGCGCTTTCGCCGAATATCTGCGCCTGCCTGCGTTCAATGTCGTGCCGCTGCCCGATGCAATTGACGATGAAATCGGCGCGATCCTTGATCCTCTGGGCAATGCGGTTCACACCGCGCTGAGCTTCGATCTGGTGGGCGAGGATGTGCTGATCACTGGCGCAGGTCCCATCGGGATCATGGCGGCGGCGGTCGCGCGCCATGTCGGTGCGCGCCATGTGGTGATTACGGATGTGAACCCTATGCGGCTGGAACTGGCAGCGAAAGTGGCCGATGTGACCCCGGTCAATGTTGCACAAGAAGACCTAGGGCAGGTAAAATCCCGGCTGAAGATGCGCGAAGGCTTCGATGTGGGGCTTGAGATGTCCGGCAATCAGCAGGCGCTCGATCAGATGGTGGAAAATCTGGTCATGGGCGGGCGCATCGCCCTTCTGGGTATCCCGCCGGGCAAAAGCCCCGTAGACTGGTCCCGCATCGTGTTCAAGGCGATCACCCTCAAGGGCGTTTACGGGCGCGAAATCTTCGAGACCTGGTACAAGATGATTGCGATGCTGGAAAACGGTCTGAACATTCGCCCCGTAATCACACATCGCTTGCCCGCTGATGATTTCGCGCAGGGTTTCGAGATCATGCGCAGCGGAAATTCCGGAAAGATCGTGCTGGATTGGGGCTAGGATCGGGGCTGTAACAGAAACGCCGCTCTGGCCCTGCTGCAGTTCCGAGGCGACGATAGCGACATGTGATTGAAGACGGTGCGCATGCGTGCCGGAATGTCTGTTGCCGACACTTCCGACCGGGCAACCGCCCCATTGCTCGGGTTATGTGCGGAATCGAAACAATCGATATGTTTTCACGTTTTTGTCCCGGCACCCGCAAATTCTCGCCGCAATTCAACGGCACTCCATGCCTCATAAAGAGCTCGCTCCGACGGAAAATGGCAGCGGCAAGAAAACGAGTTGCGAGCAATGATCGACCATACAGGCCCATACGACGCAGCATCCGATGCACGAGCGACTTTGCTTCCGCGCCCTGAAAACGTGATCGCTGAAGCCGAAGCAACGCGGACGGACAGGCCGACGCGGACACCTGTTGCGGTCTGTGAGCCGATGAGCGTCATGTGGCAGGGCATCGAATACCCTGTTGCGCATTGGGACGTACATGGCTTCAGCCTGCAGCGCGCTATTCCCTCGGTGCTGTCTCCGGGGAATGGGCGGGTCGTTGATGTCCACTTGTTGCTTGGTAAAGGTGAAACCCGAATTCAGATGCAGGTTCAGGCACGCGCCAAGACGGGCGATGAGGCCAGATTGAGGTATCAGTTCATTGATCTCGGACGTGCACAGTCAGAATTGCTTCATCGTGTGGTCGACTACGCTGTGACCCGGCAAGAGCTGAGCCTCACGCAGCTTCTGAATGATTCGCGCGATACCCGCGTTACAAGGCAGGAGACCACTCAAAAAACGCAAAAGTTTCGCACCTGGTTTCAGGTGTCGCTGGCTTGTGTGACCCTTGGCGGGGCTGGCTATGCAGCACTGGGGTCATGGACAAATGTAAAGTCTCGCTATGCTGCTGTTTCGGTTGCCGCTGCCAACGTGTCTGTTCCTGCCTCCGGTATGGTCATGCAGATCGATGTTGCTGAAGGTCAGCAAGTGCGGCAGGGCGACGCCTTGGCCTATCTGCGCTCTTCCGATCACGAGGACCGTCTGCTGTCGCTGTCAGACCGTATCCGTGGGCTTGAGGCAGAACAGGCCGAGCTTGGGGCGCAGCGGAACGTCCTGCAGCAACTGGAGGCGAGCGCGGCCCAGATGCGCAGCAGCGAACAGGTCCGACTGGAGGAGGCGGTCGCGCGCGCCGAGCGCCGCCTGTCCCTTGAGCGCGCGCAACTCGCCAGCCTGCGCGCTGCGGGTGGCTTGCCCACACTTGAGCGGCAGCAGAACAGGGCGCGCCAGGAAGCGCTGGTGCTGAGTGCCGAGGCTGACCTCGCTGCAGCCAGAGGTGCCCTGAATTCCCAGATCGAGGCCGAGGCGCTGGGCCTCACCGCAGGTCGCATGACACATGGTTCCGAAACGCTTGAGGCGCTGGATCTGCGGCTTGCACATCTGTCGGCAGAAATAACGCTTGCCTATCAACGGCATGAGGGGCTGTTCTCCGGAACGCCTGTGACAGCACCCTGCGATTGCACAGTTGCAAGGGTCAATCGGGTCACAGGCGAATGGGCCGAACCCTCGCAGCCCCTGTTCGTGTTGGCCCATTCCGGCGCAACAGCAGTTCATGCGCTGGTCATGGCTGATGCAGCCCAGCGCATCAGCCAGGGGGACCGTGCACAGATCCGTCTGGCTGATGGTCAGCAGGTCACGGGCAAGGTTGCCCGTCTCAACTATGACAACAACTGGGCCGGTTTTGCAGGTCTCCAGAACACGGTCTTTGCTTCCGAACGCTATGCACGGGTCGAGATCTTGCCGGACCAACCCCTTGATGCGCGCCTCGGCATGACCGCTCAGACTGTCATCAAGACCCAGAACCCGGTTACTCGGGTGCTGGGCATGTGGCGGCTGTAAGAATGGCGGATACACCCTATCTGCGCAGTTCCTCGATGTTGTCAGTCTGGCTGACTGCGTTGCTCTGGCTGGCTTTCATGGTGTTCCTGCTTGGATTTGTCCCGTCGCGCGCGCTGAATGCCACGGATACCGCCTTCATCGCCGCGCTGGGTGCAGTCGGGCTTTGGCGCTGGTCTTGGGGCGGCTTTCACATGGCGCGCGCCTATGCATACACGCGCTACATCTTCCCTGTAATCCGCCGCCGGGCTGAAGCCGATGCCAGCGTGCATCGTCGCCATGTCGCAGTCGTGATCCTGAGTTGGAAGATGGGCGATGCAATGAATGCTGCGGTCTATGCGAATCTGTTCCGCGATATTCTTGACAATGGCGGTGGCGGTACGGTCGTCGCAGCGGTGTCGTCGGATCAGGATGAGGCCGTGATCGCGCATGTACATCGCCGGACCGACCCCACCGGGCAGATCCGGCTGGCCTTTACCCGGCAGGACGGGAGCGGAAAGCGCTCGGCCATGGCCGACGCACTCGAACGGCTTCGCGAAATTGGCGTGCCGCCTGACTGCCCCGGAATTCTGATGGATGGCGACACGCTGGTACAGCCCGGACTGATCCGACGCACAGCGCCCATCCTGCTACACCAACCCGGCGTCGGTGCCCTGACAGTCGACAATACGCCACTCGTCGCAGGCAAGACGCTTGACCGTGAATGGTATCGCCTGCGGATGGCCCAGCGCCATGTCTACATGTCTTCCATGGCCGTCTCGGGCCGGGTTCTGGTCTTGACGGGTCGCTGGTCAATGTTTCGCACGCAGATCCTGACGCACCCGAATTTCGCGGCGAACCTGCTTGAAGATGTGCTGCATCATCCGCGTCTGGGCCGTATCGTCATGTTGACGGGCGATGACAAATCCACCTGGCGTTGGGTGATCGAGGCAGGTTGGGATATTTCTTATGTTCCGGATGAAGTGATCTATTGTCTTGAGTCACTGCCGGGAAATGGGTTCCTCGCAGATACGATCGGACTGCAGAAACGCTGGTTCGGGAATATGGTGCGCGGCGGAGCCAAGGCGATCCGGCTGGGTCCGCAGAAGCTTGGCCTTTTCACCTGGCTGGCACTTCTTGATCAGAAAGCGTCGATGTGGACTCCGCTGATGGGAATTATCTTCTTCGGCGCTGCAGCGCTGCTGCATGATCCTGTGTTTCTCGCCATATTTCTTCTATGGGTTTCGCTGACGCGCACCGTGCATTCGGGACTGACCGGGCTGATTGCAAAGCGTTGGCATCCGATCTTCCCCGTCCTGACCTATTACGGACAGATCGTCGGGGCCGGGATCAAGATTTTCGTGAACCACAATCCCAATGTCCAGAAATGGACACGACAGAACACGGGCGGTGCCTCTGTAGACCGCAACGCTCTGGTGCGTAATGACAGCAAGCTGATGCTGTTGGCTTCGCTCACTGTCTTTGCCGCTGTCGTGATTACACTGACCAACGTCACCTCCGGGTCCGACAGGTTTGATTTCGCTGCCGATACTTCGGCTGCCGAACTGATTTACGGGCGCTGAAAAGATGACACTCCAGAATCAAAAGGCTCTACAAATGGTAATCAAGCACGCCGTTCAGGTCGCAATGTTCCTGCTTGTCGCAGGCTGCACTACACAGACAACCAGTGTCTCTCGTCCGAGCGCGCCAGAAACAGCGTTGCAACCTGTCGCGGCGGAACAGGCCATTTCTGTAACGCGGGCCAACATCGGCCAGTTCGGCGCACAGGAACAGAATGCCTATCTGGTCGGGCGCGGGGATGTGCTGCAGATCCACGCGATTGACGCCGCCGAACTGACAGCGCCCGCAGGATATCTGGTGGAAGCGGATGGTACAATTCAGGTCCCGTTTCTGGGGCGTGTGTCCGCGGCAGAGCGCACGACGGGCGCGATCCGCACCGATATCGCGACACGCCTGCGCGCCTATCTGCCCAATCCGCAGGTTGACCTGCGGGTGCTCGAATACAACGCGCGTCAGATCACGGTCATCGGTGATGTGATGCGCCCAAATCGGCAAGCGCTGACCACACGCCCTTTGACAGTGATTGATGCAATCAATGCGGCTGGCGGCGTTGCGAGCGGAGCGAATATGCGACGGGTCGCGATCCTGCGCAACGGGCGGGAATATGCTGTCGATATGGATGGGTTCCTCCGGCATGGTGCCAGCTTGCCTGTACTCCGCGATGGCGATGTGGTGCAGGTCGGCCGAAGCGCTGCGCGCAATCTGCCGCCACTGACCGATCCCGCGGCGGAAGGCATAACGCTTTCCCGACCGGGCTATGGCACCCAACGCTTCGATCTTGACGGACGGGTGGTCACGCTTGGCCAGATTCTGGAAAGCGCGAGGATCGCCGGAACAGAGGTGCAAGTCCTTCGTATGACTCGCGCAGGCAAGCAAGCGTTTCATTTCAACATGTCCGATGCTGCCGATCCGCAGGTGGCCGGTCGCTTCGCCCTGCAAGCTGGTGACACGATCCTGCCTTTCACAGCGCGGTAATGTCCGCATCTCGATGTCATTCAACAACCATCTTACCCTAGGAAGGATCTCAGCATGAAAATCGCAGTAGCAGGGTTGGGATATGTCGGTCTCGCAAATGCGATCTTGCTGGCACGCCAACATAGCGTTGTCGCGGTCGATATTTCAGAGGCGCGCGTTGCGGCTGTAAACTGCGGTCGCACTCCAATCGAAGATGCGGTGTGCCAGGAGTATCTGACCAGTGGTGCTCTTGATCTTCAGGCAACGACTGTCCCGCGCGTTGCATATGCAGATGCAGACTATATCTTCATCGCAACGCCCACCAACTATGATGATGCGACTCATACCTTCGACACCAGCAGTATCGAAGCTGTTATCGCGCAAGCAATGGCTGTCAATGATCGCGCCCTCATGGTGATCAAATCCACTGTGCCCGTAGGCTATACGGAACGCGTGCGAGAGATGTTCAAGTGTGATCGTATCGTGTTCTCGCCCGAGTTCCTGCGCGAAGGACTGGCGCTGCATGATAATCTCTATCCCTCGCGCATCATCGTCGGTGAAGTAAGCCAGCGCGGTGCCGCACTGGCCGAGATGCTGCGTCGTGCGGCACTGGTGGAGGATACCCCGGTACTGCTGACAAACGCGACAGAAGCTGAAGCCATCAAGCTTTTTGCCAATACCTATCTCGCAACCCGTGTCGCGCTTTTCAATGAAGCTGATACGCTGGCCCTGGAAATGGGGCTGGATGCAAGAGAGGTGATCGAGGGGCTTTGCCTCGATCCTCGTATCGGTCAGGGCTACAACAATCCCTCATTCGGCTACGGTGGCTATTGCCTGCCGAAAGACAGCAAGCAACTGCGCGCGAATTTCGCCGATGTGCCGCAAGCGCTGATCTCGGCCACTATTGCCTCAAATGACGCAAGAAAGCGCACCATCGCCGAAGCCATTGCTGCAAAACGCCCCCGGCGTGTCGGAATTTACCGGCTGGTGATGAAGCAGGGCTCAGACAATTTTCGCCAAAGTGCCATTCAGGACATAATCTCTGCGCTCTCTCAGGACGGAATCGAACTCGTGATCCACGAGCCTGGGCTCGATCAGGATGACTATATGGGCCATGTACTGGAGCGGGATTTCGACAGCTTCGCGCAAGGGTGCGACGTCATTGTGGCAAACCGGATGACCGGTGTTTTGCACGCGCATCGCGAGAAGGTGTTTACGCGCGATTTGTTCGCCTTGGACTGAAACATCGTGAGACATGGCCAAAGACAGAAAAAGTCGGCAAAATTGTCTTCAAATCGTCCAAGTGTGGCCAAGTTCAAGCGGAATAGTTTCCAGATCAGAAACCAGTAGACGGATGCTTCGGATGAAAATCACGGTAATCGGGTTGGGATGTGTGGCGATGGCAGATGCGCTGGCGCTGGCACGCACGCATGAGGTCGTGATGACAGGGCCAATGCCAGACCGGGTCGACGACATCAATCGCGGTGTATACGGGCTGGAGGATCCGGGACTGGCATCCTATCTGGCTTCCCACGCTTTGAACCTGAGGGCTATGGTGGACACCCGTGCGGCCATAGCAAACGCCGATATGGTATTTATCGCAACGCCGCTTTCCACAGATCCCGGAACAGGTGATGTCAGCCTGATCGAACTTGACAGCCGCGTTGAGTTCATCGCCCGCAATTATCCGCACCTTCCGATTATCCTGCGCTCGGCTGTTCCTGTCGGCTACTGCGACTCGAAACTCAGTGCACTCGATAGCGCAAAACTCGTCTATGTTCCCGAATTCAGCCGCGATGGACATATGCTGACCGATGTTCTGCATCCGCGTTTTCTGATTGCCGGGGATCGTCATGCCCTTGGAGTGCAGGCATTGAATGTGTTGAAAGCTGCGGCGTTGCGAAACGACATACCGACACGCCAGATGGGGCCGACGGAAGCCGAAATGGCGCGCCATCTTTCCACCTTGTTCCATGCAACACGCGTGACCTATTTCAACGAGTTGGACAGCTACGCAATGCATCTCGGGCTGAACGCGCGTCAGATCATCGATGGCGTCAGCATGGACCCTCGTATCGGCTCACATGCAAACAACCCCTGTTTCGGCTATGATCGCAGGGCCCTGCCCCTTGTAAAGCAAATGATGGCAGGTCATCTGGATCAATCGCGCACACCGTTGCTTGCCAATCTCGACCGCGCGAGCATTGCGCGTGTCGCATTTCTGGCTGATCAGATTGTTCGGGAAGCCCCTACCGAGGTTGGTTTCTACAAACCCGATAGCGCAACTCCGCTGTCACCGTCCCTTCGGCAACTGAAATCGACATTGGAAGCTTCTGGGATTCGGACACGGTTTCACAATAGCTCAACGGAGTCGCTTGAAGTGTTCAAATCACACTGCGAGCTGGTGGTATCCCCACGGGATTGCCCGGATCTCAGCGATATCACGGCGAAGGTGTTTACGCGCGATCATTTCTCACGCGCCGATACAAGATCCTGCTGAGCTTGCCGGTCTGGCTGGCTGTGACCTGCCGGCAGAGGAGTGCAACCAACGCGCAGGAAAGTTGACCCCCGGCAAATCGGGGTCGTCATGCTGTTGAGGGTGCTGCAGGGCGAGACTTGCTTTCGCGCCACCACATTCTGAGCATTTGGTAAAAATTTATATGGCCCATTCACGGATCTGTCATATAGTCTCGTTAGCGGTAGCGGCGATCGCAGGGCTTTGGCTCTGGGCAACATCAACGCCGTACCCGAGAGGGAGGAGAGAAAATGCGTAAATCAACCATCATTTCCGCGACTTTAGCGGGTTTCATCACAGCGCCGGTTGCGGCCAGCGCGAATGAGCTTGTTCTCTATTGTTCGGTACAGGAAGAGTGGTGCCGTCTGATGGCCGAGAGCTTTCAGCGCGAGACAGGGATCAATGTCTTGATGACCCGTCGCTCGTCCGGCGAGACATTCGCACAGCTAAAGGCCGAGGAAGGCCAGCCGCGTGGGGATGTCTGGTGGGGGGGGACCGGCGACCCGCATCTTCAGGCTGCTGAAGAAGGGCTGACGGCAGAGTACCAGTCGCCCATGCTGGAAGAATTGCAGGATTGGGCTGTGTCTCAGGCCGAAGCATCTGGCTTCCGGACTGTGGGTATCTATGCAGGCGCACTGGGCTACGGTTTCAATACCGAACTGGTTGCGGATCCGGCTCCGGGGTGCTGGGCCGACCTGCTTGATGAGCGCTTCCGCGATGATATCCAGGTTGCCAATCCGAACTCCTCAGGCACGGCTTACACCTTGTTGGCAACACTCGTACAGATCATGGGCGAGGACGAGGCATTTGAATTCTTGGGCGAGCTGGACGAGAATATCAGTCAGTATACCCAGTCCGGCGCAGCCCCAATCCGGAACGCCGCAACGGGCGAAACGGCTATAGGTATCGTCTTCATGCATGACGCTGTCGCCCAAGCCGTGCAAGGCGCGCCGATTACCGCCGTTGCCCCATGCGAAGGCACTGGCTACGAGATCGGTTCCATGAGCCTCGTCAAGGACGGCCCGAATCCTGACAATGCCCGGGCATTCTATGATTGGGCGCTTTCCCCTGCGGCTCAGGCGCTTGGCGCTGAAGCCAACAGCTTTCAGGTGCCATCGAACCGCAACTCACCTGTGCCGCCGGAATCGCCTTCGCTCGATCAGATCACCTTGATCGACTATGATTTTGCAACCTTCGGGTCCAGCGACACGCGGCAGCGTTTGCTGTCGCGCTGGGATGACGAAATCGGCGCGCGTCGCTGAGTAAAATGACATCGCCGGACGGAAGCATCGACTGCCGTCCGGCCCTTGTGGTTTTCTGTCATGACAACTGACGCTCTACGCGCATCGCGCGCCATGCGCGAAAGACAGGTCTGGCTTGCTGTGCTGGCGCTGGGTCTGATGGTCTTGCCTTGGCACAATACGGTCCCGTCCGGTGCCTCCCCGTTTATGCCTTCTGCGCTTGGGCTGGCCGCAGATGGGCGCGGATGGCTTTGGCCACTGGTGCTTCTCTTGCCGCTAATGTTCTGGGCCGGAATGCGTGATGCAGCAGGGCAGGTCTTTCTTGCCCTTGCCATCGGGGGCTTTGCCCTGCTTTTGGCACAAGGCTTCGTGGTCGGGTTGCGCGGGCCGTCGTTGGACTGGGTTGCCGGTGTTTTCCCGACATCGACGCAGGGCCAGACCGGGTTTGGCTGGGGGGGCTTTGTTACAGGGGTCGCACTTCTAGGCCTGATCGCCCACGCGCTTGCCCTGCGCGGCTTTTGTCGAGGGGACCGCTTCGCTGGGTCCGCAGTCGTCTTCATCGTGGCCTTGCTCGGGCTGTTCGTCTTCTTTCCAATCCTGAAACTGGCGCTGGCTGCCTTTGTTGGCCCGGATGGCGAACTGGCCATTGGCCCGTTTCTCGCCCGGCTCTTTGCCCCGGAAATCTGGCGGCTGGATTGCCTGACCGGCGGGCGGCGTTGCGGTGTGGTGATCAACTCGCTGGTGCTGGGGCTTCTGGCTGCAACGATCTGCACAACCCTTGGACTGGCACTTGCGCTGATTGTCTCGCGCACCTCGTTCCGGTTCAAGCAAACGCTGCGCGCGCTCTCGATCCTGCCGATCATCACACCCCCTTTCGTGGTCGGTGTGGCGATTATCGTGCTCTTCGGGCGCACCGGGTTGATTACCGGCTGGGGTGCCGAGTTGTTCGATATCCGCCCGACGCGTTGGGTCTATGGACTGACCGGCATCCTGATGGCACAGGTTCTTGCCTTCACCCCGATCACATTTCTTGTGCTTCTGGGCACAGTCGAGGCGATCAATCCGACACTGGAAGAAGCCAGCCAGACCCTTGGTGCGGGACCGGTGAAAACCTTTTTCAAGATCACATGGCCGCTCTTGCGGCCCGGAATCGCTGCGGCTTTTCTTCTCGCCTTCATCGAAAGCCTGGCGGATTTCGGCAATCCCATCGTGCTGGGCGGTGGCTATGAGGTATTGTCCACGCGAATCTTCTTTGCAGTGGTCGGCGCACGCTATGATTTGGGCAATGCGGCAACCCTGGCGATGATCCTGCTCTCGCTGACGCTGATCGCCTTCTGGTTGCAACAGCGCTGGCTTGGACGGAAGAGCTATGTCACGGTCACCGGCAAATCCGATGCTGGTCTCGCCTCGACCCTGCCCTTCGGGCTGAAAGGTGTGGCCTGGGCCGTGGTCGTCCCCTTCGTGCTGTTCACGCTCGGTGTCTATGCCGTGGTGCTGGTCGGAGGTTTCGTTCATGATATCGGACGCTGGGATCTGACGCCCACCTTCGCGCATCTGAACACCGCCTTCGCGTTCGAGATCAGCGCGAATGGTGTGCAATTCTTCGGCTCGGCCTGGAATTCGATGCAGACCACACTGATCGTCTCGGCCATCGCGGCACCGCTGACGACGCTGGTCGGCATCATGACGGCCTGGCTGGTGGCGCGTCAGGATTTCGCGGGCAAGAACGCGTTTGAATTCGGCACGATGCTGAGCTTCGCCATCCCCGGAACAGTGGTCGGTGTCAGCTATGTCGCGGCCTTCAACGTGCCGCCAGTGGATATCACCGGGACAGCCGCGATCCTTGTGATCTGCTTTGTGTTCCGCAACATGCCGGTAGGGATGCGTGCGGGCCTTGCGGCCTTTGCCCAGATCGACCGTTCGATGGAAGAGGCCAGCTCGACCATGGGCGCAGGCGGGGCGACAACCCTGCGGCGCGTGGTGTTGCCCTTGGTCAAACCTGCAGTCTTTACTGCGCTGGTCTATTCCTTTGTCACCGCAATGACGGCTGTGTCGGCGGTGATCTTCCTTGTCTCTGCCCGTCACAACATGGCCACAGCCTATATCATGGGGCGCGTCGAGGCGGGTGAGTATGCACTGGCGATCACCTATTCCACAGTGCTGATGATCGTGATGATCGTCTGTATCGTGCTGATCCAACTGATCGTCGGCGCGCGAAAGCTGGGACGGCGGCGAGAATTTCAGGGTCAGACCACCCCGGCAGAATGAGGCAAGATGACAGACGAAATCGCAATTGAATTCGCGGATGTGACCAAACGCTATGGAACTGCGGTTGCCGTGGATAATATCAGTTTCTCTATCGCGAAGGGCGAGATGGTCACATTCCTTGGGCCTTCGGGCTGTGGCAAGACCACCTCGCTCCGGCTGATTGCGGGGCTGGAATTGCCGACAACCGGGGTCGTTCGCATCGCCGGGCGCGATGTGAGCCAGCGCGCCGCATCCGAGCGCAATGTCGGTATGGTGTTTCAGTCCTATGCGCTGTTTCCGCATATGACTGTGCTTGAGAATGTGGCCTATGGACCGGTCATTCGCGGCGAGGCGAAGGCTTCGGCACGCACCCGCGCACTTGAGATTCTGGAGCAGATCGGCCTGTCGGGCTTGTCAGGCCGTCTGCCCTCGGAACTGTCCGGCGGACAGCAGCAGCGTGTTGCCGTGGCGCGTGCCATTGTGCAGCAACCCGATGTGCTGCTTTTCGATGAGCCCTTGTCGAATGTGGACGCCAAGCTGCGCCGCAAGGTGCGCGGTGAGATCCGAGACCTGCAAAAGCGGTTTGGACTGACCGCCGTCTATGTGACACATGATCAGGAAGAGGCGCTGGCCGTTTCTGACCGGATTGTGGTGATGCAATCGGGCCGGATCGCTCAGATTGGCAGCCCGCGCGATCTGTATGAACGGCCTGCCTCGCCTTTCGTGGCGGATTTCATCGGCGATGCGAATCTGATTTCCGGGCAGGTGTCAGACGGGCGTTTCCGCGCGGCGGATCTGGATTTGCCAATGACAGGCGCAGAGGGGGCCGCGCAAATATCGTTGCGGCCAGAACGGATCGCGCTTGCGCCCGGAGACGGCAGCCCTTCGGGCAAAGTGTTGTCCTGCACCTATCTGGGCAGCCGCTGGGAGTATGAGATCGAGACCGGTTTCGCCGAATTACTGACCTCGCGCCCGATGACGGAGCCGCCGATTGCACCGGGAACACGCGTCAGCCTGACTATCCCCGACACTGCCCCGATAAGAGTAGCTTGACCCATGACTGAAAACGATCCGATTGCCGCGCGCCTCAGCGCCGCCCAGGATGCCGCGCGCGCCGCAGGCGCGCATGCGCTCGCACTGTTTCACGACCGCGATGCCCTGACCATCGAGACCAAGCACGACGCGCTCGATATGGTCAGCCGCGCTGACCGCGAGGCAGAAGATATCATCCGTGCGCATTTGGGCGCGGCTTTCCCGGATGACGGGTTTCTGGGCGAGGAAGGCGGCGCGCAGGAGGGTCGATCAGGTCTGACATGGGTGATCGATCCGATTGACGGGACCGTGCCATTTGTGTCTGGCCTGCCGCATTGGTGCGTCGCCATCGCTCTTCAGGGAAAGGAACGGACAGAGGCAGGGGTCATATTCCAGCCGCTGACAGGTGAAATCTTTACAGCTATCCATGAGCGCGGCGCATGGCTGGACGACAAGCCGCTATCGCTGAACTCCGACATCCGTCTGACCAACAGTCTGACCGGGATAGGAGCCAGCCACCGCACGACGCCCGATCATATTGCCAAGATCATCACCCGACTGATGACCAGAGGCGGAATGTTTTATCGCAATGGCTCTGGTGCGCTGATGTTGGGTGCTGTCGCAGCCGGACGGCTTGGGGCATATTACGAGCCGCACATGCATCCGTGGGATTGCCTTGCGGGGCTGCTTTTGGTGCGCGAGGCTGGCGGAATGACCTTGCCTGTGCCCGTTGGCATTGACTTGCCCAGCGGCGGTGTTGTGCTGGCGGCGGCTCCGGCGGTATGGTCCGATATCTGCGACATAACCGGCCACGCGTGACTTTGGTAACCGTATCGAGCTTGATGTTGCACGATCGTGAAGGGTACAAGTTCCTCGGCGACGGCGAATGGCGGGCCTGCGAGCACGGTGTCCAAGCTAGACGCCAATGGCGCAAGGCTGATCTTTCCATGGATACGGCCACGCCTGACATCCGGGCAGTGGCAGCCACCGGAGGAGACGGTTCCGGAATTCAACGTTCTTCACCAACCTCGACAGGCAGCGCTCTTCATAATGCGCATTAGTATGTGAATGGCGCCCGGATCGGGAAGCCCGTTCCACGGCTCACACCCTGACCATATTTGACCGGGGTCGCAAATTTTTGAATGACAAACTATCGGATTGTCATATCCTGATAAGATGCAGCCCGATCACGGAATGCGTTTTTGGGAGGAGAAGATCATGTGCCAGATCTACGCGGGTCAGGATCCGCGCCGGTACTCCGCCACAACGCGCAGGATGCGCATCAACAGGCAAAGCACCAGCATCCGGCTGGAAAATCTGTTCTGGGACATTCTGGATGAGTTGGCAGAGTCCGAAGGGTTGTCGACCGCGGCTTTTGTCTCGAAGCTGCAAGACGAAGTAGTGCAGTTACACGGCGAACCCGTGAATTTCAGTTCGCTGCTGCGCTGCACTTGCCTGGTGTATCTCGACCGCAAACAGTCAGTGGTTTGCGCACCAGGCAGACGCGAACCCGTGGATATGTCTGCCTGAAGAAGGCTGGTAGTAGGTCAATACTACCCATCCCATACCCATTGCGGCGACACTTGTCAGAAAGATGACAATGGAAGGTGTGCTCAATGGCGAAAATGATCCACAGCATGATCCGCGTGCTGGATGAAGATCGGTCGGTTGCTTTCTACAACAAGGCTTTCGGGCTGGAGATCGCGGACAGGCTGGATTTTCCCGAATTCACGCTGCTCTATCTCAGCAATTCCGAAACTGGCTTTGAACTGGAGCTGACCGTCAATAAAGGGCGGACAGAGCCCTATGCGCTGGGCGACGGGTATGGCCATCTGGCGGTTTCGGTGCCTGATGCCGCCGCAGAACATGCGCGGTTCGAGGCCGAAGGTCTGGCACCGCGCAAGCTGGTCGATTTCGCTCCGGCCGGAGAGGTGATCGCTCGGTTTTTCTTCGTGGCCGATCCGGATGGATATCAGATCGAAGTTCTCGAACGGGGAGGGCGCTACCTGTAGCGCCACCATCGCCGGCGTCATGTTGGGGAGCGTGGCGCCATTTTTTGCTTTATGGGAGGAAATCCATGACAAAGACCGCAAGCCCGCGGGAAATGACCCGTCGCCAGCTTTTGTCCGGCACGGTTGCCGCATCTGCGAGTTTCGCAATCGGTACCGGATTCATCGCGGCCCCCGATGCCGCTTGGGCATTGGAAGTAACGCATCTGAAACCCGAAACCATGGCGACGCTGGTTCGGATGGCACGCGATATCTATCCGCATGATCAGGTCGGGGATGAATATTACGTCATCGCGGTGCGTGGCTATGACAGCGCCGAGATGGCCGAGATGGTTGAAGCCGGGATCAGCGCGCTTGATGCTGCGGCACAGGGGCGCGGTCATGCAAGCTATCTTGATGTCGGCTGGGAACGCGACCGCGTTGATATCCTGCGGGCGATGGAGGAAAGCCATTTCTTCCAGACCGTGCGCGGTGGACTTGTGACCGGGCTCTACAACCAGAAAGCGGTCTGGCCGATCTTTGGCTATGAAGGCGAAAGCTTCAGCGAGGGCGGCTATCTGGATCGCGGCTTCAATGACATCAACTGGCTGTGAGCCATAGGGGAGAGACAGGCTATGGCGACAAGTTTTGACTTCAATGATGACAATGTGGTTGTCGTAATCGGCACCGGCGCGGGCGGCGGTGTGCTGGCTAATGAACTGGCGCAGAAAGGCGTGCATGTCGTCGCGCTGGAAGCGGGGGGGCGCTATCTGCCCGAAGACTATGTGAATGATGAATGGGAGAGCTTCGGGCAACTTGCCTGGCTTGACCCGCGAACGACATCGGGTGACTGGCGTGTGGCACGCGATTTCTCTGGCCTGCCTGCCTGGATTGTCAAGGCAGTGGGCGGAACGACAACGCATTGGGCCGGGGCGTCGCTGCGATTTCAGGATCATGAGTGGAAGGCGCTCACGACCTATGGCCGCGTGCAGGGGGCAAACCTGCTCAATTGGCCAATTGATGCAGAGGAGATGGCCCCCTGGTACGATCTGGCGGAAAAGAAGCTGGGCGTGACGCTGACCAATGGGCATGCAGGACTGCCTGGCAACAACAACTACCTTGTGTTCGAGAAGGGGGCGAAGGCGCTGGGCTACAAGGAGGTCAGCACGGGCCGGATGGCCATCAATTCGGAATGGAATGATGACCGTATGCCCTGCCAGCAGACGGGCTTCTGTTTCCAGGGATGCAAATGGGGCGCGAAATGGTCGGCTGCCTATACCGACATCC
>JAFIEM010000146.1 GCA_020832555.1 Natronohydrobacter sp. | reverse complement strand
ACAGCAGATAGGATTCAAGGATCGCATTCGTGGTGCGCGGATAGACATAGTCGGTACCCAGAAGCGCGAAGCTCTCGACTCCCAGTTCTTCCAGGAAGTAATCCACCGCGGGGATCGCCTGCTGGTTCGGCGCAGCGCCCGTGTAGAACACATTGCGCGAGCTTTCCTGCCCTTCATACTGCACCGGGTAGAAGAACAGACCGTTCAGTTCTTCCAGCACCGGCAGCAGCGCCTTGCGGCTGACCGAGGTCCAGGCGCCGAAGATCACATCGACCTCGTTCACGGTCAGAAGCTGGCGCGTCAGTTCTGCAAAAAGCGGCCAGTCGGATGCCGGGTCCACAACTACGGCTTCAAGCTGGCACCCCAGAACGCCGCCTTTTGCATTCTGCTGATCGACCAGCATCATCATCACATCGCGCAATGTGGTTTCCGAAATCGCCATGCTGCCCGAAAGCGAGTGCAGGACACCGACCTTGATCGGACAATCGGCATGCGCCGTTCCGGCGGCCATGAGGCTGGTGGCGGCGGCAGTTGTAAGCAGGGTTTTCCTAATCATGCGTTGCATGCTCCATATGTGATGGCTGCGCATGCCCGAGTTGTTCTGGCTTGATCTGTCTCATCTTGCCCCCCATATCCCCAAGGCAGCAGCAGGTCTGTTGCGCATGTCCGGCAGGCGGTATCTGCCAGGATCGGACTGTCGGACATGCATCTGATCCTTTGTCAGCACCCGAGTTATTGCGCGGGCCTTGGGATCAGACAATTTAACCACCACCTCTGCACGCCGAGATCCTGCGCACGGCGGGATTGTGCCTCTTAATTGGGCGGTTTCATGTGCCCGTGTTCAAAAGTTACGCTGCGACGCAGCGAAGATTACGATACGGGCTGATTCCAAACCGTGCCGGTGCGTGGCGAGGAGAGTCGGGTCTGATTGATCGTGATGGCTGAACCCCATACTCTGCGGTCATCGTTACCGGGTGTTTCCGATGCGATATGAAGCGATACCCGGCTGGTTCCATCCGATAGATCAGGCGGGTTTCGCCTGGACACTCGATTTTCAGAACCAGACTGAACCGCCGGGCGATCTGCTGGAGCTTGGCACCTATCTGGGCAAGAGCGCGATCCTGATGGGCCAGAAACTGAAACAGGGCGAGCGGCTCACCGTCTGCGATCTCCTCACCGTCTGCGATCTTTTCGAGGATGTTGTGACATGGGACGGTGTGGACCAGACCGAAAAGGCGTTCTTCGGAACCAGAACGCCCACGCGGCAGCAGTTCGAGGCCAATTACCGCGCGTATCACGCCAGCCTTCCCCAGATCGTTCAAGGCCCGACTAGCACGATCTGCGCGCATCTTGCCCCGAAATCCTGCCGTTTCGAGCATATCGACGCGTCGCATGTCTATGCCAATTTGCGCGAAGATACAGCCTCAGCCCGGAATGTGCTGCAGGATCAAGGTGTCGTGGTGTTTGATGATTACCGCAAACCGCAATGCCCCGGCACCGCCGCTGCTGTCTGGGAAGCGATCCTCAATGACGGGCTGAAGCCGATCTTCGCGACGGATGCGAAACTCTATGGCACATGGGGCGATCCAGCGCCGCTGCGCGCCGCGATCATCGCGCGTGCGCGCGCAAGCGACTGGTGTGACACAGGTAAACCTGTCGCCATCCGGGACATGCAGATCATCCGCCTGGCCCGGCGCGGGAAATAGCGCAGATATCGGGGACAGGGGCTTGACGCGCGCGCGCCAAGCGGGCAGGGGCAGGCCATGTTGCGCATCCATGACCTGTCCTATTCGATCAATGGCCGCCCTCTGTTCGAGGGCGCCTCTGCCACGGTTCCAACCGGCCACAAGGTCGGACTTGTCGGGCGCAATGGCGCAGGCAAGACGACACTCTTCCGGCTGATCCGGGGCGAACTTGCACTGGAAGGGGGTGAAGTCAGCCTGCCGTCACGCGCCAAGATCGGCGGGGTTGCGCAGGAAGTGCCGTCATCCTCGACCTCGCTGATCGACACGGTTCTGGAGGCGGATACGGAGCGCGCCAGCCTGATGGCCGAGGCAGAGACTGCAACCGATGCGGCCCGGATCGCTGCCATCCAGACGCGCCTTGCCGATATCGACGCCTGGTCCGCCGAAGGGCGCGCCAGTGCGATCCTGAAGGGGTTGGGTTTCGACGCCGAAGCACAGTTGCGGCCCTGCTCGGATTTCTCGGGTGGTTGGCGGATGCGGGTCGCGCTGGCCGGTGTGCTGTTTGCCCAGCCCGACCTGTTGCTTCTGGACGAACCGACGAACTATCTCGATCTTGAAGGCGCACTCTGGCTGGAAAGCTATCTCGCCAAATATCCGCATACGGTCATCATCATCAGTCATGACCGGGGCCTTCTGAACCGGGCGGTTGACCATATCCTGCATGTAGAAGACCGCAAGCTGACGCTCTATGCGGGGGGATACGACACGTTCGCGCGCACGCGGGCCGAACAACGCGCCGTGCTGGCCGCCGAGGCGCAGAAAGTTGCTGCACAACGTGCGCATATGCAGAAATTCGTGGATCGCTTCAAAGCCAAGGCGTCGAAAGCCAAGCAGGCGCAATCGCGCGTGAAGATGCTGGAGAAGCTGACACCCATCACGCCGCCTGCGGAAGCGGCGAAACACGTTTTCAGCTTCCCAGCGCCCGAAGAACTGTCGCCCCCCATTCTGCGGCTGGAAGGGGCATCCGTTGGCTATGGCGGCCCGCCGGTGTTGCGCGGGCTGGACCTGCGCATTGATCAGGACGACCGCATCGCGCTGCTGGGGCGCAACGGCGAAGGCAAATCCACGCTCTCAAAGTTACTGGCCGAGAAGCTGACCGGCAGCGGGTCCGTCACGCGCGCGTCAAAGTTGCGCGTGGGCTATTTCGCGCAGCATCAGGTCGATGAACTGGAACTGGACGAAACACCGCTGCAGCATCTGCAACGTGCGCGCCCCGGCGAAATGCCGCCCCGTTTGCGCGCGCGGCTTGCGGGCTTTGGTCTGATGGCCGAACAGGCCGAGACTGTGGTGAAAAAGCTCTCGGGTGGGCAGAAAGCGCGGCTTTCGCTGCTTCTGGCCACGCTTGATGCGCCGCATATGCTGATTCTTGACGAACCGACCAACCACCTTGATATCGAAAGCCGCGAAGCGCTGGTCGAGGCGCTGACCGCCTATACCGGTGCCGTGGTTCTGGTCAGCCATGACATGCATCTGCTGTCGCTGGTGGCGGATCGGCTGTGGCTGGTCTCGAACGGGCAGGTCACACCCTATGAGGGCGATCTGGAATCCTATCGCGACTTTCTGCTGGCAGGCAGCACGAAACCCGCGCGCGAGAAACCTGCGGCCAAGGAAAAGCCCAAAGCCACCCGCGACGAGGTCAGCGCCCTGCGCAGCGACCTGCGCAAATGTGAGGCGCGCATCGCGAAGCTGGAAGAGATGCGCAACAAACTGGCGGAAAAACTGGCGGACCCCGAGCTTTACGAGGATGCGCGCGCAGGCGATCTTCGGGTCTGGCAGGCGAAATATGCCGAGGTGATGGAAGGGCTTGACCGGGCCGAAGCGCTCTGGATGCGTGCACAAGAGGCGCTTGATCTGGCGATCGCGGATTAACCGATCATCATCTGATCATCGCCCCGATGGTGATACTGCTGGCTTAGGCGTTGCAAGGCGATCCGCAACACGATCTTGCCCGAACGCGCTGACCAGCCCATCGCGTTTTCCGCCGCTTCCACCCCTTCCAGCCGACAGCAGCACCGCAGCACCACATCTCCCAGCCCCGGCCCAAGGTCGCGGAATGCCTCTCGCACGCGCTTGCGCGCTGCCGTGGTGCCGGGCGGGGCGATATTGGGACCGGGCACCTTGCGGTTTTCCAGCGCCCTGAGCAGATCTTGCGCCGAGGCCCAGTCAATCGCGTCGAGTTGCGCCATGACGAAATCCTCGCGCAACCGTTCTGCCGCCTGTACCTGCTGCGTTTCCAGAAAGGGCTTGCCCGATTTGTCCCGCCGCCGCGCCAGCACCGCGACCGGGCTTTCAATCACACCGTATCGCAGCCTGCGCGGGGCACAGTCGTCATTCTCTCCAGGTCGCGTGAGATGTCCTTCCTCGGGCCCGAAATGATTGCGCAAGACCACGCGTCCTGTTGGGCTGATCACATAGCTCGAAACCCGCCCGCGATTGCGACAGGTGATCCAGTCCATCAGCGCCATGGCTTCGGCCAGATGCCGGTCCAGAACGGCTATGCGCTGTGCGATACCATCCGCATCCTCGCGTGTGATCACGGCTTTGGGCATGTCGGTTGCAACAACCAGCACGGTGCCGCGTCCCGTCAGATCGCGCAGATAGTGCATCGCCTGATCTTCGACTTCCGCACTGACAAGGGGATCGGGAAGCTTGCGGGGCTGATGTATCATGGATCTTGGCTCCGTGTCTGTCTGGGATCGGAAACGGGGTTTGGACTTTGTTCTGCTGCGCATCGACAGGTCCAGCTTGCGTAGCGCATTGTCGATCAACGGATCGTCGCGCCGGTTTTCGAAGCGCCGCACCTGCCGCAGGATGGTCGAGGCATGACAGCCCTGTTCGCGCGCGATGGCGCGTAGCGAGCGACCAGTTGCAACATGGGACAGATAGAGCTTCGCACCCTCTGGCACCCAGTGCGGCAATCCGAGGGTCATATGCGACCCTGTTTCCCCTGCGATGCAGCCTTGCGCGGCCATTCCGAAGAACACTCCTGTCAATACTCAACCAATGATTGCGCAGCGTTTCTGTTTGTTAACTCTTTATCGGACAAATTCAGAATCGTTTAAAATTCCTAAATCCACCTGAAGCCAGCGCGCGCTTGCAAGGAGTTCCACGCAACACCCAGTTATCTCGTGCAAAATGTCATGGATCATCATCGGAGACATTTCATGCATTTTGCACTCTCGACACTGGATACCCTCATCCGACCTCGCCTCATGGTTGTAGCTGCGCGTCATGGGTTGAATAACTACAATCGCGATACGCTGTTGCCGCGCCTTCTGGACCTGCCGATCGGGCAGGCGCTACCAGAGCCTAAGGTCGTGCTGGCGCAGTTGATGGCGCGAGAGCGCGCGATGGAAGCCGCGCGCCGTCACCACGATGCCAGTTGGCGCGCGGCCTCCCATGTGGCGGTCATGACGGCTATGCTGTTTGAGGCCCGCGCCTGTGCCAACACACGCGCCGAGCTTGCGACCGGACTCGCGACGAGGTGAGGCATAATGCGTGCGTCGGGCTCAGCCCTGTGCGGTCTCTGTGACGGCTTGCGCCTGAGCCACGGCGGCACAGGCCGCATCAAGCACGTCCAGCCCCGCGCCAGGGCGGTGTGCGTATTCGGAGAGGATGCGCCGCCACTGCCGCGCACCGGGCTGCCCGGCAAACAGCCCCAGCATATGCCGCGTGATGGCGGCCAGTCGTGTCCCCGTCGCCAACTCCAGCGCGATATACCGGCGCATGGCGTCCAGCGCGACTTCCAGACCCGGCCCGTCAGTGGACCCGAAGATCCTCTGGTCTGCAGGCAGCAGGATATCCCCCGGGCGCTGATAGGCCGCACGCCCGATCATCACCCCGTCCATTCCCTGATCCAGCAGCCCGACCGCCTGTTCCAGATCATTCACGCCGCCATTCAGGCTGATCGAGAGATCGGGAAACTGCGCTTTCATGGCCAGCACCAACGGATAATCCAGCGGCGGGATCTCACGGTTGTCCTTGGGCGACAGCCCTTGCAGCCAGGCTTTGCGCGCATGGATGATCACATGGTCAATGCCCGCCGCCCGGATTTTTTCCAGAAACACCGGCAGAACATCCGCTGGACTCTGTTCATCGACGCCAATCCGGCATTTCACGGTAATTCTGGCAGGGCAGGCCGCGCGCATCGCATCGCAGATGTCGGCCACCAGATCGGGCGTTTTCATCAGCACCGCGCCGAAACAGCCCGATTGTACCCGGTCCGAAGGACAGCCGCAGTTAAGATTGATTTCCTGATAGCCCGCGTCCCAGCCGATCCGGGCCGCCTGTGCAAGTTCCCTTGGGCTCGACCCACCCAGTTGCAGCACCACCGGATGCTCTGACGGATCATGCGCCAAGAGATGCAGCGCATTCCCACGAACAAGCGCAGGTGCCGTGACCATTTCGGTGTAAAGCTGCGTATGGCGGGACAGTTGCCGGTGAAAATACCGACAATGCCTGTCCGTCCAGTCCATCATCGGCGCAATGCTCAATTTTGTGGCACTGACATTATTGTCTT
>JAFIEM010000145.1 GCA_020832555.1 Natronohydrobacter sp. | reverse complement strand
TCCATGCCACGATCATCGCGCGACTGGGGGATGATGCGGCCCCTGATCAGGGCGGACCGTGGGTGATCGAGGCCGCCGAGGGCGATGTGACCATTCCTGCCGCGCGCAGCACACAGGTGGATGCCAAGTGAACTTGCTGATCAAGACTGCAGAACAAAAGGCGCATGAAACCCAACTGGCGCATCTGGCGGCTGTGACAGCGGCGATAGATGCGCATGTCGAAGCACAGGCACGCGCCATGCAATACAACAGCGCCGCGCATCTGGCATCCTATGTGACCAGCACGAAGCCGGTATGGAAATCTGAGGCAGAGGCTTTTGTGGCATGGCGCGATGGTGTCTGGGAGGCTGCACTGGACATGCTGAGCGCCGCGCAACAGGGCGGCCCAATACCATCGGTCGAGGATGCAATTGCGGGTCTGCCGCTGTGGGGCGGGTGAGTGCGCCAGTTACTCCTCTGCCAGGTCTTTTCCGTGCCGACATTGACATGGTCACTGGCGATGCTTCGAATCAGGAGCTCGACTTAGTTCCGAAGTGTTGTCAGGGCGACTATGCCTCACGGATCAGAGATATGACCAAGACGCATACCTCACCCAGATACACCTTCAGTCAGGGGAAGGACTCGGATGATGCGCTTATTAAGTTAACCTATTGAAATTTAACAACAAGGAACAAGGTGGAAAAGGTGGAATAAAATTTCCATGTTTACGTTACCATTGGTCAGCACGATGTGGCGGTTAATCACCCGCAAATGCTTGTGCTATCAATGGGTTAAATTCCCTACAAAGCGTGGCTCGGGTCGGAGCACTTGTTACCCGAAAGCGGTTTAGAATGGTTCAAAATGTCCCATTTTCGCTGACTGTGCGCAGCGCGTGGAACGCTCTCACTCCAACGTAGCCTATTGATTTACCACATATTCCCGCGCCTTCGCGGTTGTTCCCACAATTCCCCACCACACCTCCAATCTGGGACATGTTCATTGCGCGTTACAGTAACCGCCCCCCGGGGGGGATTACCCCCATAGTCGATGCGTATGAGCGCGATGGCGAGGAGGGTTTGGCAACCACGAAGCTGGGCCAGTTCCTAACGGTGCGATACGACATTGCCGGAGAAGCACAGAATCGGCTGGGTGGTCTGCCGCAGATCAAGGCAGCGTTCAACCAAATGCAGGCGCGACGTTATTCATCCTGACCAATCTGATGCGATGAATCGCCCCTCAAGCAACGCGCAAAGGGTGTGCAAATACGGGGATATGACAAGCGTCTTTATCTATTTTTTCATTTAAAAATAGTTACTTATCTGAATTTTGTGGTGCCGGCTGAGGGACTCGAACCCCCGACCTTCGGTTTACAAAACCACTGCTCTACCAACTGAGCTAAGCCGGCCTCTCGTGCTTCCATAAGGGTAATCGCGCGGCGGCTCAATATGTGAAAACGCCTGACGATGGCGTGTTTGACGATTCCACGTGCTTGAACATCCGTCATACTGTGGTCTTTATCATGTCCAAAGGCGGTCACATTCCAGTGGCATCTTTTCGGCAAAAGCAGGAAGGCGCGAGACTCATGGAAATCGCATTGCATCTGGGCGCACATCTGACGGATGATTCGCAACTGCGGGATTGCCTGTTGGCGAATTCGGACATGCTTGCAGGTCAAGGAATTCTGGTGCCGCGGGCGCGCGACTTCCAAAAGCTGTTGAGCGACGCCGCGGAACATATTTCCTCTGGTCACGGTGCGCCGAAAGCCTTTGAGCGGCTTCTGGCCTCTGTCGAGGCATCAGAGGATACACGCCGGTTGGTGCTGTCGGCACAACGGCTGCTCTCGCGCCTGCCCGATGCAATGGACAACACACGCTTCTACCCTGGCGCAAAGCAGCGCATCGCGGCCTTGCGACACATCTTTGCGGGGCAGGATGTCGAGATCTTTCTTGCCATCCGCAACCCGGCCTCTTTCATGCCTGCGTATCTGGCCACCGGTCGGGCGCAAGCACAGGCAGAGATCGCAGCTCTTGCTGACGCAACGGGTCTGCGCTGGTCACTGCTGATCGAGGAAATCCGCAACGCCTGGCCAGAAGCGAAGCTGACGCTGTGGTGCGACGAGGATACGCCATTCATCTGGCACCGCGTTCTGCGCCTTGTTGCCGGATATAACCCCGAAAAGGAATTTGAGAGCAGTTTCAACTGGTTTGACACTGTGCTTGTAGAAGGCGCGTCTCAGAAACTTGCGGCCTATCTGCAAGCCTCTCCGCCGGTTGACGACTCGCACCGTCAGAAGGTTATTTCCGTGTTTCTTGACAAGTTCTGCGACGATCAGAAACTGGATATTGATGTCAGCGTCACAGGATGGGACGAAGCGCATGTCGATTTGCTGACGGAACTCTATGAAGCGGACACGGCCCGGATCGCCGCAATGAATGGTGTCATGTTGATCCAGCCCTGATGTGGGTTGCACTGCGGTACAAGTGATGTGGCAATCCCGGCGCGCGATTTGCGCCGGGATTTCGAGATCTGGTCATTCCATACCCAAAGCGGCCTTGTAGAGTTCCAGAACCGCCTCTTCTTCAGCGATTTCATCGGGCTTGCGCTTGCGCATGGCGATGATCTTACGCAGCACCTTGGTATCATAGCCGCGCCCCTTGGCCTCGGCCATCACTTCCTTCTGCTGGTCGGTGATGTCTTTCTTCTCGGCTTCCAGATGCTCATAGCGTTCGATGAATTGCCGCAACTCGTCTGCGGTGACGTTATAGGCGTCCTGGGTAATGTCGCTCATGCTCGGGTCCTGTCCTGATTTGCCAGTTATGCAGTGGTGATGCCCAATCGCGCGCGGCGCTGCAAGTCTTGAAAGAGGGTTTGACATTCGCATTTATTGAGAATAATTCTCATTTGCAAATAAACGAAAGGAGATCGAAATGCGACACTTGGCCTGCATTACAGCACTTGCCCTTCCCCTTCCCGCGCTTGCGACAGAGCCGCTGCGGGTGCTGAGCACGATCGGGATGTTGTCTGACATGGCCCAGGCGATTGGTGGGGAATGCGTGGTCGCCGAACCGCTGATGGGGCCGGGCAGCGACCCGCATCTTTATACCCCGCGCGCGTCGGATATCGCGCGGTTGGATCAGGCAGAGGTGATCCTGTATCTGGACCCGGCGTTAGAGGCGCAGATGACCCGCCCGCTGGAGGCGATGCGCGCACGAAAGCCGGTTCTGGGGGTTCTGGCCGCGAGTTATGCGCCGGACGACCTGCTTGACGATGATGGCCAGCCCGATCCGCATGTCTGGATGGATGCTGGTCTCTGGGCGCAGGCCATCCCACAAGTGAGCATGATCCTGTCCGAGGCACGGCCAGACTGTGCAGACTCGATGGCAGAAAACGCGCGCGCGTATTCCATTCAACTGGAAGCCCTTGATGATTGGGCGCGATCAGCCATAAGTTCGATCCCGGAAGAGAACCGGCTGCTGGTGACTGCGCATGATGCTTTCAACTATTTCTCGCGTGCCTATGGGATCGAAGCCTCTGAAGCGGTTGCCGGGATCAGCACCGATGCCGAACCCTCGATTGCCGATATTCGCGAGGTCGCTGCTTTCGTTGTCGAGAACGCAGTCCCGGCCGTATTTGTGGAAACCACGATCAACCCGCGCAGCATCGAGGCACTGGTCGCAGAGGTCCGCGCGCAGGGCCATGAGGTGGTGATCGGGGGCGAACTCTTTGCCGATGCGATGGGCGAGGCCGGGCAACTGGGCGAGGATTACATCGGCATGATCTGGTCCAATATCGCCACGATCACCGCAGCCCTTGGCGGCACCCTGCCCCCGGTGCCCGAAGCGCTGGCCGATTGGGCAGAACAGGCCTTGCGATGAGCGACCTGCACGAGCCGCAATTCGCGCTGCATGTCGAGGATCTGACTGTCACCTACGGGGCGGAACCCGCCCTGTGGGATATCGACCTTGACGTGCCGCCGGGCGTGATGGCGGCCATTGTGGGGCCGAACGGTTCGGGCAAGTCAACGCTGATCAAGACAGTACTGGGGCTGGTTACACCTGTCGCGGGCCATATCCGCCTGTTCGGCCAGCCCATAGGCCGCATGCGCAAGCGCATCGGCTATGTCCCGCAACGATCCACCGTGGATTGGGATTTCCCGACCGATGTGCTGGATGTGGTGACGATGGGGCTATACGGGCAGTTGGGCTGGTTCCGCCGCCCCGGCGCACGCGAACGCGACAAGGCGATGGGCGCACTCCGGGCCGTCGGGATGCAGGATTATGCGCGCCGCCAGATCAGCCAGCTTTCGGGCGGGCAGCAACAGCGCGTTTTCATCGCCCGCGCGCTGGTGCAGGAGGCGGATCTCTATTTCCTCGATGAACCGATGGCCGGCGTCGACCGACCCACTGAGGATATCATCATCGCGCTGCTGAAATCCCTGCGCGATCAGGGCAAGACCGTGATCGTCGTGCATCATGACCTGTCGACGGTCGAGCAATATTTCGACTGGCTGGTGATGCTGAACACCCGCATCGTGGCGCAGGGTCCGCTGATTGACACCTACACGCCCGAAAATCTGCGCCAGACCTACGGCCATAGTGCCGCGCTGATCCGGGGCTGAGATGGGGGCGCTTCTGGCCAGCCAGATCGTGCAGACCGTGGTGCTGGGGGCGGCGCTCCTGGGGCTGATCAGCGGCGCGCTCGGGGCCTTTGCCCTGCTGCGCGGCCAGAGCCTCTTGGGCGATACGGTCAGCCACGCCGCCCTTCCGGGGATCGTGCTGGGCTTTCTGGTCGCGGGTGGGCGCGATCTGGGCGCGATCCTGACCGGCGCGGCCCTGTCCGGCGGGTTGGCGGCACTGGCGGTCATCGCGATCACATCGCGCACACGCCTGAAACCTGACGCGGCGCTGGGCGTCGTACTGGGTGTAAGTTTCGCCATCGGCGTGGTGCTGCTAAGCCATGCTCAGGGGCAATCGGGCGCGGCCAGTGCGGGCCTGTCTGCCTTTCTGTTCGGTCAGGCCGCCGCGACCTTGCGCAGCGATCTGTGGATCATGGGCGGGCTGGCACTGGTAGCGCTGGGCATCCTTGGGCTGATCTGGAAGGAAGCGAAGCTCGCAAGCTTCGATCCCGATTTCGCGCGGGTGATCGGGCTGCCTGTCGGACGCGTCCAGGCCGTTCTGACCGTGATGGTGGCGCTGGCCATCGTGGCAGGGCTGCAGATGGTGGGGGTGATCCTGATGGTGGCGCTGCTGATCGCGCCTGCCGCCGCCGCGCGGCAATGGGCGCGCTCGCTGGGGGCGATGGTGCTCTTGTCGATGGGCTTTGCTGTCGCCGCAGGCGTGATCGGCGCGCTGATCAGCGCGGGCGCGCGCGGGCTGGCCACAGGACCGGTGATCGTGCTGGTGGCAACAGGCTTTGTCGTGCTCTCGATGCTTTGCGCCCCAGAGCGCGGTTTGCTCTGGCAGGCCCTTGCCCGACGCAGGCGCGCGCGCAATCTGCGCTCTGATCAGGTGCTGGGCACGATCCATGCCCTGTCCCGCGCCCATGATGACCCGGATTATCCCGCCGAACAGGGCATGTTGCGCCTTGAACACCGGGCCGCGACAGATGCCGCGCTGTCGGACCTGACCGCGCGCGGGCTGGTTCGGGAAACCACCCATGCGCCAGAGACCACGCCGCATTGGCAACTGACCCCCAAGGGCCATGCCCGCGCCGAAGCGCTGGAGAAAGGCGGCCGCGATGCTTGAGGCGTTTTTCACCTCGATCCCGGCCATGATCCTGACGACCGGGCTGCTGGTGGGGCTGTCCGGCGCGCTTCTGGGCTGCTTCCTGATCCTGCGCGGATCGGCCATGCTGACGGATGCGATCAGCCATGCGATCGTGCTGGGCATTGTCACGGTCTGGCTGCTGACCGGCCATCTGAGCGGGCCAGTGCAGCTTGCAGGTGCTGTCGTCACGGGCCTGATCACCGTCGGTCTGACCCAACTCGTGCACCGCACCCGACTGGTGCGGATGGATGCCGCGATCGGGCTGGTCTTTCCAGCGATGTTCGCGCTGGGCGTGTTGCTGATCAACCTCAATGCCCGCAATTTGCATCTGGATGTCGATGCGGTGCTGCTGGGTGAGATCGCCTTTGTCTGGATCGACACAATCTCCGTTCTGGGCCTGCCCATGCCTGTGGCCACACTGGCGCTTGCCGCAGTGTTCGTGGTCAATCTGGCTTTCGTCACACTGTTCTGGAAGGAGTTGAAACTCGCGATCTTCGATCCGGCACTGGCAACCGCGCTGGGCTTCGCGCCGG
>JAFIEM010000144.1 GCA_020832555.1 Natronohydrobacter sp. | reverse complement strand
CTTCAACCGTGATCGTGTCGAACCCCTCGGGCGTTGGCACGCTTGCGGAACTGCCGCTGCGCAGCTTCGTTTGCTGGGGCGGAAAGCTGTAGCACTGCGCCGTGGAGCGTTTGATAGGAAACGGCTTTCCCTTGGAGACCAACCCACCCAAGGCGTCCAGATCGTCGATCAGATCCTCGTCCTCCTTGCCCAGACTGTCGAAAATCGCCCACCAGGCAGGCTTGGCCTCGCGCGTGTGGAATTGTGCTAGGTTGAACAGCATGTCCTGCCGCGCCGCAGGCAGGCGGGAGCCTGCAAGTGCCTGCCGCAGGGCCGTGGTTGCCTCATCCTCCGCGACCTCCTGTTCGCGCGCATCCTGCTCGAATACCGGCCAAGGCCCATCGGGGCGGATACTCACCAGCCAGTCGCGCAAGCGCTCGGTCGAAATGCAGTCGATCCGGTTATAGTCCTCGATCTCGTCCAGAATGCGCTGCTCGCGGGTTTCGCGCCATTCCTCATAGGCCACGACGGACCCGCCGCCGCTTTTCACATCTCCGTCGCGGGTGATGTTATAGAATGCCTCCATCGACTTGATCGAATAGTTCCGCTCCGAGGCAACCACCCCGCCGCGCACCACAGCATAAAGGTCCACAAAGCGCCGTTCGCGAAGCAAACGATCAAGGAAGGCCTCGCCGATCCCGTATTTCGTGGTCAGGCGGCGCAGGGCTGTGATCTCGTAGGGTGCGTAGTGATAGATGCGCGCCTCGGGGAAGGTATCGAGCCTGTCGCGGAAAAACTCCAGAAGCGCGGCCAGCGACTGCGCTTCCTCGGCATGGTCATGCGCCCAGAAGGCGCGGAACTCGTCGTCGAACCAGACCCCATGCAGGTATTCCAGACCACCCTCGTAATGCGGGTCGCCCTCGATGTCGTAGAACAGATCGCCCGGCTGTGGCTGCGGCAGCAGGTCGAATCCCTTGCCGGGGACATGGGGGCGCAGCTCATAAGCGGGCGGGCCGGACTTGCGCGCGTGCTGCAGCCGCGCTTGCGTGCGCAGCTTGTCGAGCGTCGGCGCCGCCATGCTGCGCACGGTGCCGTCCCACGCCGCAAGCTGTGCCATGGTGGTGATCCCGGCCACCTCCAGCTTCTTGACCTGACCGCGCGCGATATTCGCGACGTTGAACAGGCTGTCCTCGGCGTCCCAGACGCTCTGGCAATGATCGGCCCAGCGGCAGAGCGCGCAATCTGCGCAAGGCACAGGGCGCGTGGCGGGCGGGTCGGCGACAAAGGCTTCCAGCCGCGCGCGCGCCATGCGGGCATAGGCGGCATATTCGGCCAGCCGCAAGGTGGCGCGGGTGCCGTCGCCAAGGTCCAGATGCGCGTATTCCGGCGCGCGCCCCTGAATTTCCGTCAGCAGGTCGGAATAGAGCACCAGTTGCAGCACATGCTTGGGGTGCGGGCGGCGTTTCAGCTTGGTGTCGGCCACCTCATAGCTGAACGGGCCGAGGTTGGAGGGTATCTCGACCCGTTCCAGAAAATCCGCCCAGCCGCCCCACTGGCCTGACAGGAACGCGCCCTGATAGATGACATCCGCCCCGCCCGCCATCTCGTCGCGTGTGGCTTGGGCGGCCTTGACCAGTGGCCCACGCGGAATTTCGATGATCGCGCGGCCGTCGGTTTTCAGCCCCTCCAGATGCATGGCTTCATGCGCATCGCCCTGCTTCTGGAAGAGCGCGGCATCCTCGCTGGCTTCCACAGGCTCCGGCCCCTCACCGCGCAGATTGGCGAGGTCCAGCACCGTAGAGTGCTGGCAGCCCATGAAGCGGGTGAGGTCGGTGGCGGAGAGGAGGAGGTGCGGGGTGAGGTGCATGCTGGCTCAAAATGTGAGTAATGTGAATACTGCGCGGTTTCATCTGAGGAGTGGCAGGACATTATCAACCGTAAAGAACCGGTTTTCATCTGCTAACTCCTTATATTCCTGAGGCCTTTCGGTGCGAACAGTGAACGGCTCGGGAATCGTGGCGTTGGGATGCCCTAAATCGCTCAGATATTCTCTCCAACTCAAGCTCTCTGGGTAATGCCAGTTCTCGTCACCGACACCCCTGCGATGAAAAGTGAAATTAATTGCCCTTCCATCAAGCTCTAGGCAAATGAAATTTTTTGGCCATTTATTAGGCTCATATCCCTCCGATTCAAATGGATCTAGATTTTCGTCATTCGGGTCAAGGTCAAGATCAACAGCTGTCTCTGTATATTCTTGTACATCCTTATCGCTATATTCACCATAGCAGAGGACAAGCTTGACCTCGCCACTGAGTCTTTGCAGTTCGAGCAAAGAGCTCGCTATCAATTCACGATTCAGCCCCAAGCGCGAATTCTTATTTTCACCCCAAGTTCTCTCAGCAATCCTGATAGCAGCCTCATCCAAATCGCCCGCATCATTCCATAGAGCATCAAACCAATTTTGAGCATATTCCCAGCTGCCTGAATTTCTTTCATGGTATGTTCCGGATTCAATCTGCTTCGGAGGCTTGCCCCTGAAGCCAATGCCATTTCCTGATGCATTTGCGGAGCCTACCACCATGCCGCCGTCTGAGTGATAAATTTTCGCATGAAGCCCTGGGACATGCCCGTGATTCTCAGCACGGCTCTCAACTATCTTTCTAAGTGTTTCTGGGTTGGTCCCTCCCATGGTGATATCGCACAATATCCACACATCATCCCGTTCAAGATATTCCGTTCCAAACAGTTCTCTCACCGCATCCCGACCCCAGAAAGCAACTGCGCAGCGTGCATTTGCCCTACGGACAACTTCCTTGATCTTCCGGCTCAGATCGTCACCTGCCAAGAATTCACACATCGTTCTCTTCCCTCTCTTTAGGCCTTGCTCGCAGCAGCCAACATCCCCGCATACATCTCCCGCAACTCCTCCGGCTCCAGCACCTCCACCTGATCGCCCCAGCGGAACAGATGCCAGCACATTTCCAGCATCCCACCGGCCCGAAACCGCACGATCAAGCTGCCGTTGGGGGCGTCCTCCATCTCCTGCGTGGGATGGAACAGAAACCGGTGCGCGTCTGGCGCGGCGTCGGGGGTGAAGCGCCAGACCACGTCCTGCACCTCTTCCTGAAACACCCCGAAGGCGCGGCCCAGATAGGCCTGCAAATCGAAATCTTCGGGCCGCTCGAACACCTCATCGCTCAGCTCGATCCGCTCGAAGCCTGACAGTGCGAACAGGCGCACATCCTCCTGATACTCGCTCCAGGTCACCAGATATTGCCGCCCTTCGCCCATCAGCATGGCCAGCGGACCCAGCCAGACATCGAGGCTCAGCCTGCCACTGGCCCGCGCGCGGTGGTCCACATTCACCCAGACCCCGGCGAGGATTGCGTCCCGCAGGGTTTGCAGGGTCTGGGGTGCGATCACCTCACGCGGGCCGGGGCGCAGGGCGACACCATCGGCTTCCAGCAGCGCGGCGATATCCGGGGCAAGCCGGGTGCGCGTGGGGGCTGGCAGCGCGGCTTGCAAGCGGGTGGTCAGGCTGTCCAGTGCTTCCGCTGTGATGCTGTCCCCCTCACGCGCAACGATATCGCGCGCACGGTTCAGCGCCGCGATATCGTCCAGCGTGGGCATGGTCATGCCGCCCAGGCAACGCGGCGGAAGGCGCCAGCGCTTTTCCCTGCCCGGTTCACCAAGCGGCACGATCTGCGGCAGGACATCGCAAAGCGCGGTGCGCATCCTTTCGGCCGTGCTGCGTGAGACTTCGAACTCGGCCATGATATCGGCCAGCGAGACACCTTCTGCAGTGCCCTGCATGCGCAGGGCGAGAGTGATCAGGTCGGTTGTGCGGGCATATCGCATCGGGGTTTCGCTTTCGCCTCGATGCTGCCCCGATTTGCGTGTCAGATCAAGCATTTCGGAACCCGACCGGCGCGCGCGCCCCGGGCTTGGCCGCCTGTTCACGCGCCAGTTCTGCCAGTAGATCATACGGTTTGCGGATATCCAGCAGCCGCGCGCGTTTGGCCACCACTGCGAAATCCCCGGGCGTCAGCAAATCCAGCGCCTGCAAGTTCCTGGGTGCCTCCTGCCCGAAGAACTGCCGAAACGCCGCCATGCGCTGCAGGGCAGTCAGCGGAAGGAAGACCGCGCGGAAGCTGAACCGGCGCAGCGCTGCGGGGTCCAGCCGGTCAGCCATGTTGGTGGTGCAGGCGAAGGGCTGCGGGTGACTTTCCATCCATGTCAGCATTTCGTTGACCTGGCTCACCTCCCAGCTGCGCTGTGCCCCCTCGCGATTGGACAGCAGGCTGTCGGCCTCGTCGAAGATCAGAAACGCCCCTTCCTGCCGTGCCTGCGCGAAGGCGCGTGCGATCCGCGCCTCGGTCTGCCCAACATACATGCCCATCAGGTCAGAGCTGCGCTTTTGTATCACGGGCAGCCCCATCGCTTCGGCCAGATGGCGGGCAAACGCGCTCTTGCCGGTGCCGGGCGGGCCGGAGAGGCACAGCGACACAGCGCGCGGGGCGTCCTTGCCGGTCAGGCGGTTCAGGATCGCGTCTAGGTCGATATCCGCATGGGTCAGGCGCGGGTCAAACTGCGCCTCCGCCTGCGCCACGGGGGCGGGTTCGCGCCCGCCGCGCACGGCCTTGGCCGAGGCGCGCAGGGTCAGATGCAGATCGGCCTTGCGCCCACCCGCCAGCTTTGTCGCACGCAGAGCCGTGTCGGCAAGTGCGGGCGCTTCAGTGCTTTCCCGCGCCAGCTGAGCCTGTGTTCCGGCGTCAATCTTCATGCGGTGCTTGTCCGACAGCCGCGCCCAGATGCGCGCGCGCACATGCTGCGGGGGCTGGCGCAGTTCCAGCGCAAAGGTCACACGGCGCAGCAGTGCCGGATCCATCCGCTCGATGCTGTTCGTCGTCCAGAGCGTAGGAACCGAGTTGGTTTCCAGCAGCCGGTGCAGATGCACCTTTGATCCGCCCCGCCGGTTGATGCCGAACAGGAAGCCCAGATTAGGCTCTTCCAGCAGATCCTCCATTTCATCGAACAACACCAGCGCGTCACGGCGCCCGGCCAGCAGGCGCTGTCCCAGCCGCAACTGCATCTGACGCTCAGTGCGGGACGGCTCGTCGCCATCGTCATCGGTTTCCCCGACAGCGAAGAGTTGCGCGCCCAGATACGCGGCGATCACCTTGCAGAACTCGGTCTTTCCCGTGCCGGGTGGGCCGTAAAGCAGGATATTCACACCTGCCGCCTTGCGGGCCAGCCCCCCTTTTAACAGTCGGGCCGCGAAATCACGCGCCTCGCCCAGATGGTCGAAATCGGCCCATGTCGTCTCTGGCGCCGCAGGCGAGGCAAAGAGACCATGCAGGATATCTTGCAAGCCGCGCGTCGGCGGCTCCAGTGCGCGGGCCAGCCTGGTATTCGGCGACAGGCCATAATTGTTGTGCCGCCCACCTTCGCGAGATATCAGGCCCGAATTCATCAGCTTGCCTGACATGCTCATGGCCTTACGGATGGCTGAGGCCGGATGGGCGGTCATATGGGCAATCAGTTGATCGAGCGGCAAGCGCGCGTCATCGACCAGGTTGTCGATCAGCGCGGCAAGCGGCCCACCCTGCGCCGCACGTGCAGAAAGCATGAAAATATCGGCCTCGACCCGGTTCAGGCCCAGATAGCGCGCCAGATCGGCGCAGTTGCGCGCCATCGCGTCAGGGCGCGCTTTTCGCATGCGGTCGATCTCGCAGGCAAGTTTGTCGCGCAGAGTGCTCCAATCCGCGCGCGATATCTGGTTCGACCGAAAGCGCCCGGTGTCCGGATCCCATTCGAAGCCAAGAGGGTGCCGCTCCAGCCATTCGGACAGTTCAATCGCTGGCCTTGTGCGGTATGAAAATCCCTGTGCCAGGCGCGATGCGCAGGTCAGAAGTGTCAGTGTTTCGTATCGTGTCATATGCGTCCTCGCTTTCAATGAGGACATTGTGACAGGGGGGTGCGTCAGATTCGGACGGACCCATGTTCTCAACGAGGTTTGTTCCCAGCCTGATCGGGGCGCGCATCTGTCGCGCGAGGTTTGCTTTCAAAAGAAGAACCTGTCAGTTTCCAAGATATAGCCCGCAGGTAGATTAGGGGCTCAACATTCAACTTTCAGCCGCCTTGAAAAGGATGCCGTTTTGAGATTCGAGCCCCGGTTCCAGGCCCTCAAAGACAAGCAACGCGCCATTCGCGTGGATTTCCCTGAAACGATGGGCTTGCGGGTGCATCGGTCCATCAGCTGGATTGGCCGGGCCGAAGCATGTGGCGAGGATCATGACGCGCGGTTCATCTTCCTGTGGATCGCCTTTAATGCAGCCTATGCCGATGAGCGGGACTTCCAGTCCATAGCCATCGGCGAACGCGCGGCTT
>JAFIEM010000143.1 GCA_020832555.1 Natronohydrobacter sp. | reverse complement strand
ACCCGTTCAATGCGATTGTGACCCCGCGCCCGATTGGCTGGATTTCGACGCGGGGGGCGGATGGGCGCGAAAACCTTGCGCCCTATTCGTTTTTCAATGCGGTCGCCTATGTGCCACCGCAGGTAATGTTCGCCTCGACCAGCGCGAAACCGGATCGGGACGGCACGAAGGATTCGGTGGCCAATATCCGCGAGACGGGCGTGTTTTGCGTGAATGTGGTGGAATTTGCCGCACGCGATGCGATGAATGCGACATCAGGCCCCTGGCCGCGCGAGGTGGATGAGTTCGACCATGCCAGAATCGCGCGCGATGACTGCCGGATGATCGCGGCATCGCGCGTGGCGGATGCGCCTGCGGCGCTGGAATGCCGGATGACGCAGATCGTGCCGCTGGAGGGGGCGGGGAATTTTCTGGTGCTGGGCGAGGTTGTGGGGGTGCATCTGCGCGAGGATTGTGTGGTGGACGGGGTGTTCGACATCACCCGCTTCCGCCCGCTCGCGCGCTGTGGGTATCGCGATTATGCGGTGGTGGAAGAAGTGTTCAGCCTGCGGCGTCCGGGGGAGTAAGCAGGCGGCGGGTAGGGTGCGTGCTGAGCACGCACCTTACGAGGCGTCGCTCACCGCCGCCCCTGATATTTCTGCCAGATCCAGAGCAGCGCGAGCGATCCGAGCAGCGCAATCACGAAAGCCCCGATCCAGCCTGCCGAGGTCATCAGGAAGCGAAAGCCCAGCCCGCCAATAACCGCGCCCAACACGCCGATCACCATTGCGGTCGGCAGGTCCGTGTTCATTCGCATCAGCCGCGTGGCGACAACCCCTGCGAGGGCACCGAGCACGATCAGAAGCACCAAGGGCATCGGCTTACACTCCGGCTTCCTGCGCGATCTGCGCGGCCGATTTGCGCCCGCGCTCGGTCGCGGATTTCAACTGCCCGCAAGCGGCCATGATATCCTCGCCGCGGGGGGTGCGGATGGGCGAGGCATAGCCCGCCTTGTGAACGATATCGGCAAACGCCTCGATCCGCGCCCAGTCGGAGCGCTGATAGGGCGCGCCGGGCCATTCGTTGAAGGGGATCAGGTTGATCTTGGCCGGGATGCCCGCGATCAGTTTCACCAGACGGCGCGCATCGGCGTCGCTGTCATTCACATCTTTCAGCATGACATATTCAAAGGTGATGCGCTCGGAATTCGACAGGCGCGGGTATTCGCGCAGCGCGTCCAGAAGCGTCTTGATGTTCCAGCGTTTGTTGATCGGCACCAATTGGTCGCGCACCTCGTCGGTCGTCGCGTGGAAGCTGATGGCGAGCAGGCAGCCGATCTCGGTCGCAGTGCGGGCGATTTCGGGGACCACACCCGAGGTGGACAGCGTGATGCGGCGGCGCGAGATCGACAGCCCCTCGCCATCCATCACCACCTTCATCGCGTCGCGCACATTGTCGAAATTATAGAGCGGCTCGCCCATGCCCATCAGCACGACATTGCTGACAAGGCGGGTTTCATCTTTCGGCGCACCGGGCTGGGGCCATTCGCCCAGATCATCGCGCGCGACCAGCACTTGCCCGACGATTTCGGCGGCGGTCAGGTTGCGCACCAGTTTTTGCGTGCCGGTATGGCAGAAGGAACAGGTGAGCGTGCACCCGACCTGCGACGAAATGCACAGCGTGCCGCGATTTTCCTCGGGAATATAGACGGCTTCGACCTCATGCCCGCCCGCAATGCGCAACAGATATTTGCGAGTGCCGTCGTCGGAAATCTGGCGGGTGACGATTTCGGGGCGGCTGATTTCGAAATGCTCGGCCAGATCCGCGCGATAGGTTTTCGCGAGATTGGTCATCGACGCGAAATCCTGCACGCCCCAATGATAGATCCATTGCCAGATCTGGCCCACGCGCATTTTCGCCTGTTTCTCTGGCGTGCCATGGGCGATCAGGGTTTCTGCCAGTTGCGCGCGCGTCAGGCCCACAAGGTTCAGCTTGCCACCTTCGGGCAATTTGCGCGGGATCGTCAGCACGTCCTGCGTGATGGGGGCGGTGGTGGACATCGTGGCCTCTGGCTATGGGTCTGAGGGCACCATATAGCAAGGCCGGGCGCCGTTTTACAGGGCTGACGGTGTGAAAAGCGCAGGCTATGCCAGCCAGTCGCGGAATTCGTCGATCACTTGGGCGTAGGTCTGGCGCTTGAAGGGCACGATGGCGTCGAGCATTTCATCCGCGCCGATCCAGCGCCATTCGGAAAATTCAGGATGTTCGGTCACAAGGTTGATCTGCGCGTCGCCGCCCAGGTAGCGCATCAGGAACCAGCGCTGTTTCTGGCCCCGGTAGCGCCCGCCCCAGATGTTCGGCACCATCTCGGGGGGCAAGTCATAGGTCAGCCAGTCGGCAGTTTCCGACAGCGGCGCGACCAATGCCGGCGGGACCGAGATTTCCTCTTCCAGCTCGCGCAGGGCGGCAAGGCCGGGATTTTCGCCCGGATCAATGCCGCCTTGCGGCATTTGCCAGGCGGGGGTGGGGCTGTCGATGCGTTGGGCGGCGAAGATCAACCCCTTGGGGTTGATCATCATCACGCCCACGCAGGGACGGTAGGGCAGGTTCGCCACCTGATCGGGCGTCATCACTGGCCGTTCAGCGCCGAAAGCCCGCGCAGGATGTCGAGCGCATAGGCCAGTTGGTAATCGTCCTGCCGCAGGCGGGCGACTTCTTCGGCCTTGCGGCGTTCCTCTTCCATCTGGCGCTGTTCATCTTCGGACATGCCGCGATTGTCGAGCCGTCCGCGCAGGTCGTTTTCCGAGCGCGTGGGGCGCGGGGCTTCATCGGCTTCTTCGATGGGGGCGCGGCGGGGTTGTTCCACCATGATGTCGGGCGACACGCCCAGCGCCTGAATCGAGCGGCCCGAGGGGGTATAATAGAGCGAGGTTGTCAGCCGGATCGCGCCATCCCCGCGCAGCGGCATGACGGTCTGGACCGAGCCCTTGCCGAAGCTGCGGGTGCCCACGACGATGGCGCGGCGGTGATCCTGCAACGCGCCTGCGACAATTTCAGAGGCCGAGGCCGAGCCGCCATTGATCAGCACCACCAGCGGCAGACCTTCGATCAGGTCGCCGGGTTGGGCGTTGAAGCGTTCCCCTGCCCCTTCGTCGCGGCCACGGGTCGAGACGATCTCGCCCTGTTCAAGGAAGGCATCGGTCACGCGGATGGCCTGTGTCAGCAAGCCGCCGGGATTGTTGCGCAGATCCAGCACGACGCCGCCGACATTTTCAATGCCGCCCAATTGCTCGATCGCGCCGCCCAATTCGTCGCGCATGGAGGGGAAGGTCTGTTCGTTGAAGGTCGTCAGGCGCAGCACGACGATATCGCCTTCGATCCGGGTGCGCACGGCCTGAAGCCGGATCGTGTCGCGGATGATCGAAAGCTCGAACGGTTCTGCCGTGCCTTCGCGGACCACAGTGATGATGATCTCGGACCCGACCGGGCCGCGCATCATGTCGACGGCCTGTGACAGAGTGAGGCCCAGCACGGATTCGCCATCGACATGGGTGATCAGGTCGCCGGGTTCCACACCAGCCTTGTCGGCGGGAGTGCCATCCATGGGCGTCACGACCTTGATGAAGCCGTCTTCCTGTGTGACCTCGATCCCCAGGCCCCCAAAAGAGCCGCGCGTCTGGGTGCGCATATCGTCGAAATCATCGGGCGCCATATAGCCCGAATGGGGGTCGAGCGACATCAGCATGCCGTTGATCGCCGCTTCGACCAGCTTGGCTGTGTCGGGTTCATCGACATATTGATTGCGGATACGCTCGAACACCTCGCCGAACAGGTCAAGCTGCTCATAGACCGAGGTCGCATTGCCCCGTTCCTGCGCCAGCAGCGGACCGGCGACCTGCGTCGCGAGAATTGCGCCGCCCATGATCCCGCCGATTGCCGCCATCACGAATCTGTTCATTCCATCATCCTATCCTGACCGGCCCTGCGCCTGCCCTGCCTGCGCCAACCGGTGGTGTCAGCCCCCAGTGAAGGCGAACCAGGACGCCGGGTCAATGGGGTTTCCGTCTTCTCGCAACTCAAAATAGAGTGTTTCAGTGCGGATGCCAGAGACGCTCTCGGAAAGCTGAGCGGCGGGCATGCTGCCCAAGGGCGCGCCGGCGGGCAGGATTTCGCCAGTCTCGACCAGGGTGGTACCCAGACCAGACAGAACCATCAGGATCGCCTCTGCCGGTTCGAGAATGACGACCTGTCCGTGACCGGCCAGCGGCCCCGCATAGCGCACCGTCGCGGACCATGGCGATGTCACCAGCGCTTCGGGGGTGGTGGCAAGGATCACGCCCTGCCGGGTGATCCCGGCGGCGTCAGGCTGGTTGAACCCGTGCAGAAGCGTCGCGCGCACGGGCGAGGGCAGGCTGCCGCGTGCATCGCGGAACCCGGCGGCGGGGGTGTCATGGCGCAGCACGGCACCCTGCTGCAATTCCTGCGCGAAATCATCGAGCGTGGCGGCATTGAGCGCGAGAATGGAGAGTTGATCGGGGTCATCGACCAGCCGCTTGGGCAAAGGGCCACGATCCGAGATGGCCTGCGCGAGTGCGATGCGGGCATCCTGCGCGGCGACAAGCCCCTGTTCCAGCGCCAGAAGCCCGAATTGACGCGCGCGGCGCAGCGCGCGCAGATCGTCGAGCGCGTCGCGCAACTGGGCCACGTCGCGGGCCAGTGCCGGGGTGACATCGCCGAGCAGCATCGCGGCGCGGGCGGTGGCGAGTGCGCCTTCGGGATGGACAAGGGCAAGGCTGTCATCGACGCGTTCGGTTGCCATAAGCACGCTGAGAAGCCGTGTCACGCGGGCGGCATCGGCGGAAAACTGGCGCGTGAGCGCGGCTTCGCGCAACTGCGCCTCGCGCAGCCCGTCGCGCAGGGAAACAAGCCCGTCCTCATAGGCCTGAATCGTCTGGCTGAGGGCCGCGATCTGGTCGCGCCCGCCGGTTGCGGCCTGCATCGCGCTGGTGGCGGCTTCGAGCGCGCGGGCGGCGGCGGTGGCGCGTTCGGCCGGGTCGGCCTGCGCCGTGCTGGCCCAGATCAGGCAGGCTGCAAGAGCGAGGCCGCGCCGCATCAGCTTGTGATCAGGCTTTGGCCCGTCATCTCGGGCGGGGGTTCCAGCCCCATGAGCGTGAGCACGGTGGGCGCGATATCGGCCAGACGGCCATCGCGCAGGCGCGCGCCCTCTGGCCCGCCGATCAGGACAACCGGCACGGGGTTGAGCGTATGCGCGGTATGCGCGCCGCCAGTCTCTAGGTCGATCATGGTTTCGCAATTGCCGTGATCGGCGGTGAGCAGCATTGCACCGCCCTGCCCTGCCAGCGCGTCAAGGGCGGCGCCAAGCTGGGCATCGACGGCCTCATTCGCGCGACAGGCGGCGGCAAGATCGCCAGTATGGCCCACCATGTCGGGATTGGCGAAATTCACCACGATCAGATCATAGCGGGCGTTGATGACTTCGACCAGTTTCGCGCCGACTTCGGCGGCGGCCATTTCGGGTTGCAGGTCATAGGTCGCGACCTTGGGGCTTTGCGGCATGTGGCGGTCCTCGCCCGGTTCGGGGTCTTCCTTGCCACCATTGAGGAAGAAGGTGACATGGGGGTATTTTTCGGTTTCGGCCAGCCGAAACTGACGCTTGCCCTGCGCGGCCACCCAGGCACCCAGTGTGTTGGTGATGGCGCGTTTGGGAAAGACGGTCGCCATGAAGGCATTATGCGCGTCGGAGTATTCGACCATGCCGAGGAATGCGGACCAGGACGGGGGCTGGCTGCGGTCAAAGCCGTTGAAACTGGGGGCCCCAAGAGCGGCGAGGATTTCGCGGGCGCGGTCGGCGCGGAAATTGAGGCAGAAGAAGCCGTCGCCGGGCTTGGCACCGGTATAGCCGTCGATCACTGTAGGGGCGATGAATTCATCGCTTTCGTTACGGGCATAGGCGGCAGCCACGGCCTCGGTCGCGGAGGGGGCCTGTGCCCCTTCGGCGCGGATGATGGCATTAAAGGCGCGTTCGATCCGGTCCCAGCGGTTGTCGCGATCCATCGCCCAGTAGCGCCCGATCACAGTGCCGATGCGGATGCGGTCACTCAGATGGCTGTCCAGATCGCGCAGAAACTGATCGGCGCATTTCGGGGCCACATCGCGCCCGTCCGTGATGGCATGGATCACGACCGGGACGCCCTGCGCGCCCAGCGCGGCGATGGTCGCTTTCAAATGTTCAACATGGCCATGCACGCCACCATCGGAAACCACTGAAAAAACATGGGCGGTTCCCTTCGTCGCTTGCAGTTTTTCAACAAATGACTGGATGGCGGGGGTGGTGGCGAAAGACCCGTCCTCGATGGCGAGGTCGATCTGGCCGAGATCCA
>JAFIEM010000018.1 GCA_020832555.1 Natronohydrobacter sp. | reverse complement strand
GGATTTACAACATTTGCTACAACATGGACGCCAGCGATGGCTTAGAAGGCTGATTCAAAATCAGTTTTCCAAATTCCCTGTTCCATCCATCATCGGCGCAACAGACAGTCGCGCGGCCTCGGTGGCTGCGATATTGAGCATTCAGCAATCTCCTCAGAGTCGCCCACGACCGGAACGGACCCGCTGTGCACACCATATGCACACGGCATCTGAACTGCCACCCCACCCCGGGCAAAGACAGGTAGACGGCGGAGTTTGGGTAGGGTTGCGGTGAAGTGCCGTCACGATCGAACCCAGCGTTCCTGCGCGTGTTTAAAGTGCCACAAGAGAGCGCATGATTCACCGAGGATTAACCTCAACGCGGTAGTCTGCCGATGTTTCGCAAGACCGGGCTGGGGATGACGATGTACGAATTTCGCGGCGCAACGCTTCAGGACGCCGTTCACCATGCACTCCGATATCCGGCATTGTCGACAAAGAAGCTGGCCAAGGTGGCGGCGAAATTCGACTTCACCGCCCGCATGCGCATGGGAAGTGTTATGTTTGTCGGTGAAGGAAATCTGAGCTTTGCTTTGACGATGTCGCGCAAGCCGCGCGTTCCAACCTCCTCGATCCTGGCGACAGTGTACGAGGCAGAGGAAGAATTGACGGACACCGCCTGTGACAATGCGCGCAAGCTTCTGAAACTCGGATGCGGCGTCAAGACCCGCGTGGATGCGACACGGCTGTCTGACACCATTGGGAAACGCCGGTTCCGAACAATCATCTTCCAGTTTCCAAACGTGGCCTCCCGTGATCCACGCTACGGACAAAACCCAAATCATGTCCTGGTGACTCGGTTTCTCAAGAGCGCTCGGAACCACCTGAAACCGGGCGGCCTGGTCGTCATCTCGACCGTGGACAGCCCGTTTTACGAGGGCGCGTTCAAGATGGACGAGGCGGCGCGGAAGGCCGGGTTTGCGGCTCCGGCGATCTTCAGTTTCGCCCCCGAAGACTACCCGGGATATACCCACCAGAACACGGACAACGAGGACTCTGCCACCGATGGCCACACCGCCTTCGCAACTTTCGTTTTTTCCGGATGAGTGGCCGGACGGGCTGACCTATCTGGAAAACTACATCCCGGAGGATGAGGCCGAAAGGCTCGTCCGAGAGATCGACGCAGCCCCCTGGCGCACCGATCTGAAGCGGCGGGTGCAGCATTACGGCTATCGTTATGACTACAAAGCACGGCAAGTCCGGCGGGAAGACTATCTTGGGTCCCTGCCTGACCTGTTTCAGAACCTGGCGGAACGGTTGACCTCTGAAGGTCATTTTCAAGCCGTTCCGGATCAGGTCATCATCAACGAGTATCAGCCAGGACAGGGCATCTCTGCCCATATCGACTGCCAACCCTGCTTTGGGGAGACGATAGCCTCGCTGAGCTTGCTCTCGGCATGCGTGATGCGGTTTGCCTCGCAGACGTCTGCCGGGAAAATGGATCTTCTGCTCCAGCCCGACAGCCTTTTGGTTATGGCAGGTGAAGCCCGCCATGAGTGGACCCATGCTATTCCGGCCAGAAAGACGGATATTGTCGAAGGCCAGAAGTCCCAACGAACGCGACGCATTTCGCTGACATTTCGGCAGATGAAATTCGAGAACTGAGTTTCGCCGTTCCGAACATGACGAACCGAAGCAAACGCGACGCAGCACGATATTGCGCGATCAAAACATGAACATACGCTGCACACGATACTATCTAATAAACTGAAATTACTACTAAATCGTCACCATCCATCATCGGCACAACACTCAGTCGCGACGAGTCAAATGGGACAGCTTTCCTGTCTTGTGCCAGCATCTTTTCCATCAACCGTCTGTCCTGTTCCAGTCTCATATAGTGCAATTTGGAACCATTCACCGCGGGGAGTATCTGCCCCGCCGTCTTGCCTGAATGAACATCCGGCCTGTCCCGGAATGCGCACAGATCGTGATGCGCGTTCAGGCACCGATCAGTTCTGACCTGAATCGCTGATATGCTCAGTCTGACCCGAAAATCGCGGCAGACCTGACGCGCTCACATGGCGCTAACCGATGGCTGCCATGAGCGCAAGCAGGTCACACGCGCCGAGGTGAGGGGCAGCAGCTTTCCACTGTTGCGCCCTGGGTCGCACCGCTTACCAGTCTGCGGTGACGTCACCGAATAGATCGCTGCGGTTCACGATCCGAACCCGAACGAACGATCTCCCTCACGGCACTTCAACGGTTGACTTCGCAGAAACTCGACACTATTTCGCGATTGCTGCCCTTGTGCAGCCATTTTCGTGAACCAACCAGAGAGACCCATGGACAGTTGCTCTAGTAGCGGTCTGGCCTCTGCGTTAAGCACTTATCTGCGCAGCCGCCAGACCTTCCGGATAAATTCAGACCACCCGGCCTGTCTGCGGCTTCGGGGCGCGCTTATGTGACGCGGCCCCTGTGCCTCCAGACCGGTTCGGCTGGACGGAGGCACAACAATGACCTTTCACTTCGCCCATATGGCACCCCCCGGCGCATCGCAGCGTCCCGATCCCCTTGTCCGTGTCTGGCTGCGCGACGCGCTGACAGGCAAACCTGTTCCGCAGTGGCGGATATCCAGACATCTGCGGTCTGAAACCCGCCTTTTCGCGGCGCAGCCTTGCGCACCTCTTTCTCTGATTGCAGCGCCGCGCGCGGGCTGAGGCCTGTGCTCTGCCTGCATTGAGCGACGGGAGTGCGTCTCATGCGTCTTATCATCACGGGCGGGCGGCATCTGGAGGATGTCGCCCTGATCCGCCACGCCCTGCTCTGCGCCCATGCCTTGCGACCCGTTACGGTGCTGATCCACGGTGGCAGCGGCGCGCTTGGCATCACAGCCGAAGACTGGGCTCGCGAAATGCGCCTGCATGTGGTGCGTTATCCCGCAAACTGGCGGGAATTTGGCAAGCGCGCCGAAGCGATCCGCAACGCGTTCATGCTCGCAGATTCGCGCCCTGACATGGTGCTGGCCCTGCCGGGCGGCAGCGATACGGCCGATCTCATCGCCGGGGCTCTGCGTGCGCGCGTTCCGGTCATCGACGCCGATGCAAGGCGCGTCTGGCCTGAAACGCCCCGGAGAGAGGATGACCCTCCCGACGACGATCGCGGCCTGCTGCACATAGAAAAAGACGCCATTTCCCTGATATCCTTCAAAGGACAAGACCAATGACCACAGTAACCCAAACTCTCCGCACCGCCACCATCGCGCCCACCCGCCCCACGCGCGACCCGGTTTCCGAGCGCATCCGTGATGCCTTTGTCTATGTCACCGACGGCGCGAAAGTGTCAGACGCCATCGAGGCCGTGCGCCGTACCCGTGTGCCCACCGGGCAGGCAGCGGTCGTGTTCATCCTCGACACGCAGGGCCGCTACAAAGGTTTCGCGCGACTTTCGGCCCTGCTGCGCGCAGATCCGGAAAGCACGGTTGCGGCCTATATCGACGGGGCTGATCTGGCCGTGCCGCAGGATATGGATCAGGAATCCGCCGCACGGCGGCTGCAACTGAAAGACGTGCCGCTGCTGCCTGTCGTCAACGCGAAGCGCGAATTGACCGGTGTTCTGACCTTTGATGACGCGATGGATATTCTCGAAATCGAAACCTCGGACGACATCTATTTCAAGGCCGGCGTGGGGGACATGTTCCACACCGAAGATCATGTGCGTTCTGAAAAGCTGACACAGGGGCCGATCTGGTACACAGTGCGCGTGCGCATCCTGTTTCTGATGGTCACGCTGGCTGGCGGTCTGATCGTGGGCGGCCTGATCGACCAGTTCGAGGATATTCTGGGCGCGGTTCTGGCGCTGGCAATCTTCATTCCGCTGGTGATGGATATGGGTGGCAATGTCGGCACGCAATCCTCGACCATCTTCGCGCGTGGCTATGCGCTGGGGCATATCACCATGCAGGATTTCTGGCGCAAGAACTTCGCGCGCGAGGCGCTGGTGGGTCTGACCATGGCAGTGGGCATTGCGATTGTTGCGGGCATGGTCGCCTATTTCTGGCAAGGGCTGCCGAATGATCTGCCACAGCTTGGCATTGTTGTGGGCGTGGCGCTGTTCACTTCGGTCTTTCTTGCGTCCTGCCTCGGCTTCCTGCTGCCCTATATCATGATCAAGATCGGCGTGGACCATGCCCCCGGCGCTGACCCGTTCATTACCACGATCAAGGATTTCTCGGGGCTTCTGGTGTATTTCTCGATGGCTGCATGGCTGATCGGGGTGGATTTCTGACCACGCGAAAGCCCTCGTCCTGATCATCGGGCGGGGGCTTGTCCGAAAAGGAGACTGTCATGGGCCTTCAATCCCCGACCTTCCGCACCACGCGCGTATCAGCGGCGCATCTGCGGGCCTTCCTCTATGGTGACAGCATGAAACCGGGCCGTCCCGAAATCCTGCGCCATCCGCCCGACGAGATTGCGCAGGCGCTGGCAAAACTTCCCAGCGAAGAGGCCGCGCGCTGCCTCGCCCTTCTTCCCGCTGCGGCACAGATCGCCGTTGTCGCACGTCTGGACCGTGACAATCACGCGCGTCTGGTGCATGACTGCGCCGAATGGGTCTGTGCTGTCCCGATCTTGCGAAAGGATTGCAAGGCGCGGCACAATAGCAGCCAGATAACGCCACTGGGTCGCCTGTAGAAGAGTGTCACCATGACGGATTCCGGGTTCATCTCTGACGCAGAGGGATTGCGCGACAAGCGCCGCGCCGCATGGGCGGGCGTCTTGCTGAATACACCCCTCGCCGCAGCCAAGATCGTGGCGGGGCTGCTGGCGCAGAGTCAGGCACTGGTCGCGGATGGTGTGCATTCACTGTCCGATCTTGCCTCGGACGCCGCCGTGATCTGGGCGCTGGGACATTCGCATCGCCCGCCTGACTCTGATCATCCTTTCGGTCATGGCCGGTTTGAAACGCTGGCCACCCTGGCCATCGCCGTGATGCTGGCACTCGCGGCAGGGGGTATCCTGATTGATGCGGGCCTGCGGTTTCTGGACCCGCCCCAGATGGCACCGGGCGCGCTGGCGCTCTGGGTTGCCGCGCTGTCGATTGCGCTGAAAGAGGGGCTTTATCATTATACGAAAGCCGTCGCGAAGCGCACCGGCTCGGAGATGATGGCCGCCAATGCCTGGCATCACCGCTCGGATGCCGCGACCTCGGTCGTGGCGCTTGCGGGGATCGGGGCCGCTATGCTGGGTGCGCCTTGGGCCGATGCGCTGGGGGCTGCGATCATCGCGCTGATGCTGGGGCGTGTGGCATGGGTCTATGGCCGCCCGGCGATCCGCGAACTGGTCGATACTGCGCCCTCCGAGGAAACCGCGACCCGCATCACAGATGCACTGATGGCAACCCCCGGTGTACGTGACGCGCATGATCTGCGACTGCGCCATATGGGCGGGGCCATTCAGGCAGATGTTCATATCGCGCTCGACCCTGCAATGACGCTCTCGGAAGCCCATCGCCTGACCGAAGCTGCGCGCGCGCAGGTGCTGGCCACGCTGCCCGATGTGAGCGAGATCATCATCCATCCCGAACCTGACGGCCATGCCGATGGCCCCGCCGCCCACGAATCGGCGCTGCGCCCCGAACTGGCCCAGGTGGTCCGCGACTGTCTGGAGGGGATCGTGCCGCTGGGGGCGATCCGGCATTTGAGCCTCGATTACCGCGATGAGGGCGTCATCGCCGTGGTGGAGTTGCGAGAAGTGCCGGTCGCGGGCGCGCAGACCCGTGTCGCCTTCCGCCTGCAACAGGCACATAGCGACCTGTCCGAGATCCGCCTGCTCTGGGCACCCGCGTCGTAAGCCTGTCACATTCGCTTGTCATGACGCCTTGCACCGTGAAGGACATATCATGCCCGACCTGATCCCGTTCCAGCCTATTCTCAACCTTGCCGCAGCGCTGCTCTTCGGCGCGATTATCGGCATGGAGCGCCAATGGCGTCAGCGCCTTGCAGGGCTGCGCACCAACACGCTGGTTGCTCTTGGTGCGGCCAGTTTCGTGCTGTTTTCGGCGGCCTTTCCAGAGGAAATCAGCCCCACCCGCGTTTCGGCGCAGATCGTCTCCGGTATCGGCTTTCTGGGCGCGGGCATCATCTTTCGCGAGGGCTTCAATGTGCGCGGGCTGAACACCGCCGCGACGCTCTGGTGTGCCGCCGCCATCGGGATGCTGGCGGGCGCGGGGGAATTCATGCTCGCAGCTTCGGTCACAGGGGCGGTGGTCTTTGTCAATCTGGGCCTGCGCCCGCTCGCGCGCGTGCTCGACCGTCAGCCGATCCAGACCACGGAACTGACGCGCTACTATGCGGTCGAGATTGTCTGCAAAGGGGCACATGAAGCCCATGTCCGTGCGCTGATGCTGCAGGGCTTTGCCGAGAACGGATTGCATCTGACCGGGCTGGAATCCGAGAATATCGAAGATACAGACCGCGTCGAAGTGACCGCCGAGGTCAATGCCGACACCACTTCGGATTCGGCACTGGAACAGATCGTCGGGCGCCTGAGCCTGGAGCCTGCTGTCACCGCTGCGCGCTGGACGATCCGCGAAACCGGCTTCGCGTAACAGATTCCCTTCCAATTTTCGCCCGATTCCGGTGCTAGCGCCTGCCTTCAACCTGGAGGCACGATGACCGATTTCAGCGCAAACCCCAGACTTCCACGCGGGCTTGGCACCTGGCTTGGCATGGGCCGGAATGGCTACAAGCTGATGGTGGCCATTGGGTCGCTGATCACGACCATCGTGCTGACGATCGGCAAGCTGATTGTCGGTGTCCTGTCCGGCTCGCTGGCGCTGGTCGCGGATGCGTTGCAGGGGCTGATCGACATTATCGTGACCGGCGTCACGGTGATTGTGGTCAACCTGTCGGATCGTGGCTCGGACCCCAGCTGGACTTGCGGGCGCGAGAAGCTGGAAGCCTTCGCCGCACTTGCCGAGGCCCTGCTTCTGGCCGTCATAGCGGTCTGTATCTGGCATCTGGCCGGGCTCAAGCTGGTGCATGGCACAGCGCCGATGCAGATCGAGGCGTGGTATCTGGGGGCGGCTGCCCTCGCCGCGATCACCGATTTCATCCGGCACCTGATCGTCAAACGCGCCGCCCGCGCCACGGGCAGTATGGCGCTGGAAGCCAATGCCGCGCATTTCCTGACCGATTCGCTGGGCACGGTTCTGGTCACGCTGGGTCTGCTCGGTGCGTGGTTTGGTCTGCCCGTAGCGGATACTCTGGCGGCGATCGGCGTTGCGGCTCTGCTCAGCTATACCTCGTTCACTGTGGGGCGGCGCGCGCTGGGCATGCTTCTGGACCGGATCGACCCCAAGCTGTCGCTGGCCGTTCTGGAGGCGATAGAGGCAAGCCCGGAAATCGTGACTGTCGCGAAACTGCGCATCCGCCGCCTGCCGGAGAATCATGTCGTCGACCTGAAAGCCGAGGTCGCGGTTGAAAGCCTGCAGGACCTGGCCAGAGTGCAGCATCATGTCGAACGCGCTGTCACAGCAGTTCTCGGCGAAGTGGAAATCTGCGCCGATCTTCGTCCCATACCCGCGTCGTGTCCCCTTGCCATGCAGGCATAAGGCAAGATGCAAGCGTGCTGACCGGCTTTTGCGCGACCGCTAAACCGCCTTGTTTCCAGCCGCCTTGGCCAGTTCCATCTCCAGATACCGCTGTCCTTCGGCGCGGGGTTTGCTGAAACGTGCCAGCAACAGATAGGCCACCGGGGTCAGATAGAGCGTCGCAAGCGTCGCAAGCCCAAGCCCGCCAACGACCACCCATCCCAATGCCTCTCGCGCTTCAGCACCGGGACCGGTGGACAGAACCAGCGGCACGCCGCCCAGCACGGTCGAGGTCATGGTCATCATCACCGGGCGCAGACGGATGGTCGAGGCGTTCAGGATCGCATCGCGCAGATTCGCGCCCTCATCGCGCAACTGGTTGGCGAATTCGACGATCAGGATGCCGTTCTTGGCCATGATGCCGACCAGCAGCACCAGACCGATCTGGGAATAGACATTCAGACTGACGCCAGTGAAAAGCAGGGCAAAGGCTGCGCAGGCCAGCCCCAGCGGAACTGTCACCATGACCACCACCGCCGAGATGAAACTCTCGAATTGCGCGGCCAGCACAAGAAACACGATCAATATCGCGAAGCCGAAAACCAGCACGATCCCGCCCGATGTCTCGTCCAGCGTCGCCGCTTCTGAAAGCGGCAACAGGCGTTCATTTGCAGGCAGGATCTCGGCGGCAAGCCGCTCGGCCTCGGCCAGAGCCGTGCCAAGCGGAAAGCCCGGCGCAAGGCTGGCCGTGACCTGCACAGCGCGTTGCTGTGCTTCACGGTTCAGTTGTGGCGCGGTTGCGCGTTCCTGCAGGCTGATGAAGCTTGAAATCGGCAGGATCTGCCCCGACTGCGTGCGGATGAAACTCTGCTCCAGATCACCGGGGTCGCGCACCGGGGTCCGGGTCGACAGCATCTGGATGTCGAAACTGCGATCATCGATAAAGACACTACCGACGCTGCTGCCATCCAGCATCGCTTGCAGCGCCTCGCCCAGCCCGTCTAGATTCACCCCCAGATCAGAGGCGCGCTCCCGGTCCACCTCGATGGAAAGCTGTGGCTGTGTCGTCTCGAAATCAAGCCGCACCTGCCCGAAACGCGGGTCATCATTCATGCGGTCGACCAGCAATTGGGCATTATCCGCCAGATCATCGTAATTGCTGCCCAGAACCGCAAAGCGCAGGCCCTGACCCGCACCGCGGATTCGCAGCGAATTGGGCTGGATCGCAAAGGCCCGCACGCCGATCACATTGCGCAGTCCCGCGTTGATCTGGCCCACGATGTCCTGCTGGCTGCGGTCGCGCTGGTCCCAGTCGGCCAGCGTCATCACCATGAAGGCGCGGTTGTCCCCGCCACCCAACCCGATGATCGAGAACAGATTCGTCACCTCGCCCGAGGCCCGCAGCGGGGCAATGATCTGTTCGATCTCGCGGACCTTCGCATCTGTGTATTCGATTGATACCCCTTGCGGCGCTGAAACGCTCAGCAAAGCGACGCCGCGATCCTCGGGCGGGGTCAGTTCCTGCGGAATGCTCTGGGCTGCGAACCACCCCGAGGCCGCAAAGAGTAGCGCGGCCGCAATCACCGCGAAAGGCTGATTCAGCGCGCGGTCCAGGCTGCGGGCATAGATCCCGGCCAGCGATGTGCCGAACCGGGCGACCGGGCCTTCGCGGGCGGGGCTGTCTGCATCGCGCAACAACCGGCTGGCCAGCACCGGGCACAGCGTCAGCGCCACGGCCGATGACAGCAGCACCGACATGGCGAGCGTAAAGCCGAACTCGCGAAACAGCCCGCCTGCCTGTCCGGGCAGGAAGGACAGCGGCACGAAAACCGCCGCCAGCGTCGCGGTTGTTGTCACCACCGCGAAAAACACCTGCCGCGTTCCCAGCACGGCTGCAGCGCGCGGTCCCAGCCCCTGTGCCCGTCGCCGCACGATGTTTTCCAGCACTACGATAGCATCATCGACCACCATCCCTGTCGCCAGAACCAGCGCCAGCAGGGTCAGGATATTGACCGAGAACCCCACCAGATAGATCGCGGCCACAGTCCCGATCAGCGCCACAGGCAGGGTCACGGCCGGGATGAAGGTGGCCCGCGCATCGCGCAGAAACAGATAGATCGTGGCAATCACGATCAACAACGCGATGGTCAGGGTCTTCATCACCTCGACAATCGCGCCACCGACAAATGTTGCCTCATCCGAGGTGACGAAGATGCGCACATCCGCAGGCATGATCTCCTGCAACTCGTCCACAATGGCATGGACATTGCGCGAGATTTCCAGCGTGTTGCTCTGTGCCTGCCGGATGATCCCCAGACCGATACCCGTTTCGCCATTGGCGCGCAGAATGGTCTCGCCGGGCGCAGGCCCAAGAGTGACAACTGCCACATCGCCAAGCCGCACGTCATCGCGCAACACCAGCGCCTCAAATGCCTGCGGCGTCTGAACGCTGGCCGTGGTGCGGACCTGAATGCTCTGGCGCTCATTGGAAAGCGCGCCCGCAGGCACGTCGAAAGAGACATTGCGCAGCGCCGCACGGAGATCCGCAAGGCTCAACCCGCGCGCGGCCAGTTCCAGCATGTCGATATCGACGCGGAAAATCGCCTCTCGCGCCCCGAAGACCTGAAGATCGGCGACACCGGGGGCCGAGATCAGGCGATCCTCGACCAGAGCTTCGACCAGTTGCGTCAGATCCTGCACCGAGCGGGCCGCCGAGGTCACACTGATCCGCATGACCGCATCGGAATCCGAATCCGCCTTGATGATGCGCGGCTCCTGCACGCCGTCGGGCAGGGCATTGCGGATGCGCCCGATCGCATCGCGGATATCCGTGGCCGCCACATCAATATCGGTGGAATCGCTGAATTCCGCGACCACACGCGAGCGTCCGAATCGCGAATCCGACGAAATGCTCTGCACCCCCGCGACCCGCCCGACAGCCCCCTCGATGCGGCTGGTCACTTCTCGGTCGATACTCTCGGGGCCTGCGCCGCTGAACTGTGTCGTCACCGTAATCACCGGACGGTCGACATCGGGCAGCTCGCGCACTTCCACCGCAAACAGCCCCGCCAGTCCGGCAATCACGATCAGCGCACTGAACACAAAGGCCAGGATCGGGCGGCGCACGAACAGCGCAATGCCGGAGCGCGCGACCTCGCGCAACTCTGTCGCGGCTTCGCTGTCCATTGCGGGCGTGGTGTTCTCTGGCGCGGTCTTTTCCGGCGGTGTCATGGCAATCCTCGCGTCAGATATCCGGTGTCGTGTCAGGGACTTCCGTCGTGTCGCTGGCCTGCAAGCTGAGAAGCTCGGGCTCCTCAGGTTGCGGGGCAGGGCGGATTTCGCGCGGTGCCACTTCGGCACCGGGGCGCAGGTTCTGCACGCCTTCGACCACAATCACCCGGCCCGGTTCCAGATCCGCGCGTACCAGCACCGTGTCATCGCGGCGTTGCACGATCTCGACACGGACGCGCTGCGCCTTGCTGTCTGCATCCAGCGCCCAGACAAAGGCGCCGTTGCGATCCCACTGAATCGCAAGCGGATCGACCAGCGGCAGCATTTCACCGGGCAGATCGACCGTCACGCGAAAGGCCATGCCGGGGCGCAGACGGTCATCCTCATTCGCGATTTCACCCTGTAACCGCAGCGACCGGTTGCCCTGATCCACGCGCGCGTCAATCGCGCTGATGCGGCCCGTGATCACTTCGCCCGGTCGCGACAGCGGACTGGCCTGTAGTGCATCATCCACGCTGATCAGACCGACCAGCCGCTCAGGGATCTGAAAATCGATCAATAGCGCGCTGCGGTCATCCAGCCGAACCAGTTCCGTGCTTGTCGTGACCTGATTTCCCGGCTCCAGCGCGATCAGTCCGATCCACCCCGAGATAGGCGCCGTGATCTCACGGCGGCGCAATTCAAACTCTGCATCCCGCAGATCCAGCGTCGCGCGGTTCAGCGCCAGCTCCGCTTCGTCAATCTGCACCTGCGTCGCGGAGCCGCTGCTGCGCAACTGCGCCACACGATCCGCGCGGGCCTGCGCGTCCTGAAGCGCCAGTGCAGCGCGCGCGACGGCAAGCTGCTGGGCTTCGTCGGTCAGTTCGGCGACCAGACTGCCCGCTTCAACCCAATCACCGGACCGGACAGCGACCGATTTCAGCGTGCCCGCCACCTCTGACGAGAGCGTGACACTGCGTTGCGCCCTGGCGGTGCCGATGGACACCAGGCGACTGCCCGAACTGGCCTCGGCCACTTCCTGCGCGATCACCTGCACCTCGCCGCCGCCCCGGAAGGGCGGGCCGCCACCGGCTGACCCATTCCCAGCCTGTGGAATGGGCAGGCCGACCGCCCGCATCGGGCCAAGCAGACCCATCCGTTCCAGCACAGGGTGCGAGGCGGGCAGAAACATGGCCCAACCCGTCACGCTGACAAGTGTCAGACCCAGACAGATCGCAATGAGCTTCATCCAATATGACATGTCGCGCCTCGTTTTGGGGGTCGGAACAGGTGTCAGCGCTAACCTAGCGCAGAATCCAGCCGGGAACATGCCCGAACGTAGAGCGCACGCAGGTTTTATCATCCCACGCCCTGTTCTCAGGCATTTCGGCCAGTCTGATGACGGGTGAAGCACCCGGTCGCATGGCGTATGCCCCGGTATCCGGCTTGCCGCTGTCTGGCGGCGGTGGGCTGAGCCAAGTAAATCCCTGCGGCCCTCGTCTGTGAAATGCGGCTTCCGTCAGAAAACTGTTACAAAACCCTGCTACGCCGCGCTCATGATGACAAATCTGCAAAGTGACCGCCCCTTCGCCCTGAACGCAGTCCAGATCGCCAAATCCTTCGGCGACACCCAGGTTCTGCGCAATATCGACCTTGATCTTGCCCCCGGCGAGGTCGTGGCCCTGCTGGGGCCGTCAGGGTGCGGCAAGACCACGCTTCTGCGGATCGCCGCCGGTCTCCTGTCCGCCAGTTCCGGGCAGATGCAGATTGCAGGGCATCGCGTGGTGGATGGTGCCACGTTCAACGCCCCTCCAGAGGCGCGCGGCATCGGCATGGTGTTTCAGGATTACGCGATCTGGCCGCATCTGAGCGTGCTGGAGAATGTGGCATTCCCCCTGCGGATGCGCAAACTGGCACGCAGCGACCGCGAAACTCGCGCCCGGCGTGCGCTGGATCGTGTGGGCCTGTCGCATCTGGCCGAGCGCTTCCCCGGCACATTGTCGGGCGGGCAGCAGCAGCGCGTGGCGCTTGCGCGCGCAATCGTCGCCGAACCGCCGCTCGTGCTGTTTGATGAGCCGCTCTCGAATCTCGACCGCGAATTGCGCGAAGGGCTGGCACTGGAAATCGGGGCCTTGCTGCGCGAATTGGGCCTCTCGGCCATCTATGTCACCCATGATCAGTCCGAAGCCTTCACCATTGCTGATCGTGTGGCGGTCATGCTGGGGGGCGAGATAGCCCAGATCGATACGCCAGAGCAGATATTTGCCTGCCCGGCTTCCGTGCAGGTGGCGCAATTTCTCAATATCGGCGCGCTTGTTGACGGCAAGGTTTGCGCCGCGCACGGGTTCACCTGCGCGCGCGATCACCTGAACCTGCCCTCGCTTGCCGGTCAGGTGCCCGACGGTCCCGCACGCATCCTGATCCCGCGCACTGCAATCCGCCCCGATCCCGAGGGCGCGCTGATGGCGCAGGTACTGCGCTGCCAGTTTCAGGGGGATCGCTACCTTCTGCATCTTGGGCTGAACGGCGAAGGCGCGAGCCTTGTCTGCCCCACGGATCGCCCGGCGCCCCTGAACAGCAGCATCCCTCTGGCGATTGATCCCGAACGCCTGCGGGTCTTTCCGCATTAACCCTTACTGACAAAGGACGCCTTCATGCTCCGCACTACTGCCCTTGCCGCTTCGCTTGGTCTGATCGGCACTTTCGCCCATGCTGACACGCTTACCTTCTACACCGCTGGCCCCGGTGGGCTTGCCGATGCGCTGGCCGAGGCGTTTCAGGCGGAAACCGGGATCACCGTGAATGTGTTTCAGGGCACGACCGGGCAGGTCATGGCCCGGCTCGAAGCCGAAGAGGCCAACCCGCAGGCGGATGTGGTCGTTTCCGCAAGCTGGGGGTCGGCAGTGGACATGTATGAGCGCGGTCTGCTGATGGAGTATCTTTCGCCCAATGCCGCCGAAGTACCGGATTTCCTCACGCATAGCCACTATGTCGCGCAGGGTATTTCCGCGCTTGCGATGGTCTGGAACACGCAAAGCGATGCGCCGCGCCCGTCGGAATGGTCTGATCTGACCGATGAAGCCTATCGCGACCTGATCACCATGCCCGACCCGGCTCAATCCGGCGCGGCCTTTGACCTTGTTGCCGGTCTGGAAGCCGCGATGGGCGAGGGCGCATGGGAGCTGCTCGCTGGGCTTGCCGCCAATGACATGATCGTTCCCGGCCCCAATGCCGCTGCATTGAACCCCGTCCTGCAAGGTGCGAAAGCCGTCGTGTTTGGCGCGGTCGACTATATCAGCTATGCACAGGCGGCGGGCGGCGAGACCATTGAAGTGATCGTGCCCGAAAGCGGCACCGTGATCGCACCGCGCCCGATGATGATCCTGCAATCGACCAGCAACCCGGACGCCGCCAAGGCTTTTGTGGATTTTGTCCTGTCTGAAGCCGGTCAGGAACTCGTCGCGGCAACGTGGATGATGCCTGCGCGCGCCGATGTCGAAGGGCTGCGCCCCGGCATCAACGATCTGAATGTGATCGAGGTTGATGAGGATGCCGTCGCTGCCCGCCGCGAAGAGATCATCGCGCGCTTCAACGAGACCGTGACCAACCGCTGATCGTCCTGCACCTCCTGTCATGGCCCCGGCGCGATTCGGGGCCATCCTCATGTCCGCGAAAGGCCGTTTCGAAATGCTGCGCGCTCAATCTGTCCTGACCACGCTCGCCGCGGCAGCACTTCTGATCCTTGTCGGCCTGCCGGTCCTGTTCATCCTGCTGCAAGCCGTCTTTCCCGATTTCGCGCGCGGCTCTTTTGCAGGGGCTTTTTCAAAACTCGTGATCCTGACCGAAAATGACCGGCTGATGACACAGGCGCGCAACACGTTGATGCTGGCCTTTTCCGTGATGCTGGGCTGCCTCATTTTCGGCCTGCCCATCGGCATCCTGCGCGGGCTGTTCCATATCCCCGGCGCGCGCGTCTGGGATGTGGTGTTCCTGATCCCTTTCCTGATCCCGCCCTTCATTGCCGCGATTGCCTGGATGATGACGCTGCAACCGCGCGGCTATCTGTTCCAGCTTCTCGGGTTTGACATGGGGCGCTTCCTGTTCAGCTTCACGGGCGTTGCTTTCGTGATGACGCTAAACCTCTTTCCACTGGTCTATTTCGCAGTGTCCCGCGCGCTGGAAATGGTCGGTGGGCGCTTTGCCTCGGCAGCGCGGGTGCATGGCGCGCGCCCGCTTCAGGCGTTTTTCCTGATCACCCTGCCGCTCTCGATCCCCGCCATCGCGGCCAGCCTGCTGATCGTTTTCGCCATGTCGATCGAGGAATTCGGCACCCCCGCCGCGCTTGCTGCGCGCACGGGTTTCGAGGTTCTGGTGACGGGTATCTATACGCGCCTGTCAGATTGGCCGATTGACCTGTCGGGTGCCGCGCTGGGCTCGGTCATGCTGATGGCCATGGTGCTTGCGGCCTTCACGCTGCAGAACTGGATTGCAACGCGGCGTTCCTATATCAGCCAGACCGGCAAACCCGCCGATCTGGAGAAAGCCGAACTGGGGCGCTGGCGCTGGCCGGTGCTGGGGCTGTTCGCGCTGGTGGCGGTGATCGGTGTTGTCATCCCGCTGGCCGCCATTGCCGTCACGTCGCTGATGGGCACGATCTCGGGCGGGCTGAACTGGTCGAATCTCGACACCCGTCACTATCAGCCGATCTTTCAGCACGGCAGCCGCGCCGCGCAGGCGCTGGTCACAAGCGGCTGGCTGGCCGTCGTGACGGCCTTTGCCACAGCCGCGATTGGCGGACTGGTCGCCTATATCGTGGTGCGCGGGACCGGGCGGGGCAGGGCGGTCATGGACGGGTTGTCGGTCCTGCCCAATGCGATCCCGGCCATCGTGCTGGCCGTGGGGATCATCCTTGCATGGAACTCGCCCTATCTGCCGCTCACGCTCTATGGCACAGCGGGCATCCTGCTGATCGCCTATATCGGCATCCTTCTGCCCTATCCGATCCGCTATGCGGTCGCCCGGCTGCGCCAGATTTCCGGCTCGCTCGACGATGCCGCGCGCGTGGCGGGTGCTAGCCAGATGCAGGCGCTGCGCCACATCACCCTGCCACTCATGGCACCGTCGCTGATTGCCGCGATGATGCTGGTATTCGCCATTGCGTCACGCGAACTGGTGGCCTCGATCATGCTTGCCCCTGCCGGGTTGCGCACTGTGGGCACGTTCGTGTTTTCGCAATTCGAGCAAGGCTCGGTCCAGACCGGCATGGCCATGAGCGTCATCGCCATCACCATCACCTCGGGCATCCTGCTCGCGGTCAACCTGTGGCTGGCCCGACAGGGCAGCAGCGCGTTTTCCGGGTGATCCCATGGCCGTGATTGCCCAGATCACCGACCCGCACCTGCGCGACGACGGCGCAGATCCGTTCCATGATCCAGCGCAAGCCCTGCGCGGCGCCTTCGCGCAGATCGCCGCGATGGACCGCAAGCCCGAGGCGATCGTGCTCACCGGTGACATCATCGACCGCAGCGCCAAGGGCTATGGGCATGTGCTGCCGCTTCTGCGTGCAGCCCCGGTGCCGCTTCTGCCGATGCCCGGCAATCAGGACGGCGCAACCTCTTTTCGCGCAGCCTTTGCCGACTGGGCCGATTTCCACCCTGACCATCTCAGTTTCACAAGTCAGATCGGGGATATCTTTCTGATCGCGCTGGAAAGCACGCGCCCCGATGGCGGTGCCGGGCTTGGTGCGCACCAACTGGACTGGCTGGCGCAGGTTTTCGCGAAAGCAACCGGACCAGCGATCCTCGCATTGCATCACCCGCCCTTTCCGACCGCGGCCCCGCATCTGGACAGGGCCGGGTTCCAGAATGCCGACGCCCTCGCGGCGCTGGTCACGCAAAGCCCGGTCCGCCGCATCATCGCAGGCCACAGTCACCGCGCGATGCAGACAGTCTGGGCGGGCGTCTTCGCCAGCACGGCACCGGCCATCGGGCACGGTCTGAGCCTGTCGCTGACAGGTGCCGCGCCGCACAGACCTGTCGCCGCGCTGCCGGCTTTTGAACTGCATATCCTCGATGACAGCGGTATGGTCAGCCATTTGATCCCGCTTGACGGAATGCGCTCTGGCTGTGAATGGATCGATAATCCGTAACCCCTACGCGATCTGATAGAGAAAGCTGCGAATCTTGCCCGGTTGCGGTTGCGGCAGCAGGTCGAAGCCCTTGCCGGGAATCGCCGGGCGCAACACTCTTTGGACCGGGCAGCTTGATCCTGCCATCACCTTCGCAGAGGGCGGCAAGCCCAACTTGCTGCATCGCATTCTCGGAAAATGACCGAAGCGACCAGTCGCATTGTCAAGCTTCAACGGCTGCAATCGGCACGAAGCTGCGCTTGCAGATTTCCGGATCATGGGCGCGATCATGCGAAACCTGGTCCCTGCGCGACAGTCAGCGAAATCGCGTTGAAGCTGGATTTCGAAACCGGGCCGGATCAAGTGGAATTCAAGCTGTGCTTCCATATTTCGGCATAGGCAGAAAGCAATGCGCCGATCTGTTTTTCGCAGGCAGGAAAGACGACATCCTTTGCAGCACCTGTTCGACTGCACCCGCTAAGAAGCGCCGCGCCTTGGCTTGTCCCGGTTGCACTATTCATCGGGATCACTGGCGAAGACGAGGCCGCCCCGAGCATCCACAGGAATGATTTGTTGCTGGCGAAAGGCCCTTCGACAATAACAGGACCGTCATGCCCGATTAATTCAAGACAGCGCGCCGTCACCAGAGCGAGGTAGAACCCCACTGCGGCACTCCGTTGGCCGGACCCCGGCGCGGGCTCTTCTCCAACCCATCGGGCCCTCATCCCGGCATATGGTCCGCTTTCGGGGACGAGGGCAGGCAGCAGCATCGAGCGTTTCGTCAGCACGTCCAATATCTGTTGGTCATCTGCGTCCAAAGATGCGCCACCAAGAGCTATGTTGTGTTCCCGCCCTCCCATGAAGCGGGCCGAGGGCACAGCTTCGCCATATGCGCTGACATTCACCAGCGTGTCGCGTGCGGGATCGAGCGTCACAGGCTTGCCACCGACAGCCATGGCGACCACCCAGGTTCCGGTTGAGACGACGCTGAACGGCGGCTTGCGTGACATTATGTGCGGCAGCAGCGATGCGTTTGAATCGTGGATGCCGCAATGGACCGGGGTGTCATGGGCCAGACCGGTACGCTGCGCAACCGAGGGCAGAACAGGCCCGAGAATGTCGGCGGGCTGGCGGGGCGGCGCGATCTTTTCAGTTACACCAAGCGTCGCGGTGAGCTTTGAAAACGCCCCCTCATTTGGATTCCAGAGATCTGTATGACACCCGAGCGAGGTCACATCTGTCGCAAGAACACCTGTCAGCAGATACGCCCAGAACTGCGGATAGGTCACGATATGACGAACCTTGCCCCAAAGCGCCGGATCGGTTTTGAACTGCCAATGAAGTTGCGCGCCAAGGTTGAGACCCATCGACAATCGCGGCGAGCCTGTTTCGGAGAACGGGGGGCGGATCGCGTCATAGGCGGCGGCATATTCGTCAGGGCCGTCATGCTCGTAATCGAGGATCGGCGCGGCAAGCGACCCGTCTGCGGCCAGCAACGCAGCTGCAGCGCCATGGGTCGTCACGGTGATTGCCGAAATGCCATGTTCGGCATGAAACTGCGCAAGGCCGTCGAGCAGGAAAGCCCAGTGGCCGCTGACGTCGAAATGCGGATAGGGCGGGCCGGGCAGAACCCGGTTCGGGAGGGTCATCACCGCGATTTCGGACAGGTCAGACAGGCGCACAAGTGCCAGCTTGGCATTCGTCTTTCCAATGTCGATGACCGCGATATGCTTGTCACTCATGGCATATGGAACATGGGTGTCAGGGGCGTTGCGACTGGCGCATTGTCATCATGGGTCTCCATGATATCGGCCATATGGACCCACCATTTCTGCATGATCGCATGGGTCGGCAGATCATCCATCCTGTGATCGTCGCGGCGCCACAACACGCCGAAGAGGATATGCGTTTCCTCGTCCAGATGGATCGAGTAATCGGATACCCCGGCCTCTTTCAGAAGCGTGACAAGCTCTGGCCAGATCGCGTCATGGCGTTTCTTGTAGTCGTCCTTCGCGCCCGGATGAAGGCGCATCTTGAAAGCGTATTTTTCCATCGTTCTACCGCGTTGTCCTACTGCTTCGCTGCTTGCTGGCGCCACCTTTCCCACAGGCGTGGCAGTGCAATAACCCCGATCAGAAGTGCGCCGATCACGATTGACATCACGATGCCCGGCACATTCAGCAGACCAAGCCCGAATGTCACCAGCCCCATGACAAAGGCCGCGATCACCACACCGGGGATCGAGCCAGACCCGCCAAGGATGCTGACACCGCCCAAGACCACCATGGTAACAACCTCCAACTCCCAGCCGAAGGCTATCGACGGGCGGGTGGAACCCAGCCGCGAGGTCAGGCAGATGGCCGCGACACCCGACATGAGTCCCGTCAGAAGAAACAGGATGAATTTCACCCGCGCAACCCGGATACCCGAGAATTCGGCTGCGACCGGATTGTTGCCGATGGTATAGACCGCGCGCCCGAAATTCGTGCGGTGCAGCACCACATAATAGATCAGTGCAAGCACGGCAAAGAGCACCAGTTCAAACGAGATCACCCAGAAGACATAGCCCTGACCGAAAAAGGCGAAATCCGGCGGGTAGCCGCGAAAGGCCTGATCGCCAAGGATGATGTAGCTGATGCCGCGAAACAGGCTCATCGTGCCGATGGTGACCACGATCGACGGCAGGCCCATGCGCGTGACCAGAAAGCCGTTGAACGCGCCGCAAAGCAGCCCGACCGCAAGCCCGATCAGCACCAGCCCCGGTGTTCCGACACCGATCTGCACCGCCGCCCCCATCGCGGTCGAGACCAGCGCGATGATCGAGGCAACTGACAGGTCTATCTCCCCCGAAATGATCAGCAATGCCATTGCAAAGGCGATCATGGCCTTTTCGGTGAAATTGAAGGTCATGTCGCTCAGGTTCCAGGCGTTCAGGAAAAACGGCGACATGAAGCTGTTGGTGATGAAAATCGCGATGGCCACGGCCAGAAGCAGAGTCTCCCAACTCTTGATGCGTTGCTCCAGCGGTGAGCGCAGGCGGTCGGGGATAAAGCGGGTTGTATCACTCATGTTGCCTGCTCCGCGCGCTTCAGGATGATCCGGCCTTTCTTGCGATTGGCAGACGCATTCAGGGCAACTGCGATGATGATGGCGCTGCCCGAGATCGCCAGTTGCCAGAAGGGTGAAATATTCACGACCGGCAGCGCATTGCTGATAATGCCCAGAAACAGCGCGCCAAGCATGGCCCCCAGCACTGTGCCGCTGCCTCCCATGATCGCCACACCGCCGATCACGCAAGCCGCGACCACCGTCAATTCAAATCCGCGGGCCAGATCCACGAAAGCGACGGCGAAGCGCGAGACCCACAGATAGCCCGCCAACCCTGACAGCGCGCCAGAGATCGTGAAGGCCCAGAACTGGGTCCGTCCGACATTGATACCGGCATAGGTGGCCGCATGCGGATTGCCGCCTGCGGCATAGAACGCCCGGCCAAGGCTGGTCCGGTTCATCACGACCACAAACAGCGCTACCGCACCAAGGGCGATCCAGCTCATTACCGGCAGCCCCAGCAACACAGTGCGCGGGAAGGCTTTGAAGGCATCGCTGAGTTGATGGGCGTTGATCCACCTGCCTTCTGACAACAGGAAGATGATACCGCGAAAGATCGTCATCGTCCCCAGCGTCACGACTATGGGCGGGATGGCCAGTTTCCAGACCAGAACACCATTGAACATGCCCAATACCGCCCCGAAGGTGATCGCCAGAGCGATAATGACCGGCACAGGCAAGCCCGGCATGGCCACGTTGAGCATGGCAACAACCATGCCCGTCAGCGCCAGATTGGCAGCAACGCTCAGATCGATGCAGCGCGTCAGGATGACGATCATCTGCCCGATGGCCAACAGGATCAGGGGCGCTGTGTCGTTGAACACATTCACAAGATTTCCCGGCGCGATGAAGGCGGGGAAACGCGATGCGATGACGCCCAGCAACAAAATGATCGCGCCTGTCAAAAGCAGTTCGCGCGACATCAGGCCCTGTTTTGACACGGTTCTCTCCTTCAAATTCCGGCGGCGTGGCGAACAAGCGTTTCAGGTGACATCTTGTCGCCGCATAACTCCGCGGCGATACGCCCCTCGCGCATGACGATCACGCGGTCCGACATGCCCAGAACTTCGGGGATTTCGGAACTCACCATGATCACGGCCAGCCCTTGGGCTGCCAGTTCGGCCATGAACTCGTGAACTGCCGCTTTTGAACCGATATCGATGCCCTTCGTCGGCTCATCCAGAATGATGATCTTTGGCCGGGTGGCCAGCCATTTGGCGATGACCACCTTTTGCTGGTTGCCGCCGGAAAGATTGCCGACATCCGTATCAAGTGACGCGGCGCGCAGACTCAAACGGCTGGTGTATTCGCGCGCGAGCCTGAATTCCTCGGCCAGCCGCAAGAAGCCATTTTTCGATGTGCGGCCCAGTGAAGGCAGGGTCACGTTCTGAAAGATCGGCAGCGCGGTGATCGCACCCTGTTTGCCGCGATCTTCGGGCACATAGACGATACCCTTGGCCACCGCATCGGCAGGCGAGCGGATCACGGCGGGCGCATTGTCGATCCGCACTGTGCCCGCGCTTGGCCGCGTTATCCCGAACAAGGCTTGCATGAATTCGGACCGGCCAGCGCCAATCAGACCGTAAAAGCCAAGGATCTCACCTTGGCGCAGCGAAAAGCTGATCCCCGCAAATTCGGTCGGGTGCTCATACCCTTCGACAGTCAGGATTTCATCACCTACATTGCGGGTGCGGTTTGGAAAGATCTGGCTGACATCGCGGCCCACCATCATTTTCACAAGCGCTGCCTCGGTCACATCGGCGATGGCCCCGCTGCCGACAAGAGCCCCATCGCGAAAGACCGTGTAATTGTCGGCGATACGAAAAATCTCATCGAATTTGTGGCTGATGAACAGGATCGCTTTGCCCTGTGCTTTCAACTCTTCGACAAGCGCGTAAAGCTCTTCGATTTCCTTCTGGCTCAGCGCTGCGGTGGGTTCGTCCATGATAACAACCCGCGCGTCCACGGAAAGTGCGCGCGCAATCGCGACCAGATGCTTGTTTGCGATGCCGAGATCCTTCAGCTTGGCCTTGGGGTCGATCTGCGCCCCAATTCCGGCGAGGATTTTGCGGGCCTGCTCTACCATCGCCCTGGTGTCGATCAGGCCGAACCGTCCACGCGGCGCATGGCCCAGAAAAATATTCTCTGCCACCGATAATTCATCAAAGAGGACGGTTTCCTGATGGATGGCCGTCACGCCCGCTGTCGTTGCGTCCTGCGCGGTTGAAAAACGGACGGGGTTGCCGTCAACCTCGATGAGGCCACTGTCGGGCTGGTAGATCCCCGTCAATATCTTGACGACTGTAGATTTGCCCGCGCCATTCTCGCCCACAAGGGCAGTGACCTTGCCCGCAAACAACGCCAGCGACACCTTTGACAGGGCCGTCACGCCCGGAAAGGTCTTGGTCACACCATCCAGTGACAAAACCGGCAGAGCAGCCTGCGTGTCGGCTCGGTCGGATTTTGCTTCGGGCTTCATCAACATCAGATCTGTCACCATGCCGTTGGTGCCCCGGCGCAGCTTGTGGGCTGCGCCGGTCTTTGCCGGGGTTCAGAAAATGTCTTTGAACTGGTCGATATTGGACGCGTCATAGGTGAACGGGTCCGACATGGCCGCCGAGGTGGTGTCGTCCAGCGTGACTGACCCCATTCGCCCGGTCGGGATCTCTGCCCCCGGTTCTGCCGTCGCTGCCCTGGTGGCGAGCGCATGCGCGATCATCGTGGCCGTGTAGCCAAGGTCAATCGGGTTCCAGATCGCGAAGCTCTTGGTCGCGCCGGATTCCACGCAGCCTGCCATTTCAGACGGCAGGCCAAGCCCGGTGACATTGATCTCACCGATTTTGCCCGCATCCGACACAGCCTGACACGCGGCCAGAATGCCGACCGTTGTCGGCGCGATGATCGCTTGCAAATCCGGGAAGGACGCCATCAGCCCCTGCGCTTCACGATAGGATTTGTCCGACAGGTCATCCCCATAGACGGTTGCGACAAGCTCGATGCCCGGAAAATCCGGCAACACCGCTTCGGCCGCCGCAATCCAGGCATTCTGATTGGTGGATGTGGCCGTTGCCGACAGGATGGCGACCTGCCCGCCCTCGGGCATGTGATCGGCTGCAAGCCGGATGATCGTGTTGCCGATCAACTCGGTCGAGGACGGGTTCAGATTCATCATCCGCCCTTCTTCGGCGACACCGGAATCCCAGGAAATGACTGTAATGCCGCGCTGCATCGCGCGTTGCAGCGCGGGCACGACTGCGTCAGGATCGTTGGCCGAAATAGCTATGGCATCCACGCCCTGCGCGATCAGCGAGTTGATGACCTCGATCTGGCCTTCGGCAGTCGTCGTGGTTGGCCCCGTATAGATGATCTCGACATTACCAAGCTCGGCTGCGGCTTCCTGAGCGCCTTCGGCTGCGGCCTCGAAGAAGCCAATCCCCAGCGCCTTTACCACCAGTGCTATGCGCATGTTGTCCTGCGCCATGGCACTGGTGCCCATCAGGCTGGCGGCAAGACCAAGCCCGGCGGCCAGAGATGAAAAAGTCCTACGTTTCATGTTACTTCCTCCCAAGGAAACAGTTTGCAAGGCCGTTTACGAGGCGACCTCTTCCTCTTCTTGAGCGCCTCCCGTCTGGGCGACGATCAGTTTCACATCGGCAGCGTCCAGCATGGTGGCTGCCTTGTCCGTAATTCCCTCATCTGTGATCAATGTGTCGATGCGCTCCAACCCGCACAGCACAAGACTGGATCGCTGGCTGAATTTCGAGCTATCGACCAGCACAACCAGCTCATCTGCCTGCCCCATCAGCTTTTCCTCGGCCCGGATCAGAAGCGGGTCAGCTTCCATCAGGCCCAGCGGGCCGACACCCTGCGCGCCCATGAACATGCGCCGCGCATAGAAATTTCGCGTCACGTCGTTCTCGAACGGTGACAGGATAATGTTCTGTTCGCGGTAGATCGCGCCGCCCGACACCATGATGGTGTTTTTCGAGTGCTTCAGAAGATGTTCGGCAATCGGGAATGAGTTGGTGAACACCTGACAGCGCCGGTTGGCCAGCGGATGCACCATCTGGAATGTGGTTGTCCCACCATTGATGATGATCGGTTCGCCATCCGCGCAAAGATTGACCGCGGCGCGGGCAATCGCCTGCTTTTCGCGTATCCGCATTGTCTGGTTCACTGCGAAAGTGCGCCCTGCAAGCCCGACGAATTGCGGCGGGTTCAGCGCCTCGACCCCGCCCCGCACGCGCCGCACCTTCTGCTTCATGTGCAACGCTGAAATGTCGCGGCGAATAGTTGCCTCGGAGGCGCCGGTCAGATTGCAGAGGTCGACCACAGTCATGACCGCCCGATCCTGGACGGAAGACAGAATGATCCTGTGGCGTTCCGATTCATGCATGGCCTTCTCCCGTGTGTCGAGGCTGCCGGGAAATCCGCGCGCAGTCAATCAAAAACAATCATAAAAAATCATTCTGCGTTGCAGCATGACTGTTCGTGATTGGAAAAGATTGACAAAACGCCACATATGGCACAGCCTAACGCACAACGGCATTTCAGGTCGATCTGACCAGACAGGAGCGCATCATGTTGAAAACAGCGACGAACCCTCTGCTCGACAATCGCTGGGACGACACGGTTGCGGCAGGTATGAGCGAATCGGAGCTGCTTCTCTATCGCTCGAACATTCTGGGGTCGGACAAGCGCGTTACGAATTACGGCGGCGGCAACACCTCGGCGAAGGTTATGGAAACCGATTCGCTGACCGGCGCACAGGTCAAGGTGCTCTGGGTCAAGGGCTCTGGCGGCGATATCGGGTCCATGAAGCTCGACGGGTTTGCAACGCTCTACATGGACAAGCTCAATGCGCTGAAATCGCTCTATCGCGGGGTCGAGTTCGAAGATGAGATGGTCGGCTACCTCCCGCATTGCACCTTCAAGCTGAACCCGCGCGCCGCCTCGATCGACACGCCGCTTCATGCGTATGTGCCGCGCAAGCATGTCGATCACGTCCATGCAGACGCAATCATCGCGATTGCTGCGTCCGAGAATTCGAAAGAGCTGACGGAAGCGATTTTCGGCAAGCGCATCGGGTGGCTGCCCTGGAAACGTCCGGGCTTCGAGTTGGGGCTGTGGCTGGAAAAATTCTGCCTTGAGAACCCGGAGGCTGATGGTGTTGTGCTGGAAAGTCATGGGCTGTTTACATGGGCCGACACCGCCAGAGAATGCTATGACACTACAATTGACGTGATCAATCGCGCGACCGAATGGCTGCATGAGCGCATGGAGAATGTGCCTGCCTTTGGCGGGGAAAAGCACAAGGCGCTGGACGCGCCCGAACGCCGCGCCATTGCCGCCCACCTGATGCCCGCAATTCGCGGATTCGTGAGCGGCAATCAGCCTATGGTGGGCCATTTCAACGACAGCCCGGCGGTGCTGGAATTCGTGAATGCGCAAGACATGGAACCGCTTGCCGCGCTTGGGACATCCTGCCCCGACCACTTCCTGCGCACCAAGATCCGCCCGCTGGTGGTGAATTTCGACCCGGCAAAGTGCAATCTGGCAGAAGTTCTGGACGGGCTGCCCGGCCAGATAGCGGCCTATCGGGATGCGTATGCGGCCTATTATGACCGCTGCAAACATGCAGACAGCCCCGCGCTGCGCGACCCGAATGCAGTTGTCTATCTGGTGCCCGGTGTGGGCATGATCACCTTCGCCAAGGACAAGGCAACAGCGCGGATTTCCGGCGAATTTTATGTCAACGCCATCAATGTGATGCGTGGTGCGTCTGCGGTCAGCACCTATCAGGGTCTGCCCGAACAGGAAGCCTTTGACATCGAATACTGGCTGCTGGAAGAAGCCAAGCTGCAACGCATGCCAAAGCCCAAATCGCTTGCAGGCCGCGTGGCGCTTGTCACCGGGGGCGCTGGCGGTATCGGAGCCGCGACCGCCGAGCGCTACCTGTCGGAAGGTGCCTGCGTCATCCTTGCCGATATCAACGCCGAGAATCTGAAGCTGACGCAGGACAATCTGATCCAGCGATACGGTGTGGATATGGTGCGCGCGGTTGCGATGGATGTGACCTGCGAGGACAGCGTTGCCAAGGCGTTCACCGAGGCGGCCGTCGAATTCGGAGGGCTCGATATTCTGGTGTCGAATGCCGGTATCGCATCGTCAGCGCCCGTGGAAGAGACGACGCTGGCACTTTGGAACAAGAATATGGATATCCTGTCGACCGGGTATTTTCTTGTCAGCCGCGAGGCATTCAAGCTGATGCGGGCGCAAGGTCTGGGCGGGTCAATCGTATTTGTGGCCTCGAAGAACGGTCTGGCGGCCTCGCCAAACGCATCGGCCTATTGCACGGCCAAGGCGGCTGAAATCCATCTGGCGCGATGCCTCGCGCTGGAAGGGGCCGAGGTTGGCATTCGTGTCAATGTCGTGAACCCTGACGCCGTGCTGCGCGGGTCGAAAATCTGGGAAGGTGAATGGCTGGACCAGCGCGCCTCGACCTATGGCACTGACAAAGAGGGGCTGGAGGAGATGTATCGTAAACGCTCGATGCTGAAACGCTCGGTCCTGCCAGAAGACATTGCCGAGGCCTGCTATTTCTTCGCCGCTGATACATCGTCCAAATCGACTGGGAATATCTTGAACGTGGATGCAGGAAACGTGCAGGCGTTCACGCGCTGATTGCGACTGCGGGGGAGGAAAGCATGGGCTATGACAGCGCGAAAGCTGCTTTTGAAGACTGGGGCGTAGACACTGAGGCCGCGATCGCCAGGCTCAAGACCGTGCCGATCTCGATGCATTGCTGGCAGGGTGACGATGTTACCGGCTTCGAGACGCGCAGCGGCTCCTCTGGCGGCGGCATTCAGGCGACCGGCAATCACCCCGGCCGCGCGCGCACACCAGACGAGTTGCGCGCGGATCTGGAATTTGCTTACTCCATGATCCCCGGTCGGCATCGGCTGAACCTGCATGCGATCTACATGGATACAGACGAATCGCCCGACCGCGACCAGATCGAATACAAGCACTTTGCCCCCTGGGTGGATTGGGTCAGAGAGCAGAGTATCGGCCTTGATTTCAATCCCACTTTCTTTGGCCACGCGAAAGCCGACGACAACCTGACACTATCGCACCCTGATGCGGGCATCCGGGATTTCTGGATCGAACACGGCAAACGCACCCGCGACATCGCGGCGCGTATCGGGGCGGAGCTTGGCAGCCCCTGTGTCAACAACATCTGGGTTCCCGACGGATACAAGGACATCCCCGTTGATCGCATGACCGCGCGGATGCGACTGGAAGCGTCGCTCGATGCGATCCTTGCGGTGAAGCAAGACGCAGGCAAAATGCGCGACGCCGTAGAGTCGAAATTGTTCGGCATCGGAGTCGAAGCCTGCACAATCGGCAGTCACGAATTCTACCTTGGCTATGCGATCCGGAAGGGCACATTGCTCTGCCTCGATATGGGGCATTTTCACCCGACCGAGAATATTGCCGACAAGCTGAGCGCAGTCGCTCTGTCCTTGCCGCAGATCCTGTTGCATGTCTCGCGTCCCATGCGCTGGGACAGCGACCATGTGATCTTGCTGAATGACGATATTCTTGCCATGGCCCAAGAACTGGTGAGCGCAGATTTGCTGGACCGGACCTCTATCGGCCTGGATTTCTTCGATGCGACCATCAGCCGTACAGCCGCCTGGGTCATCGGCACGCGAAACATGCAAAAGGCCCTGTTGCGCGCACTCCTGATGCCATGGGACCGGCTGCGTTCGATAGAAGAAAAGCTCGATTTCACGACGCGGCTGACACTCACCGAAGAGTTCAAGGACCTGCCTTTCGGCGCCATCTGGGAAGAATTTTGCAAGCGCATGGATACGCCAACCGGGCTAGCCTTGGTCGGTGAGTTGACCCGCTATGATGAAAGCGTTGCCGCAAGGGGATAGGCCACAATGGGTGGCCGTTGCTGCCGAAGGTGTAGCCGCTCTGGGCAGACGACAGCCGGGATAACTCATCAACACCTGCGACCAGATTTGGAGTGCCGCTTCGTCGCAACCGACCCATGCGGAAATCAAAAGCGGACCGCCCGCTTGGGGCCGGACAGGTCGAGTCTGTCATCGCCTTCGCAAGGGGCGGAAAGCGACCATTCAGAGAGATCGCTGGCCGCAACCAGTTGTTGCCGTAGCCGTCATTCGGCGAACAGGATGTCTGATATGCGCAGACAGCCTGTATCAAGTCAGAACCCGCAAAATCTTCTATCTGGCAGCCGGCACGCAAAGAGAAACACTATGTGCCGCCGCGCCAGATTGATCGGCATGATCGCGTTGGGATTCCGGACTTCAACGTTGCGACTGACATGGCCAGTTCCATGATCCGGATAGGTTTCTCCTCAACGATGATTGCAAGCGGTGCTGTTGTGTCGGGTGACGCGCGTTGCAAAGGACAGGCAGGGTTGCCTTTGGCGTAAACTGAACCCTCCTTGAAGCGAGCGTCCATTCCGATGTCCAAGTCGGCCAGCACTATCGCTCGCACCATGCCTTGAGGTCGGCACATTCTTTCTTGATTGCAATGGAGAGAACGGGTCGCAGCATGTGCCACAGGGTACCATTCACACGCCCCGTGATGCCCAAGCCGAGGGCGACCGACGTCTCTTGCTGCGACGTCTCGTTCAATTCGTGGCTTGCGACCCAGGCCAGGAAGCGGCGCTCGCTGCGCCAGGAGAAGCACTTGCCAACGCTCAGTTCTGTCACTTCCCAGATGGCGGTCGGCTGCATCGGTTGCTTGATGCGAAAGCGCGCCCCCAGCTTTAGTCCGTTTCCGTCCAGCTGATGGACGGATGTGATGGTGCTGGCCCAGTCGGGCCAGCGGATGACGTCAGCGACCGCCACCCAGACGCGCTCGGCGGGCACCGCGATCCGGATGGTCTGCGTGATCTGTCGATCCATGCTTATGGTCCTTGTGTCGGATGGATCAAGTCAGCGAGACATCACGCTGGACACCGATCTGGTTCAGGAACACCCGATCATGGCTTACGACGATCAGGGCGCCGCGATAGCTGCGCAGGCCGGTCTCCAGCACTTCGACAGAGTCGATATCCAGATGATTCGTCGGCTCGTCGAGCAGCACAAGCACCGGGGGCTCGGGCGCGCAGAGCACACAAGCCAGCCCCGCGCGCATCCTCTCGCCACCGCTCAGGCTGCCGCAGCGTTTCGCGGGCGAGGTGTTTCGGAAGGCAAACCGGGCCAGCGCGGCGTGGCAGTCGTTCAGCGACAGGTCAGGGTTCATGCGCCGCATCGCCTCGATCAGGGTCTCGTTGCTGCGCAGGAAGGCCACATGCTGGTCCAGCAATGCGATGGTGCCGCTGCTGCGCCGAACAGTGCCGGAACCGGGTGCCCGGTGTCCGGCGGCGAGATGCAGGAGCGTCGTCTTGCCGGAACCGTTCGGCCCGATGATCGCCACACGCTCATCACCGCGAACCAGCAGGTCGAGCGGCCCCAGAACCCGGCGCCCGCCGATGTCACAGGTGACAGCATCGAAGGCGAGGATGGGGCTGGCGTCCGCCCGCGCGGGTGCGGCGAGGTCGATCCTGAGCGGCGTCAGCACCTCGACGGCGGCGCGGGCCTCCGCCAGGGCCTGCGTCACCTCGGCCCCCCGTCGCTGCGCGATGCGGTTGCCGCGCCCGGCGGTGCGTTCAGATGCGTCCTTGCGCGCGTCGAGCAGAATTTTCGGCGCGTCCCCGCGTGCGCGGTCGGCCCGACCCCGGCTGTCGCGACGCGCCTGCCTTTCGCGCTGCATCTGGGCGGCGATGTCCGCGCGGCGTGATGCCTGTTCGGCCTGGTCGAGGGCGGACCGGGCCGCCGCCAACCGTGCGGCGCGGGCAGTGGCAAATCCAGACCAGGGGCCACCGAAATACACCGCAGATCCATTCGAGATTTCCACGATTCCATCGACTTGCTCCAGCAACGCGCGATCATGGCTGGCCAGGATGACGCAGCCGCGCCAGTCGCGCAGCAGGTCTGAAACCAGTGCCCGCCCGTCGGCGTCCAGGTTGTTGGTGGGCTCATCCAGCAGCAGGATTTCCGGCGCTTCGAGCAGGACGCGCGCCAGGGCCAGCCGCGTGCGCTGCCCGCCACTGAATGTGCCGAGCGGTTGCCATGGGTCGATCCCGGTCAGGCCGACGCGCGTCAGCGACTCGGCCAAGCGATCCTCCAGCGACCAGTCCGCTGCACCCGCATCCTCTGCGCCGCCCTCGCCGCGCCACAGACGTGCGATGCAGGACAGCCCCGAAGCGATTCCCAGCGCCTGCGCGACGCTCGCTTCTGGGTGCCCGGCGTCCTGCCGCATCCATCCAATCGTGCCGGTACGGGTGATGCTGCCCGCCGTGGGTGCGATCTCGCCCGCGATCAGACGCAGCAGCGTGGACTTACCACATCCATTGCGCCCGACGAGGCCGGTGCGCCCGGGGCCGAAGCTCAGGGTGATGTCCGAGAAAAGGGGCGTGCCGTCAGGCGTGGACCAGCACAGGCCGGAAAGGGTGAGGGATGCAGGCATGGAACAGGACTTCTCGCAGCGGAACCGGATGGGTGCGGGCGGCGAGGGTGAGAACCATGTTCTGTGTCTCCGAAAGCAAATGTGACAACAGTATACGCGACCTGCCCGGCATGCCGCAAGACCGGCGGGGAAGGGGGTGACTGGCGCGTTCAGAGCGCGCGCCAGATTGCCAGAGTAAAGGCCCCGAGCCCGAAGGTGCTGAGGACCGCGCCGACCGCAATCCCCGGTTCCGCGGCGGCGACACCCGAGAGATAGGCGGTCAGTGCTGCCAGCATGATCGGCAGTCCGAGATTGTGCAGGATCACATGCCAGCGCGCCAGCGCTCCCTTCGCCATATCGGGTGCCAGCGCATAGACGACGCCTGTAAGTGCGAGCGTCACCCAGCCAAGCAGATGGATATGTCCATGCACACCCTTCAGCGTGAAATTCCCGCTCGCGGCCATCACGATGCCCAAGCCGAGACCGGCCATCAGATAGAAGCTGGCCGCCCGGAACTGGATCCGGGCAAGACCGGGCAGGCAGGTCGGGCGGAACGGCGCGTCGAATTCGGTCATTGCGCGACCTCCGGTTCGGGCGGCAGCAGCGTCATGCCCGTGGCCTGCGCAACCTGCATCACCCTGGCCATGTCGGGCGGGCCGTCAGGCGCTTCAGGCAGCGTGCTGTCATCGGCCAGCGGTCGACCGACACCGCAGAAGAAGTCCACATGCATTCGGCCTGGGGCGTTCAGGATCAGCAGACGCCCCGGTGCGTCGCCGGTGCAGCGGAAGGCGTGCGGTGCGCCATCGGGAACCACCAGCGTGTCGCCAGCCTTTGCTGGGACAGGTTTCCCGTCGATCAGGAACATGAACTCGCCGTCCAGAACCCGGAAAGTTTCGGTCTCCCCGGCATGGGAATTGGGCGGCGCGCCCAGCCCAGGGGGCACGACGGCCTCCATCAGGGCAAACTTGCCATCCACCTCCTCGGGCAGGACGCGGAAGCTGATCAGAAGTCCGAAGACATCATAGTGACGTGAAGTCGTCATGGGTTTCTCCTTGACGGGACTGATTCCCGCGATAAGACTGCTATAATCACAATGAGACAGATGTCTCAATATGGAAAATGAATGAGAGGTCAAATGTCGGACAGAACCGAGCGAACGAACCAGAAACAGCGCACCCGCGATGCCATCCTTGACGGCGCACGCAGGCTGATGCGTCAGGGTGAGCCTGTCACGGTCGCCGCTGCTGCCGCCGAACACGGCATCTCGCGCGCGACGGCCTATCGTTACTTCTCGGACCCACAGGCGCTGGCCTTGGAAGCGGGCCTCGCGACACTTGTTCCGCCCTACGAGGAAGTCATCGCCGGGACGACCGATCTGCGTGCACGACTGGCGGCAATCACCGCAGCCATGATCCGGCTCACGCTGGAAAACGAGGCGGCGTTTCGTCAGTATTTGTCACATGCCATGACCGCGACCGAGGGATCGGGCAGCCGGGGTGCGCGGCGGGTGGGCTACATGAAGCGTGCCTTGAGCGAGCTGCCGCATGATCTTTCCTCGGCACAAGCCTCTGATCTGGTGGCCTCGCTCGCCACGGTCGCCGGGATCGAGGGTCTTGTCGCGCTGACCGATGTCGCCGGTCAAGACCGGGCCAATGCCGAGCGATTGATGCGCGAGATTGCCGATGCCATCCTGACCCGCCATCTCGGTCAGACCAGCATCGACATGGCCGATCAGGAATCTGCCCGGCAGACGCGCGCAAAGGGTCGCGCCTGCAAAGACTGAGGATGGAAGATGTCATGACAATGAGTCCGACCCTCACGACGTCGCGGCTGATCCTGCGCCCGATGGAAATGGGTGACTGGGACAGCTATCGCGGCTTCATGGCCTCGGACCGTGCAAGGTACATGGGCGGCCCCTTCACGCCCGCGGTCACATGGGGCATGTTCTGCGCAGATCACGCGCAATGGAGCCTGCTGGGCTGCGGTGCACTCATGATCGTGCATCGCGACAGCGGGGAATGCCTTGGGCAGGTAGGTATCAACCACGGCCCGCTGTTCCCGGAACGGGAGCTGGGCTGGCTGGTCTACCCGAAGGCCGAAGGCCATGGCTTTGCGTTCGAGGCCGCGACCGCGCTGCGCGCCTGGGCGCAAGAGACGCGCAAGTTCGAGACGCTGGTCAGTTACATCGACCCGGCCAATCTCAGGTCGATCCGGCTGGCCGAACACCTTGGGGCAATCCTCGATCCACAGGCAGCACGGCCCGATCCGGGGGAGCTGGTCTACCGGCACTTCGGGCCTGCCACTGAATTCGCGGTCGGCGTGCGCTGACGGTCCCCGGTGTACCGGGCCGCCCAGTCGTGTCTGCTACACGCGCCGGTCTCGAACACTCGAGGAAATCGATCTCGATGCTGCAGACAAAAGCCCATAATCAATTCCCCTCTGTCTGCGTCTCAGAGGCAAGGACCCTGTAGACACTGGCGCGGCCTATACCAAGGCGCTGGGCGATCCGGATCGCCCCAAAAACCTCTGAGTACAGCGCCTCCACTTCCCCGGCCTTGGCGGTGGGCTTACGCCCCTTTTATGTCCCTTGGGCCTTGGCCTTGGCCTTGGCAATTCCTTCGCGCTAGCGCTCCAGCATGATCTGGCGCTCAAACTCTGCAATCCCCCCCCCGCACAATCAACAGCAGCTTTCCTGTCGTGGTGCTGGTGTCGATCCGCATATCGAGCATATCTTTGAGATGTCTCGCAGGGGCAGGTCTATTGAGACTGGCGGGGCGCTGGGCTGGGGAAGCTGAAGCGCAGCGCTGGTGATGGATTGTGCTGTGGCCTTGGGCTGGGGGCAGGCGGCGGATGATTCCCAAATGTGCCAAGGGGGGGCATGGAGCCTATAGATCCAGCAGGTCCCCATATATGGGGCTTCGGAAATTTTGCAGAAATATCGCGGCTAGAGGGTCCCGTAGCAGTTCCCGTGAAAAGGGGAGTTCTCTCAAGTCATTGAAAATAAAAAAATTATTTCGGGAAGAGATTATGGCGGAGAGACAGGGATTCGAACCCTGGGTCCCCGTGAAGGGACAACGGTTTTCGAGACCGCCCCGTTCGACCACTCCGGCACCTCTCCGATCTGGACGGGTCGATACTGTCTCACCGGAAAAGGTGCAAGGGGAAAATCATCGCACCTGCACGCAGCCACGCGCGAATGTGTGTGGCACCGAAAACCCAAGTCAGCTAGAACACATCCGGTATATCAAAGGCAGGTCGGATCAATGCGGAGACTGGCGTTTCTTGGTGTGACATTGTTCATCGCGCTCCTCATGTTCGGCGCCACCCTGACCCGTCCGGCGCAGGCCGAGGATTTGTCTCGCGCGCTGCTACTGCCGGAACTGTTCGGAATCATGGCCATAGAAGGGCGCTCATCCGTTCTGGCTGATGGCTCCACGCCGCTGCAGGGCCGCGCGCTGGAGCAATTCGCCCAGGATGTCGAACGCATCTATCAGCCAGAGCGCATGCTGGCAGAGTTCCTTCGCGTGCTGGACGCCGAACTTGCCGACGCCCCCGAGGTCCGCGCCGATGCGCTGGAATTCGCCGCGAGCGATCTGGGACGGCGGATCCTGCGGCTTGAACTGGCTGCGCGCGAGGCCCTGCTTGATGATGATGTGGATATGCTGGCGCGCATGGCGCTGGACGATGCCCGCGCGGGCATGGCAGGCGAAGACGGGTTCCAGCGGCTGAAACAGGTCCGCGCCCGGATCGACGCCAATGAACTGGTCGAATTGAATGTCTCGCTGGGCCTGAACACCTCATTCGCCTATTACCGGGGCATGCTGGCCGAGAATGCGGTCCATGGCATGTCCTCGGACATGCTTTTGCAGCTTGTCTGGGCGCAGGAACCCGAGATCCGCGCCGATATCGAGGACTGGATCGAATCCTATTTCCTGATGACCTATCAGCCGCTGAGCGCGCCCGATATGCAGGATTTCGTCGACTATGTCGGCACGCCACTGGCGCAGGAGTTCAACCGCGCCATGTTCCGTGCCTTCGACAAGGTGTTTTCCGAGATTTCTTTCCAGGTCGGCCGCGCTCTCGGGCGCAGGCTGAATGTCGAGGAACTCTGACGCGCCCTCAGACCGGCCCGCGTTCCAGCCGCCCGATGAGCCGCGCAAGGAAGCCAAGGCACTGGTCCAACTGGTCAATCTCCAGATATTCGTCGGGCTTGTGCGCCTGCGCAATCGCACCGGGGCCGCAGATCACCGACGGAATACCGATGGCCTGAAACAACCCGGCCTCGGTCCCGAAAGGCACCAGCCCCGCCGCGTTCGCCCCCGTCAGCTCCACCACCAGATCGCGCGCCCGGTTCTCGCCCACACGTTCCAGACCCGCGACTTCGGCCACGATTTCGGTGCGGATATCCGCGCCGGGATCGACCGCGCGCATCTCGGGCAGCAGCGTCTCGACCAACCGCGCAAGCTCGGTCTTGACGAATTCGGCGTCACTGGCCTGCACCGGGCGCATTTCCCAGTCGATCCGCGCCTTGCCGGGGATCACATTATGCGCCTGCCCACCGATCAGCACACCGGGGTTGATCGTGGTATGGGGCGGGTCAAACGGGCAATCGGCAGGGGCCATCGCCTTCAACCGTGCCCGCAATTCCACGAGTTTCAGGATGAAACGGGCACCATATTCCACCGCATTGACCCCCAGATCCGGGGCAGAGCCATGCCCTTCGCGCCCGGTGATCCAGGTCGTGTATTCAAAACAGCCCTTATGCCCGTCCACAAGCTGCATCAGCGTCGGCTCGCCAATGATCGCGGCAGCCGGACGCATGCCCCGCGCCGCCAGACTGGCGGTCAGGGCCTGCGCGCCGAAACAGCCGATTTCCTCATCATAGGTAAAGGCGAAATGCACCGGCACTTTCAGATCGGCCCGCGCGAAATCCGGGGCCATCGCGACACAGGCCGCGACAAAGCCCTTCATGTCGCAGGTGCCACGCCCGTACAGCCGCCCGTCGCGCTCGGTCAGGGTGAAAGGGTCCGTGCTCCAGGGCTGATCCGCCACCGGCACCACATCGGTATGCCCCGACAGGATCACCCCGCCGGGCATGTCCGGGCCGATGGTTGCAAACAGGTTCAGCTTCGCACCCGTCGAATCGGGCTCTGTCCAGACCCGCGCGCCGGCACTCTGCAGACAGCGCTCCAGATATTCTGTAACGTCCCGGTTTCCGTCACCCGAGACCGAGGGGAAGGCCACCAGATCCCCCAACAGGCGCATCGCCGCTGCAAGTCTGTCCTGTTGCGTCATGCGCGCGCCCCTATGCCTTCTCCTGAACCGGGGCTAATGATCCTGCGCCTCTGCGTCAATCCTGTGGCGGGCGCAGAGGCGCATTCGCATCCTGTGCCAGTTGCGCCAAGAGCCATTCGGCACGCCCGATCAGATCCTCAGCCGCGCTGATTTTCGCCGTGATCCGGGCGTCCTCCTCGGGCTTTTGCGTCAATTCCTCGACCAAGGCGACATGCCGTGCGCGCAGCTTGACGATGACCTTTTCCACATCTGCGGGCTTGATCTTGTGCGCGCGCCCCTTGCCGAGTCTTGCGAAATAATCCCCCAGCCTTTCGGCCAGCTTTTCATGTGCCATCGTCCGGGTCTCCGATCCGTTACCGGTAAAGCGTAGCGCGAGACCCGTGACATTTTCATGACATTTCGTCGCGGGTCGCTGTCAAAGCGTCATCGTCTTCCATCTGCAACAGCCGCTCGATTTCGGCCTCGGCACGGTCGTCGGGGCGGAAGATCAACTGTGCTGCCTGCACCAGCCGCCGCTCTGCATCCAGCGCATAGCCCGAATCGTTCAGGAACGAGGTCGCATGCGCCGCTGTGATACGCCGCGTCTGCAACAACCCCTCCAGACGCTCCAACAATTTCTGATGCGCAATCTCAAGCACGCGCCGCTCTTCCTCGAAACCCAGCGAAGAGCGCGCCTCGGCGGAGATCTTGTCCAGCCGCGCAATTTCAACGAGGATCTGCGCGATGCCCAATCGCAACTGATCATACAGATCTGTCACCGGACCCTGCGGCTCGCTGGTGAAGCGCGTGACATTCTCGCGCATATGCTTGACCGCCTTGACCGCGCGCACCAGCACTCCTGACGCTTCGCGCAATTCGCCCAGCCGCGTGCGGTCATGCGCGGGCAGCGACAGCGCGGCCTGATCGGCACAGAAGGCCACAATCGCCGCATGCAGGCTTTTCACCCGGTCCTCATAGACGCGCTCATACTCCAGCCGGATCGGCTCTCGCGCCCGCGAAACCGTCAGCGCCAGATCGCGCGAGGCGACCAGATCCTCCATCCGCAGATTGATCCCGGTGCTGATCAGCGCCAGAACATGCCGCTGCAAGCGTTCGACCTCTTTCTGCAAGGCCGTCAGGATCGTGACCGGGAATGTCCCCAGATCGCCCACGATATAGCGCGGCTGGCTTGCGGCCGGGGCAGGGGCAGGGATGCGTCGTTCCAGCCAGACCAGCAACCGCCCCCGCAGCGGCACCATCAGCCCCAGCCCCAGCAGGTTGAAGAGCGTGTGAAACAGCGCCAGTTTCAGCATCGCATCATCCGGCGCGATCCCGAGACTGGCCGCGAGCCAATCAACAAGAACCCGCAACGGCACGATCAGCACCAACGCCGTGGCCCCGGTCACAAGGTTGAACACCAGATGTCCCAGCGCGAGCCGCTTGCCCTGAAAATTCGCCGTCGTGGCCCCGATCAGCGCTGTTACCGTCGTGCCCACATTCGCGCCAATCGCGACAGCGAGCGCATTGTCATAGCTGATCTGCCCCGCGCCCAGGGCCGCGATCACCAGAAGCATGGTCGCATGGCTGGATTGCATCACCACGGTCGCGAAAGCCCCCACAGCCGTATAGACCAAAAGCCCCGCGATCCCGGCCAGCGCCAGCCGCGTCAGATCGAACCGCGCGCTGAAGGCGTCAAATCCGTCCTTGATAAAGGCGATGCCCAGAAAGATCAGCCCGATCCCCACCAGCACGCGTCCCGCACCCTTGGCCCCATCCGCTTTCTGGAACATCAGCAGCACGCCCAGCACCAGCAGCGGCAGTGCATAAGCGGCAATATCGACCTTCAACCCCACGCCCGCGATCAGCCAGGCACCAGTCGTCGTGCCCAGATTGGCCCCGAAAATGATCCCCAGACCCGCCTGCAAACTGATCAGCCCGGCACTGAGAAACGAGATGGAAATCACGCTGACCAGCGAACTGGATTGCGAAACGGATGTCGCCACAGCCCCGAAGCTGATTGCCTTGCCGAAATTCCCGGTCATGCGTGCCAGCAGACGTTCCAGCAAGCCCCCGCTCAGCGCCTTGAACCCGTCCTCCAGCATCAGCATGCCCAGAAGGAACAGCGCCACTCCGGCGGCAAGGCGCTGGAAATCCACGCTTACCGCCATGGCCAGCGCCAATAGCGCAAGGGTCAGGCCCAGTTGCAGATGCGGGATGCGGGGTTTCATATGGCTACTCGGTCCTCAAGCGGCAGAATATCAGCACCCGCGCCCGCGTCCATGCCCGATTGGCGCTTGAACCACAGGCCAGAAAGGCCAACTATGCCCTGTCATCCGAAAGGCCCCTCGCCATGCCGCATAACAACCTGAACCTGCCTGTGGAACGCCCCGCCGTGCTGACCCGCCCCAAGCTTGAAGGGGGCAGGCGCTTTCGCATGGCCAGCCCCTTCCAGCCCGCAGGCGACCAGCCCACCGCCATTGCCGAACTCGTCGAGGGCGTGCTGTCGGGCGAGCAAAATCAGGTGCTTCTGGGCGCGACCGGCACGGGCAAGACCTATACGATGGCCAAGATCATCGAGGAAACCCAGCGCCCCGCGATCATCCTTGCGCCCAACAAGACCTTGGCCGCGCAGCTTTATGGCGAATTCAAGGGCTTTTTCCCCGATAACGCGGTCGAATATTTCGTCAGTTACTACGACTATTATCAGCCCGAAGCCTATGTGCCGCGCTCGGATACCTATATCGAGAAGGAATCCCAGATCAACGAACAGATCGACCGGATGCGCCATTCGGCCACGCGGGCGCTCCTGGAACGCGATGATGTGATCATCGTGGCCTCGGTGTCGTGCATCTACGGTATTGGCTCGGTCGAGACCTATTCGGCGATGACGCAGGATTTCATTACCGGCGAAAGCTATGACCAGCGTCAGGTTCTGGCCGATCTGGTGGCCCAGCAATACCGCCGCAATGACGCGGCCTTCCAGCGCGGCAGCTTCCGCGTGCGCGGCGATACGGTAGAACTCTGGCCCGCCCACCTGGAGGATCGCGCATGGAAACTCTCCTTCTTTGGCAATGAGTTGGAAGGCATCACCGAATTCGACCCGCTGACCGGGGCGAAAACAGACACGTTCCAGCAGATCCGCGTGTACGCCAACAGCCACTATGTCACGCCCCGCCCGACGATGCAGCAGGCGGTCAAGGGCATCAAATGGGAGTTGGAACAGCGGCTGGAGCAACTGACCAAAGAGGGCAAGCTTCTGGAAGCGCAGCGTCTTGAACAGCGCACCAAGTTCGATCTGGAAATGCTGGAAGCGACGGGTGTCTGCAACGGGATCGAGAATTATTCCCGCTATCTGACCGGCCGCGCACCGGGCGAACCACCCCCCACCTTGTTCGAATTCATCCCCGACAACGCTATTGTTTTCGCGGATGAATCCCATGTCTCGGTCCCCCAGATCGGCGGCATGTATCGCGGCGACTACCGGCGCAAATTCACGCTGGCCGAACATGGGTTCCGGCTGCCCTCCTGCATGGATAACCGGCCCCTGAAATTCGAGGAATGGGACGCCATGCGCCCGCAATCGGTTTTCGTCTCCGCCACCCCCGCCGGATGGGAGTTGGAACAAACGGGCGGCGTGTTCACCGAACAGGTGATCCGCCCCACCGGCCTGATCGACCCCGAAGTGGAAATCCGCCCCGTCCATATGCAGGTCGATGATCTGCTGGACGAAATCCGCAAGGTCGCGGCGCGCGACCTGCGCGTGCTGGTCACGGTCCTGACCAAGCGCATGGCCGAGGATCTGACCGAATACCTGCACGAACAGGGCATCCGCGTGCGCTACATGCACAGCGATATTGACACGATCGAACGCATCGAGATCCTGCGCGATCTGCGGCTGGGTGCCTTCGACGTGCTGATCGGCATCAACCTGCTGCGCGAAGGGCTGGATATCCCCGAATGTGGGTTGGTCGCGATTCTGGATGCGGACAAGGAAGGGTTCCTGCGCTCGGAAACCTCGCTCGTGCAGACCATTGGCCGCGCCGCGCGCAATGCCGATGGGCGCGTCATCATGTATGCCGACCGCATCACCGGATCGATGGAACGCGCATTGGCCGAGACCAACCGCCGCCGCGAAAAGCAGATGGCCTATAATCTGGAACACGGCATCACACCGACAACAGTTCGTAAAAATGTCGAAGATGTGCTGGCAGGGCTGTGGCAGGGCGATACCGACATGGCCCGCGTGACCGCACAGGTTGATAAAGTGAAACCCGGTGCCAATCTGCAAGCCCATCTCGAAGCCCTGCGCACCGATATGCGCAAGGCTGCCGAGAACCTTGAGTTTGAAGAAGCCGCCCGTTTGCGCGACGAAATCAAGCGGCTCGAAGCGGTGGAACTCGCCATCGCCGATGACCCGCTTGCGCGTCAGTCCGCGGTCGAAGAAGCAGTGGACCATGCCGTGAAACCACGCTCGACCGCGGGGCGTCCGGGGCAGCGCGGGGGGGTGAAACGGCGCAAACGCTAAAACCCTCACAGTTGCGCGAGTGCCTCTGGAAAACCAAGGTTACAACCCCACATCAAGGTCATGACGCAGGACCGGAACTCCGCGTCTCTTTTGTTACTGTCCCTCGTTCCGCACCTGGCGCCCGGTTCCCAAGCCGGGCGCTTTTTCATCTGGACAAGCCCCGCCGCGCGCGCTTTCATCCCGCCATGACCAGACCCTCAGACGCCACGCTGAAAACCATTCTGGAGCGCACCAAAACCATCGCGGTGGTGGGCGTGTCGATGAATGAGATCCGCCCCAGTTTCTATGTTGCGCGCTATCTCAAGCTGAAAGGCTATCGCGTTATCCCGGTCAATCCCGGCCATGCGGGCGAAACACTCTTCGGCGAAACCATCCGCGCCACGCTGGCCGATTGCCCGCCAGAGGTCGATATGGTCGATATCTTCCGCCGGTCCGAAGCCGTCCCGCCCATCGTCGATGAAGCCTTGGCGGTATTTCCGAAGCTGAAAACGATCTGGATGCAGATCGGCGTCAGCCACCCCCAAGCGGCTGAGAAAGCCCGCGCGCAGGGTGTTGATGTGATTGAGAACCTCTGCCCGAAAATGGAATATCAGCGTCTGTTCGGCGAATTGCGCATGGGCGGCATCAACACGGGCATCCTGTCCTCGCGCCTATGACGCGCGGCCCAGCTCCATGATCACAGCCCCGGCCGCGATCATGCACATCAGCGCCAGCTTGCGCGGCCCGACCCGCTCTTTCAGGATGAACCAGCCGATAAACGCGGCAAACACGGTCGAGGTCTCGCGCAGCACCGCCGCTTCGCCGACCTTGCCGATCAGCGTCGCGATCATCACCGCCCCGAAGCTGACATAAGCGATCAGCCCCCCTGCAACCCCACGAAGCAAGAGCGGCAGGGGCGCAGGGCGATGCGCCATATTGCGGTAGCGCAACAGCCCCAACACCATGAAATCCACCGAAGACAGGAAGAAAAACCACGCCAGAAAGGCCAGCGGCTCGCCCGAAATCCGAATCGCCCAGGCATCATAGGTCGTATAAAGCGCGACCAGCACGCCCCCCAGCGCCGCCCAGCCCAGACCGATTTTCAGCGCGCGCGGGTCGATCTTTTCTTCCGACAGGTTGCGCAGCGCCAGCAGCAAAATGCCCCCCGAAAGGCAGGCCACACCCAGCCACTGCACCGCCGTATAGGATTCGCGGAAAATCAGCATGGCTGCGATGACCGTAATCA
>JAFIEM010000142.1 GCA_020832555.1 Natronohydrobacter sp. | reverse complement strand
CGATTAAGGCCTGCGGAGCACAGAGCGGTGCCACGACAATCGCGTAATGTCATAACGTCGCTGCGCGTCATTGGGAAGGCTCAGCTTCTCAGGTTCAAGAATACAGACATTACGGCTCAGATGGCACGGGAAGACCCTGCTAAACGGGACACTGCGCATTGCATGATCTATGAAATTGACTTCTCGGCTGGGTCAGATATGGTTGGCCTTCAATAGACACGACCCCAGATGGCGCTACACATTCTGCTACACATTTTGCAACGCGTCCAATATTTAAGTATCTGAATTTATTGAAAATAATATAAATCATCTCGGCGCTCAACGGACATCGTCTCCGCCATATTTTTCCGCCAATATATTGAAAGAAAAGGATAAAATTTTTTAACTTACTAGCGGAGCCCATGTTTGTTCCCATGTAAGGCGTTCGAGCGCAGACATGCAAAGAATGGTCCAACCGCAATTTGAACAGATAGTGGTTCACGGCAGGTCAGCGAAAATAGATTGATCACCTTTCAACTGCTGCCGAAGAAAACCCGATTTAGGCTATTCTTGGCATCCAGTGGATGGGACATCTATACCCGCGGGTGCGGGGGAACCTGCTGGTCGCCGTTCGCGCCCTCGACGTTGACGGGTCTATCCCCGCGGGTGCGGGGGAACCTCTTCCGAGTAATGAATCGGATTCATTCAATTGTCAAAGAGCATGCGGGTGAACCAAGGGGTGATCACTCGCGTTTTACGAGAAGGATTCCATCCGCATCGACAATATTTTTTGGCGGCTCACCGAGGGATTCGATGCGCAGATGACCGGCCGCCGACTTGTCGCGCCAGACCATGACGAGTGAGCCTCGTCGCAGCGTTTCCCACCAGTTTGACAAAACACTCCAGACCCGCTGCCGCACACCAGCAGACATGTCTGGCGCAACATACACGCCGGCAGATATTTCGAGCATCACAGAAGCAAGAAAGCCACGGTAGCGAGCCTCGACGTCGCGGGTTACGATAATGGTCAGTGGCATCAGTCGTGCCCCTCGATCAATGCCTTTATTCGTTCAATCATCTCGGGGATCACATTCTGGTCGGACAGCACCTTTCCTGTCAGCCGCCGTGTTGTGCGTTCAATATTTTCGCCCGGATGCTCATGAATGCGGCGCGCGGCCTTGAACGCACAGGGAATGATAACAGCGTCGCGGTAAAGGTCTGCAATGTCGAGAACGAAGGAGTGGCCGGCATCCTCATGAATGAAACCTAACTGCGGGATGGTCGACGTGGCAGTCACGGCAATCGCTGCGGCCGCCTCCACCGCGCTGGCCGCGTGGTTCAGTGCCTGGTTCGGCAGGTCCGCAGCGTTGGGATTGGCGCGGTCATAGCAACGTCCGCGCCATTCAATGCCGATACGGTTTGCCCAGAGCGCATATGCTTCCTTCATGCGCGCGCCCTCGATCCCTCGCAGCACGTTCAGATCGCGGTGGGGTAGCACCTCACCCAGACGCAGTGCATACATCCGGCGCGCCGTCATCAGGCGCAGATCGTCATCGGCCCATATTCTCGCCTGCAGACGCGCCAGGCCGGAGCGGTCGGGTACCCGATATGCCAGCCGCCCGACCTGTTCCCGGATCGCAATGTTCAGAACCTGCAGGTTGCGTGTCAGGTTCCAGCCGATCCGGTCCAGGAACGCAGCAGTCCGATAATCCACTGGCCAGGGCGTCACCCCTGCCCAGCCCGCAGCCTCTCGGCCGTGTTGCGCGATGGGTCCTCGATCAGCAACCGTTCCGGCGCCACACCCAGCCCCAAGAAGAATCGCTCGGCCGTATCCGTGAGATTGCCGTGATCACAACCCCCGAGGATCAGACACAATTCCAGCGCCTGATGGGTGATGGCAGCCAATGGGGTTTGCGACTCGACTGGATCACGCAGCCAAGCCCTGACGGGCTGGCGCAGGCTTATCTCCTCGCAGAAGAGTTTCTGGCGGGCGCGCCATCAGCGATGGTGCTGGGCGACAATATATTCTTCGGTCACGGCCTGCCCGAAATTCTGGCTGCCGCGGATATACGAGAGATCGGGGGCACAGTTTTCGGCTAGCATGTCACCGACCCTGAACGATACGGCGTTGTCGATTTCGACACCGATGGCGCAGTCCGTGCGATTGTCGAAAAGCCCGCTGTTCCGCCATCGAATTATGCGGTGACTGGGCTTTACTTCCTGGATGGCCGCGCACCGGAACTTGCCGCACGTGTCAGGCCGTCTGCACGCAATGAACTGGAGATCACGGATCTTCTGGAACTCTACCGCGCAGACGGCGCGCTCCAGGTTGAGCGCATGGGACGTGGCTTTGCCTGGCTGGATACTGGCACTCATGGCAGCCTGCTTGATGCCGGGAATTTCCTGCGCACCCTGACCGAGCGGCAGGGTCTGCAGGTGGGCGCACCCGATGAAATCGCCTACAGGGCAGGATGGATCGACGCGACTGCGCTGAGCACCCGCGCCGAGATGTTTCGAAAAAATGGGTATGGTGATTATTTGGCGGCACTCCTTGGCTGAGGGGGATTCGTGGTGCCTTGTCTTGATCAAAGAGTGAACACATTATCTGAAATCAAGGATTTGGCCTCGCGTTACTGCGTAATCAGTGATCAAGGTTAGGATGAATGCCGCCTACGGCGACGACTGGATGAACATTCAGGGGCAGGTCACATCCCCCGTATCAGTGCAGTTTTCACGTGGCAAAGTTCATAAAAATGGTTTCCGCAGAACATTCTGACCTTCGCACTATTGACAACAAAGACGATTGTCACACTCCATGGGTTCGTGTGGATGGACATATTTTGTGCCCTGAAGTCACAGTAGCTCCCAAACCACTGAAAGGCTTTGCTCATGTGCGTCGTGTGCTCAGACCCCGAAACAGCGCGCGCCGCTGGGATAGACCCTTGCCTGTGTGGCGCCCCCCCAAACCCTTGCGGCATATGCGCGGATAGACGCTGATATTTCGCGCCGGCAGATGATTGGCGGAATGGGCGCAGTGGTCGGCATGTTCGCGGGCTTTGGTCTTGCGCCCACAGAACTGCGCGCGCAGACACCGGCGCGCCCGAAACTTCTGACCAATCTTCGTTTTTTCGACGGAAGCACCCTGTCAATGCAGGAAGGCCGGAACATCCTGATCATCGGAAACCGGATCGCGGGTCTGCCGGCACAGGATGAAACCGCCGAAGACGCTGAAATCATCGATTGCGGTGGTCGTTCTGTCATTCCGGGCCTGATCGATGCACATTGGCATTCCACCCTTGTGGCCGTGTCGCAACTCGCCGCGATGACCCAGGACGTGGGCTTTATTCATCTTATGGCCGGGCGCGAAGCGGGTGCAACACTGCAACGCGGCTTTACCACGGTGCGCGACGTCGGCGGCCCGGCTTTCGGATTGCAGATGGCAATTGACCGCGGCGCCGTGGCCGGGCCGCGGATTTTCCCGTCGGGGGCGATGATTTCGCAAACGTCGGGGCATGGGGATTTCCGGCTGCGGTCGGAACTGCCCCGTTTCCCCGATACGCCCCCAGCGCCATCGAACGCCAGGGCGTCGCACTGATCGCCGATGGGGCCGACATGGTGCTGCGGGCCACGCGCGAGCAGTTGATGAAGGGCGCAAGCCAGATCAAGATCATGGCCGGGGGTGGGGTTGCATCGCTGTATGATCCGCTGGATGCCACTCAGTATACCGAGCGCGAAATGCGCGCGGCGGTCGAAGCGGCCGAGGATTGGGGCACCTATGTCTGCGCCCATGTCTACACGCCCGGCGGCATCCGGCGGGCTGTCGCAGCGGGGGTGAAATCTATCGAACACGGGCAATTGGCCGATGATGAAACCGTTCGTCTCATGGCTGGAGAAGGGGTGTGGTGGTCGATTCAGCCGTTTCTGGCAGATGAGGATTCCAACCCGTATTCCGACCCTGCCCAGCAGGCCAAACAACGCGAAGTGGCCGAAGGCACTGTCCGTGCGTTTGAGCTTGCGAAAACGCATGATGTACCGCTGGCCTTTGGAACCGACATCCTTTTCAACCCGGCGGGCACGTCCAGCCAGGGGCGGCAACTGGCCAAATTCGCGCGCTTCATGTCCCCGCTGGAAGCGTTGAACAAGGCCACAGGCGCAGCCGGGCAATTGCTGGCCATGTCGGGCGCGCGCGCACCTTATGATGGCGCGTTGGGGGTCATCGCAGAAGGGGCGCTGGCAGATTTGCTGGTCGTCGATGCTGATCCAGAGGCCGGGCTGGACTGGCTGGATGATCCGCAGGACCGGATCAATCTGATCATGAAAGATGGTCGGATCGTCAAGGACAGTCTGGAAACGTGATTTTTGAACAAGGACATACCATCATGATCCGCTTCAGGACCGCCATTGCATCTGCCCTTGCGGCCATCGGCCTGACCGGGGCCGCACAGGCCCAGAGCGTGCCCGATACCGTGTTTCAAATCACTCCTTATGTCTGGGCCTCCGGGCTGGGCGGGGATATCAGGCTGGGCAACACGGCTCAGGTTTCTATCGACAAGTCGTTTTCCGACCTGCTCGGGGATCTGGATGCGGCCTTTTTCGTCTCGGCCTATGCGCGGCATGGTGATCTGGTCTTCATGGGGGAATTCAGCACCTCCTCCTCTTCGCGCAGCGGGGTGACCCCAAGCCCGCCTGCGCCCGGACCATTGCCTGCATCGGGCAAGATGCGCCAGACTTCGGTGACAGCGCTGGGCGGCTACAGGGTCGCATCAACGCCAGAGGCGACATTCGACATTCTGGGTGGCCTGCGCCACTGGCGCCTGCGGGGTGAAGTCGAAGTTCCGGGGGTTCTCCCCGCCCCCGTTACACGCAGCGTCAGTTTCACGGACCCGATCATCGCCGCGCGCGCCAATCTGCAGTTCGCGCGAGGCTGGTCGTCCCTGCTCTATGCCGATGTGGGCGGTTTCGGCGTCGGATCACGCCGGACCGCGCAATTGCTGGGAACCGTGAATTACCAGCTTTTCGACAATACCTTCCTGTCGGCGGGATACCGGCATCTGCATGTGGACTACCGCTCGGGCGGGACACGGTTCGACATGCGCATGAGCGGCCCGATCTTCGGGGCCACGCTGCGGTTCTGACGTGTGTTGCATTGCTCCGCAACGCTAGTTACGTTATAGTATACCATAAATCGGGGGGTCCGTCATGCACCTGTTCACCAGACTCACCTGCGGGATCGTCTGCGCCGCAACGCTCTTTTTGACGGATATCGCGCAGGCCTGCACCCGTGCTGTCTATCTGGGCCCCGAAGATCGTATTCTGACCGGGCGCAGCATGGACTGGAAATTGCCGATGATCAGCAATCTCTGGGCGATGCCACGCGGGATTGCGCGCGACGGGGCAGCAGGTCCGCGTTCGGCAGAATGGGTCGCGGATCATGGCAGTCTGGTCACCACAGGCTATGACATCACCACAGCCGATGGCATGAACGAGGCCGGGCTTGTGGTGAATCTGCTATGGGAAGTCGAGGCAAGCTATCCGGAAGATGACGGTGAAACACCGCGCATTTCCCTTTCGGTGTTCCCGCAATACCTGCTGGATCGTTTTGCGACAGTGGCCGATGCGGTCGCCGATCTGCGTGAAAACCCCGTGCAGGTTGCAGGTGGTGAAGTGCCCGTCGGCCCGCCGGGAAAGCAGGCAACCGTCCATGTGTCGATTTCAGATGCCACGGGCGACAGTGCGATTATTGAATTTGTCGATGGCGAAATGACCATCTGGCATGATCGCAGCTATCAGATCATGACCAATGAGCCGACATTCGAGCGGCAACTGGCTGTGTTGGAATACTGGAACGGCGTAAACCCGCGCGAATTCATGCCCGGCACGGTGCGCGCTTCGGACAGATTCGTGCGTGCGAATTTCTACATCAATTCGGTCGTCCAGAGCGATGACCCGCGGATTGCAGCCGCATCCGTGTTCAGCGTGATCCGGCAAACTTCTGTTCCATGGGGCATTTCTGTTGCCGATCAGCCCAACCTGTCCACAACACGCTGGCGTGTGGTCGCCGATCACAAGGATAAGCGCTACTATGTAGAATCGGTGATCTCGCCCAGTATATTCTGGGTCGATCTGGATGCGTAGGACCTGAGCGAGGGGGCCGCAATCCAGAAGCTGGACCTTGGTCTGGATATGGAACGCGTGCTTTCCGGCGAAGTGTCCGCGCTGTTTGAACCGGCAAGTGCCTTCAGCTTCCAACCTGCGGACTGAGAGCCACACGGAAGGTGTATCGCCTTTTCTGCCAATCCCTGAACCGAAGCGGCGCATATGCAAAGATACCTTGATGCGCTGTTGCCCCGCCCTGTAGCGACATCATCGCTCCTTGCGGCGTTGTTTTTCGTCGCATCCCTGACCCCAAGCCTGGTGCCGCGCGATACTGCGGTGCAGGCAATCCTGAGCGGCATCTGTAGAGCGTCAACCATTTTGACCGGTGCCGACAACCGAGATGGCCGGTTC
>JAFIEM010000017.1 GCA_020832555.1 Natronohydrobacter sp. | reverse complement strand
CGGTCATCACCTGAGATTCGGCACCTGAAGGCAGGAACACCTTGGCCACCAGCAGGTCATTCCATGTCCAAAGGAACTGGAAGATGGCGAAGGATGCCAGCGCCGGGAAGCTGAGCGGCAGGATGATTCGCACGAAAATCTGGAAATCCGTTGCGCCATCGACCTTCGCGCTCTCGATGATATCGCGCGGCAAGCCCACCATGTAGTTTCGCAAGAGATAGACCGCGAGTGGCAAGCCAAAGCCCGTATGCGCGAGCCATATCCCCAGGAAACTCTGCCCGATGCCGATTTCCGTGTGCAGCTTCAACAGGGGCACCAGCGCCAGTTGCAAGGGCACGACCAAGAGCCCCACCACAGCCGCGATCAGCAGCCCGCGTCCGGGGAAATCCATCCAGGCCAGCGCATAGGCCGCGAAAGCCGCAATCAGGATCGGGATGATCGTGGCCGGAATGGTCACGGTCAGAGTGTTGATGAAAGCCCGGTCCATCCCGTCGGCGAAAAGCACAGTCCGGTAGTTGTCGAGCGTGAATTTCGGCGGCGTGCGCGCCTCGAAATACAGTGTCGGGCCACGGTCGAGCGGCTCGGCCGTCTCGATCCGGAAGCTGCCATCGCGATTGACCACGATGGTCCCGTCACCGCGCAATTCGGTCACTTCGCCTGCGCGGAATTCGCCCGGCGCGACTGCGCGCGTGCCAAAGGCCGCGACTGTTCCGGTGCCGTCAGGGAAGCTCGACGCGAGTGCGGGATCGGCAAAGACATTGCCCTCGATGATGAAGACCCCGTTTTCCTCGCGCGCCCCATCGGTCGCAACCCGCGTGCGGAAGTTCAGATCCACTGCCATCGGTGCCTGCCACCAACCCGAATTGGAAATCTGGTCGCGGTCGCGGAAGCTTGACACAAACAGCCCGATGGTCGGCAGCAGCCATAGCACCACCAGCACGAAGACTGTCAGATTGGCGAGGAATTTGTTGCTCGAATTCTGTCCGGCGATATTGTCCATATCTCTGCCCTCTCCCTCAGCGCATTTCTTTCCGGGCCTGCCGGATATTCGAGATCATCACCGGCAGCACGAGGATCATGATGACAAAGGCCACCGCCGTCGCGCGCCCGTCATCGCGGAACATGTAGGTCATCATGTAGCTGGGCAGGATATGCGTGCCGAAATTGCCGCCGGTCATCGTGTAGACGATATCAAAGACCTTCAGCGTCAGGATGGTAATCGTGGTCCAGACCACGATGATCGTGCCCATGATCTGCGGCACCTTGATCTTGAAGAACACCTGAAAGGGATTGGCCCCGTCGATGATCGCGGCCTCAATCGTTTCTTCCGGGATGCCGCGCAGCGCGGCTGACAGGATCACCATGGCAAAGCCTGTCTGAATCCAGACCAGAATGAACATCAGGAAAAAGTTGTTCCAGAACCGGATCTGCAATGGATCAAGCGCAACCAGCCCCATGCTGTCGCGGATCGCGTTGATGATGCCGATATCCGGGTTGGCCGAATAGACAAAACGCCAGATCAGCGACGCGCCCACGAAGGAAATCGCCATCGGCATGAAGATCAGCGATTTCGCGATATTGCCCCAGCTCAGCCGGTCGGTCAGCTGCGCGATCAGCAGCCCGAAAAACGTCGCCGCCGCAGGCACGAACAGCACCCAGAGCAGATTGTTGAACACCGCCGTTCTGAAGGTCGATTCATTGAACAGGTCGAAATAATTGCCCAAGCCGATGAAATTCGCTCCCGAACGGTCAAAGAGCGACCGCCAGAAAGACCCCACCACCGGATAGGCCAGATACAGGCCCAGCGCGAACATGGCCGGGAAAAGAAACAGCCAGGGACGGACCTGATTGGCGCGGTTGATATTGCGCCCCGCCTGCGGCCCCTTGGCCGGAAAGATCACCTTGTCGAGGATGATATTCGAAAAGTAGAAATAGCCCACACATCCACCGACACCGATGATGATGGTCAGCATGCCCTGAACGACTGGTGACATTCTTCCCCTCCCCTGACCACTCAGACACGGCACCCTCCCGGTGCGTGGCTCCGATGGTCACTATTGCTGTCCTGCAAAGCCGATATTGCGCAACAGGGCCGCGCAACGCGGCCCTGTTGACGATGGTTGCTTACCGCATCGCGTCCCAGCGCGACTGGATCGCGTCGGCTGCGGCCTGCGCGTCGCCCTGCGTGGTGAAATCCACCATGCCGGTCCAGAACGCACCTGCGCCGATTTCACCGGGCATGACGTCAGACGCATCGAAGCGGAAGGTCGTAGCATTCAGCAGGATTTCATTCATCGCCCGCAGTGCATCATCGCCAAACACTTCCAGATTCACGCCATTATGCGGCGTCAGAAAACCCGACTGCGCCATCCAGATCTCATGCGCAATGGGGGTTTTCAGGAAGTCGATGAATGCACGCGACAGATCGCTGTCATTCAGGATCGCAAACTGCGTTCCTGCCCCAAGAACAGGTTCACCAAGGTCTCGATCGGCAAAAGCGGGGAAGTAGAAGAAGTCAAAATCGAGGCCATATTCGGACCCTTCAGGAAAGAAGGTTGGGATGAAAGACGCCTGCCTGTGCATGTAGCAGGCTGGCGGTATCTGGAACAGACCTGCGGTTGTATCACGAAAATCTGTGGTGGCCGAGGCTTCAGGACCGCCCTGCGCCCAGCCCTCAGTGCGCACGAATTTGCCATACAGCTCGATTGCCTCGACAACTTCGGGCGCGTTGAAGGGCAATTCATTGGTGATCCACCGATCATAAATCTCGGGGTCGTGCAGGCGCAACATCATGTCCTCGACCCAGTCGGTCGCAGGCCATCCGGTCGCAGCCCCTGATCCCAGACCGATGCACCACGGCGTACCGCCATCCTCGACGATCTGTTCCGACAGGGCGATCAGGTCTTCCATCGTTCCTGGAACGTCATAGCCCATTTCTTCAAAGGCTTCCGGAACATACCAGACCAGAGATTTCACATCGACCTTGTAGAAGAAGCCGAACATCTGCTCTTCACCATCTGCGCCGGGAAAGCTGCCCAGATCGACCCATGACTGACCCGCCGCATAATTCTCGACCATCCAGTCTGCCGTGTCCTGCCCCAGCGGGGCCAGCGCACCAAGTGCTGCCATGTCAGCCGCCAGACCCGGTTGCGGGAACACGGCGACATCAGGTGCAGAATTCGCCTGCACTGCGATCACGATATCCTGCTCGAAGCTTTCCGACCCCGAGTAATTCACTGTCGCGCCGGTCGCGGCTTCAAAATAGGCAAGCGTGCGGCGCAGATTGGCCGCGTCAAGACCGGTCCAGGTCCCGTTGATGCTCAGCGTCTGACCCGAAAAATCATGCTCCGCAGCAAAAGCCTCGAAGCTGTCCCAGTTGAACCCGTCCGTGCCCGGCGCGACAACCAGATCCTGTGCACTCGCGCCTGCGGCCATCAGGGCAAGCGTGGCCACGCCTGCGTAAAGTCTCGATTTCATTGTCATCCTCCCAAGGTTGACTTCCCTTTTGCACAGGTCTTGCGCCTGTGCCCAATCCATCCCAGCAGCCCGGAATCACATCACCCAAACCGCTTTGGATCGTCTCACTTACGCCGATGCCTGACAGGCTGTCAAATAAATTGTCAGAAACCCCCTGTATTTGCTGATCATTTCGCAGGTGCAGAAAAAACTGAACATGCGGAAAACTCTTTTCAGCAGGTGCAAAATTTGCATAGTATCCCTGCAATCCAATACGGTTTGAAGATCAATGAGCGTGACTCTGAAACAACTTGCGGCCTCTCTGGGCCTGTCGCCCACGACAGTCAGTCGCGCGCTGAATGGCTTTCCCGAAGTCAATGACTCGACCCGCAAACGCGTGCAGGACGCGGCAGAGCGCGCCAATTACCGCCCCAACACGCGCGCCAAATCACTGGCGACCGGGCGCTCCATGGCCATCGGGCATGTGATCCCGGTCTCGACCAGCCATGAAATCGTGAATCCGGTCTTCGCCGATTTCATTGCGGGCGCAGGCGAAACCTATTCGCGCGCGGGCTACGAGATGCTGCTGCGCGTCGTTCCCGATGCCGATGAGGCGCAGACCTATCGCGACCTGATCGCGCGCGGCGCGGTCGATGGCGTCATGGTGCATGGTCCGCGACTCAAGGATGCGCGCGTCGATCTGCTGGCGGAACTGGGCATTCCCTTCATGATCCACGGACGCACCAGCCAGGTCGAGCGCCCCTATTCCTGGCTCGACATCAACAACCAGCGCTCGTTCCGGCGGGCGACACAATTCCAGGTCGATTTCGGGCATCGCCGCATCGCGCTGGTGAATGGCCTTGAAGTGCTGGATTTTGCCGCCCGCCGACGTCGCGGTTATCTTGACGGGCTTGAAGCCGCCGGAATCACCCCGGACCCGGCCCTGATGCGGCAGGCCGAAATGACCGAGCCTTATGGCTATCGTGCGCTGATGGACATGATGCGCCTGTCTGATCCGCCGACCGCGTTCCTGTCGTCGTCGATGATCGTGGCCTATGGGTTGCGGCGAGGGCTGTCGGATCTGGGGCTGAAACTCGGGCGCGATGTCTCCGTGATCACCCATGACGACGATCTGTCCTATCTGCCCAATGACGGCGATGTGCCGATGTTCACAGCGACGAAATCCTCCGTGCGCGAAGCCGGGCGGCGGGCTGCGCGGATGCTCTTGCGACTGGTGGAAGACCCGCAATCCGGGCCACTGACCGATCTGATGGAGGCCGCGCTGATGGTCGGAGCCTCGACCGGGCCTGCGCCGCGATGACCCTGCCCGCGCCCTTCCCGCCCAAAAACCGGGATGCGCGCAATGGTGGGTTGAAGCGAAGCGTCAAAGCATCGTATCAGCCCGTCTGCAAACGCCCGCCACCTGCAAGTCACGAAGGAACGCCATGACCACCGAAATCAGCCCGGTTCTCGTAGTCGATGTCGGCGGCACCAATACGCGCGTGGCGCTTGCACGCGGGCGCACGCTTGTTGCTGGTTCGACCGAGCGGTTTCGCAATGCCGATCATGCGGGTCTGGACTCGGTGCTCACGGAATACCTGTCGCGGCACCGCCTTACGCCCGCGCGCGGGGCTGTGGCGCTTGCAGGCCCGGTGCGGGGCAGCCATGCCGAAATGACCAATCTCGGCTGGTCGGTCGAGGCAGGCACATTGGCCGCCCAGCTTGACATGCAGGAAATCGCCCTGCTGAACGACTTGCAGGCACAGGGCCACGCCCTTGCCCATCTGCCCGAAACCCATCTACGCCGGGTGCGCGCAGGCCAGCCCGAAGATGGCCCCAAACTCGTCGTGGGGCTTGGCACCGGCGTCAATGCCGCCCCGGTCTATCCCTCTGGCACTGGTCATATCGTTCCCGCCGCCGAAGCGGGCCATATCCATCTGCCCCTGCATGGCCCCGAAGATTACCGCCTCGCCGACTGGCTGATCGCGCGGCGCGGCTTCGCCTCGGTCGAGGATGTGCTGGCCGGGTCCGGGCTGGAACGCCTCTATGCCTATCACGCCCAAGACGCCCATTCCGGCAAGAGCCTGGACGCAGGCGCGATCATGGCCGCGATGGAGAGCGGCGACGCGCTCGCGCAATCGGTGGGGCGCCACTATGTCCGCCTGCTCGCGCATGTTCTGGCCGATCTGTCGCTGATCACCCTGCCCCTCGGCGGTATCTATCTGATCGGCGGGGTCAGCCGCGCCTTCGCCCCCTGGCTGGACCGCTTCGGATTTGACGCCGCCTTCACCGATATGGGCCGCTTCTCGGATCTGGTCGCACGCTTCCCCATCGCGATTGTCGAGGATGACTACGCCGCCCTCGCCGGATGCGCCGCCTATCTGGACGCGCGCTGATCCCGAAGCGGCATCCGCCGCCCGATGACATAAAGCGCATAGGCGAGCACGGCAAAGGCCAGCACCAACCCGGCCATGTTCACGGCGACCGCGACCAATCCCAACCGGTCGATATTCAGAAACGGGTAGATATACCGCCCCGATAGCGCGCCGCGCACCATCGCATAGACCGCATAGGCCGCAGGCCAGATCAGCCATGTCAGGGGCTGTCCCTCGCGCGGTTCATGGCGACTGGTCTCCATCAGCCAGAACCACAGCATCAGCGCGGGCAGGATCGTGTGCAGCGCCTGATCCACCCACCAGCGCAACCCGGCAAAGGCGACCAGATGCGCCAGCAGCGCATGATAGACCAGCCCCACCATGATCATCGAAACCGTGACCATGCTCATCCAGCCAAAGGACAACCGCCGCCCTGTCGCGGCAATGGTCATCATGGTCAGCGCCATCAAGAGATTGGTCAGGATGGTGAAGAACCCCGCAAGCCCCCAGAGTGCGGCCCAGAAATCCATGCCGCGCCCCAGTCGCAGGAAAAGCTGCGTGCCAAGTGCGGCCAGCCCAAGCGCGCCAATCATCCCGGCTGTGATGCGATATTTCGGGTCCATCTTCGTTCCATCTGACGGCATGACCGGATTCTAATACACCCGGCGACGATGAAAAGCCCTTGCCGCGCCGCCATGCGCGCGGCAAGCCTTGGCGCATGGACTGGCGGGACCAAGGAATATTGCTGCGCGTGCAACGTCATGGCGAAGCCACGGCGATCATCGAGGTGTTCTCGGCCCTTCATGGACGCCATGCCGGTGTCGTGCGCGGGGGGGCGTCACGCAAGATGGCCGCGACCCTGCAACCGGGCGCTCAGCTTGACCTGACATGGCGCGCGCGGCTGGAAGAGCAGCTGGGCAGCTTCACGGTCGAGCTGCTTCAGGCCCGCGCGGGCGGGATTCTGGGCGACCGCCTCGCACTCGCTGCACTCAACGCGATCTGCGCCCTGTGCCGCTATGCCTTGCCCGAGCGGATGGCCTATCCGGGCTTTTATAGCCAGACTGCCCAGCTGCTCGACCAGTTGGGCCAGCCAGGATGGTTGCGCATGTATGCACACTGGGAATTGCACCTGCTGGACACCACAGGTTTCGGCCTTGATCTGCAACAATGCGCTGTGACGGGCGCGCAGGATGGTCTGGCCTATGTCTCGCCCCGCAGCGGACGCGCAGTAACCGTCGCGGGTGCCGGTGCCTATGCCGACCGCTTGCTAGCCCTACCCCCGGCCCTGATCGACGAAAATGCCGGATTTGACGTCATCCAGTTGCGACAGGCGCTGCACCTGAGCGGCTATTTCCTGCATCACTGGCTTGCAGAAAGCACAGGCCGCCCCTTGCCCGAGGCCCGCGCACGGCTTGTCACCCAGCTCGATACCGCCTGATTGCCATGTCAGCCGGATCGCGCCCGCAATCTCCGCCTATGTGGCAAGGCGCTCATGAACATTATCGTCCCGATGTCAAAAAAACGCCGCGATTGCCCTGCACAAACACCCGACCCGAGCCAATTGACAGACCCAAATCATGTTTTCTGCCCAGAACCCCAATGATCCAACCCTCGAAAGAACGCCAATGACCGAAGGGCTGACGCAGCATCGGGCGCTCTATCTGGCCGGGCTGGTGCTGGCGCAACTGATTGCATTGGCGGGGCTATACCAGTTCGTCATCGAAATCGACTGCGGCGCAACCGGGTCTTTCGAACTGTGCCGGGGGCTGCGCTCGGCCTTGGGGCGCAGCCTCGCACTTCTGACCGGGATCGGCGTGCTGGTTCTCGCGCGTCCCGCGATCTTCGCCGCTTTCGCCCGCCGCGCCGCGATCACATCGCGCATCACCCGCCTCGCCGGGCTGGCCACTTGGGCGGGGTTTGCCGTGCTGCTGCTGCCCGCCCTGATTCTGGCCGAGGGTGCAGGCCCCGCCGAATTTGCCCGCGCCGTGCCGATCTGGCTGCTGGGCGGTGCGCTCATTATCCCCGCCACCTTGCGCTGGGTCGCACCTTGGTCGGATTGGGCATGGCTCTTGCGACAGCTTGGCTGGCTGGGGGCGGCAGTGCTGGCCTTCGTCATGATCATGCCCGAATTGGCGCAGGCCGTGCAGCCCTTGTGGAACATTCAGGCCCTGACCTTCCTGACCTTCGCGCTGGTCTTCGTGCTTCTGCGTCTGCTGGGGACAGATGCTTTCGCCGATCCCGAAACCTTCGTTCTGGGTGTCGAGGATTTCGCGGTGCATATCGCCGCGCAATGCTCTGGCGTCGAAGGTTTCGTGCTGGTGGGCGGCTTTGTCGCCCTCTATGCCGTGCTGTTTCACGCCACGATCCGGCATGGTCGTTTCTGGCTGATCGTTCTGCCGCTGGCACTTCTGGCCAGTTGGGTGCTCAATATCATCCGCATCGCAGTGCTGGTGCTGCTGGGCGCGCATGTCTCGCCGCAATTGGCCGTGGACGGGTTTCACAGCTATGCAGGCTGGATTTTCTTCACCCTGCTGGCGCTTGCCATTCTGGCGCTGGTGCACCGCTCGAACGCCCTGCACCGGGTCGAGGCCCGCGCCCCCTCCACCCCGATCACACAGGACATGACCGCCGCGCAGATCCTGCCTTTCGTGGCCTTCATGGTCTCGGGACTGATCGCGGCGGCGCTGTTTGACCCGGCCGCGCTTGGATACCCGCTGCGTGTGGCGATCATGTGTGCGGCGGTCTTGCCCTTTCTGGCCCTGCTGCGCGCCCTGCCATGGCAGATCGACCCGCTGTCATGGGGTCTGGGGGCTGCGGTGGGAGTGCTTTGGATCGTCTCGCAAGGCGGCGCATCGGCATCGGGGGCCGAACTGGCCGCGATGCTGGGGGGCATGTCGCTGGCCGCCGCTGTGGTCTGGAGCGTGTCGCGGCTGATCGGGACGGTTCTGCTGGTGCCGCTGATCGAAGAACTGTTCTTTCGCGGCTATATCCTGTCGCGGCTGGACGGGGACGGCTGGCCGCGCAAGCTGCTGGCCGTCGCGGTGTCGACCGCAGTCTTTGCGGTCCTGCATGGTCGCTATCTGGAAGCGACTCTCGCCGGGCTGGTCTTTGCCTGGTGCGCCCTGCGCCGGGGACGGGTCACAGATGCGGTTCAGGCCCATATCGCCGCGAATGCCATAGTGGCGCTGGGGGCGGTGATCACGGGCGATTGGGGGCTGATCTGAAAAACGATTTCACCATATGAAAAAACGCGCCGTGGCAGCACGGCGCGGTTATTTATGTCTGGCGGTTGATCGATGAGCGGATTTATTTCCCCGATGCGAGCCTGCGACGACGTTCCCAAGCAAAAAGCAGCGCCGCGCCGACTGCGGCCATCGCCAGAAGCCCTGTCGATGCGTCGATTTCGGGCACGGCGACTGTGGTCGTGGGAGTGCTGCTGCTCCCGCCTGATCCGAACCAATTCCAAAAATTGAACATGATGCACCTTGTATCGGTTTTTCGTGACTCCGTGGTGCACCGAAATAGCAGCTTTTCGCAAGCATTTTATGGAACTTTACCTTTTTCTGAGAGACGCGATGAAACCCTGGGCGGCAGTTCGTGAACAATTTACGGGTTCAGGGTAGAATTGATCACATAGCCGAAAGAATAAGGCGCGCGAGTGCTCAGATTTCAGGTGCGAGAAGCAGCAAAACGACTCACCGCAACCTGCGTGCCTCGATCACCACAAACGCCTGCGCCCAAGGGGCGTCATCGGTCAGGCTGACATGGATCACCGCCTCATGCCCTTCCGGTGTCAGCGCCGCCAGACGTTCTGCCGCCCATCCCGAGACATGCATCACCGGCTGCCCGCCCTTCAGATTCGTCACCCACATGTCGCGCCAGGATATGCCCATCGCAAGCCCCGTTCCCAACGCCTTCGAGCAGGCCTCTTTCGCGGCCCAGCGTTTGGCATAGGTCGCAGCATCATCCCCGCTCCGCCCGGCGCGCGCGCGCTCTTCCTCGGTAAACACACGATGTCGAAACCGGTCGCCGAAGCGTGCCAGCGTGCCTGCGATCCGGTCGATATTAGCCAGATCCGTGCCGATCCCGATGATCATGCAGGTGGCCTCACATGCGCGCGAGGTTCATCTGGCGGCGCATTTCCTGAATGGCGGCTTCCAGGCCTACGAAAATCGCCTCACCCATCAGGAAATGGCCGATATTCAACTCGACCACTTCCGGAATCGCGGCAATCGGGCCGACATTGACAAAGTTCAACCCGTGCCCGGCATGGACTTCCAGCCCGAGATCCTGCGCCAGAGAGGCTGCGGCAAAGAGCCTGCGCAATTCCGCGTCGCGCGCGGCATCATCACCGGACGCGCAATGCTCGCAATAGCTGCCAGTGTGCAACTCGATCACCTGTGCGCCCACGCGCGCAGCCGCTTCGACCTGCGCCTCATCCGGGGCGATGAACAGCGACACCCGCGCCCCTGCTGCCACCAGCGGCGCAATATAATCTGTCAACCGCGCGGCATCGCCTGCCACCTCCAGACCGCCCTCGGTGGTGCGCTCTTCGCGGCGCTCGGGCACCAGACAGATGGCATGGGGGCGATGCGCCAGAGCGATGGACTGCATTTCAGCAGTCGCTGCCATCTCCAGGTTGATCGGAATTTGCACGGCCCGCAGGATCGCGGGCAGATCTGCGTCGATGATATGGCGACGATCCTCGCGCAGATGCAAGGTGATCCCGTCTGCCCCCGCTTGCTGCGCGAGAAGCGCGGCGCGGGCGGGATCCGGGTCCGCCCCGCCGCGTGCATTGCGCAAGGTGGCCACATGGTCGATATTCACCCCCAGTCGCAGGGGCGCATCCGGTCTAGGCAGCGTCATGGTCTGTCCTCGTTCTTGATGCGCCTGACAATAAGGCAGTTGCACAGGAACTCAATAAGTCTGGCATATGAGGCTACGGTTTCTTTTCCTGCGTTTTGCGCGCAAGTTCAAACCGTTCCTGAAGTTTCTTCAATCGGCGGTTTCGATAGGCCCGGATCACGGGCAGAGACAGGAAATAGGCAGGCACGCCACAGATCACCCCGATGATCACACCGCCCAGCATATAGGGTACGAAAATATCCCAGCCGAATTTGCTCAGCTTTTCCCAGTGAAACGGCGCATCCGTAAATATTGCCAGAAAATTCCGGCCAAATTCGCCCCAGATTTCCCCGAAGGCGCGGATCGCCTCGGGGGCCTTGGCCGAGCGTTCGCGCCCCAGAAGAAAACTGCCCAGTTCCAGCGCGGAGACAGCAATCACCGGAAAGGTGAAGGGGTTGCCGAAGAAGGTGGCCAGAAGCGAGGCGAGGATATTGCCGCGCAATGCCCAGGCCAGCGAGGCTGCCGCGACGAAATGCAAACCGAAAAGCGGTGTACAACTGACCGCAACGCCAGCCGCAACCCCCTTGGCGATCCGTTCCGGGCTGTCAGGCAGACGGCGCAGGCGATGCATCACATAATTCGCCGACCGCCCCCACCCGCCACCGGGGATCACAAGATTCACCAGCTTTTCGCGGAAATTCCTCGGAGATCGACGTTTGAAGACCAAGCTCGCAGACTTTCCTCTGTTCGGCGCATGCCCCACAGGTGCAGGTCAGGGGCGCAGCGACGAATCCTGTGACCGCGCAACCTGTGCGACAGCAGTTTCTGCCTCCAAAGCCGTCAAGACCTGATGCAGATGCGATATGCCCTGCAAATTCACCTCGAGCGACAGGCGATAGAAATCAGGCTTGCGATCAATGAAGCGCAGATCAGAGATATTGGCCTTATGCTCTCCGATCAAGCTGCAGACGCGCCCGAGCACACCGGCATCATTCGAAATTGTCAGATCCAGCGTCACACCATAAACCGCAGGATGGCTGCCATCGAGCCAGCGCAGGTCGATCCAGCGTTCGGGCTGGTCCTCGAAATCCGCGAGCGCGTCGCAATCCATGCAATGCGCCACCACGCCCTTGCCACGATAGGTGATGCCGATGATCCGTTCACCGGGCAAAGGCTGGCAGCAGGGCGCGCGGCGGAAGGACTGATCGGCTTCCAGCCCGGCAACAGGGCGCGAGGCATCGACTTCCGGCTGAGACAGGCCAATTTCGGGGTAAAGTGCGGCCACAACGCGGCGCGCACTGATCTCGGCAGCGCCAACGCGGGCGCGCAATTCACCGGCATCCGGGATATTGAGCAGCTTTGCCGCTGTTGTCAGCGCTTTGGGGCTGAGGTCGCGCCCTGCGGCCTCGAATGCCAGTCGCAGAAGCTCGTTGCCCAGACGGCTGAACCGCTCGCGGTCTTCGTCACGCAGCGCGCGGCGGATGGCGGATTTCGCGCGCCCCGTCACTACAATGTCGATCCAGCTTGATTGCGGGCGCTGGCCCTCGGCGGTGATGATCTCGACCGATTGCCCATTGCGCAGCCGGGTCCAGAGCGGCACGCGCAGCCCGTCCACCTTGGCCGAAACACAGCTATCGCCGATCCTTGTGTGGATGGCATAGGCGAAATCCAGGGGCGTTGCCCCGCGCGGGAGTTGGATCACATCGCCCTTGGGCGAGAAACAGAAGACCTGATCCGAGTACATCTCAAGCTTCACATGCTCAAGAAACGCATCGTAATCATCGTCTGAATCAAAGCCTTCGGTCAGGGTGTTGATCCATTTCGCCGGGTCCACCGCAAAGGGGTTCTCCGAGCGCTGGCCATCACGATACGCCCAATGTGCGGCGACACCGGCTTCTGCGACTTCGTGCATCTCGCGCGTGCGGATCTGGATTTCCACGCGCTTGCCGTCGCGCCCGGAAACAGTGGTATGGATCGAGCGATAGCCATTGGATTTGGGCTGACTGATATAATCCTTGAACCGCCCCGGCACCGCCCGCCAGCGCGCATGCACCGCGCCAAGCACGCGGTAGCAGTTTTCTGACGTATCGGTGATGATGCGGAAGCCGTAGATGTCCGACAGGCGCGAGAAGGCCAGATCCTTTTCCTGCATCTTGCGCCAGATCGAATAGGGTTTCTTCGCACGCCCGTAGACATCGGCCTCGATGCCCGCGCGGTCGAGTTCGGCGCGAATATCGGCGCTGATGCGGTGCACCACATCGCCCGCTTCGCGTTGCAGCGTGATGAAGCGGCGCAGAATCGAGTTGCGCGCTTCGGGGTTGAGAACGCGGAAGGACAGGTCTTCCAGTTCCTCGCGCATCCATTGCATCCCCATCCGCCCGGCCAGAGGCGCATAGATATCCATCGTCTCGCGTGCTTTCTGGGCCTGTTTCTCGGGCCGCATCGAGCGGATGGTGCGCATGTTGTGCAAACGGTCGGCGAGTTTCACCAGAATCACCCGCAGATCGCGCGACATGGCGATCAGAAGCTTGCGGATATTCTCGGCCTGTTTCGCCTCGGAGGAGGAAAGCTGAAGATTGGTCAGCTTGGTGACACCATCGACGAGTTCGGCAATCTCTTCCCCAAACAGCCTTGCGACTTCGGAGAAGGTCGATTTCGTGTCCTCGATCGTGTCGTGCAAGAGCGCCGTGATGATCGTGGCATCATCAAGCTGCATCTCTGTCAGAAGTGCCGCAACTGCGACGGGATGCGTGAAATAGGGCTCGCCCGAGTGGCGGAACTGCCCCTCATGCATGCGCGCGCCATATTCCCAGGCCTGTCGGATCAGGGCCTCGTCACTACGGGGATTATAATTGCGCACAAGCGCGACCAGATCATCCTGCGAGATCACGCCTGCGGCCCTTTCTGCCCGTCATGCCTGAGTGTTGCGCCTGCCTGAGCAAGCAGCGTTTACCCGGCCTGCCCTTGCGCTTCCATCAGAGCGCGCAGCATCTGGGCCTCGTTCATGCCATCCTGTTCGGGCTGATCATTCTCTGCACCGCCGAGAAGCAATGCCATGTCGTCGTCTTCGGGCATATCGACTTCGATCTGGGTCTGCAGGCTTTCGATCATGCGTTCGCGCAGATGATCAGCAGCCTGGGTTTCCTCGGCAATCTCGCGCAGCGCCACGACCGGGTTCTTGTCATTGTCGCGATCAATCGTGATCGGTGCGCCGGCCGCGATTTCACGGGCACGATGAGAGGCAAGTGCCACCAACTCAAAGCGGTTGGGTACCTTGTCGACGCAATCTTCCACCGTCACGCGGGCCATAAGCAAGCTCCATATCGTCTGAGATTCAGGATCAAGCGCCGTCCTTACTGCGATGCGGCCCGCATGACAAGCCATCCAGAGGCAAAGACCCGTGAATTTCATGTGAAATCGGCGTAATCTGCCGGAGATCTTCGGCTGGCAATGCTGCAAGCATCTGCGCCACGCTCTGGCCCAGCACCGGATGACGCCAGTCAGGTGCAATATCCGCCAACGGCACCAGCACAAAAGCCCGGTCCTGAAGCCGCGGATGCGGAACAATCAAAGTGTCCGGCGCGCGGATTTTCTGTTCCTCAAGAGGCAGGTTGCGCCAGTCATTGTGGCTTTGTGCATCCGGCAGCACCAGATCGCCCACGGCCAGCAGATCAAGATCAATCACTCTTGGCGCCCAGCGCGCCACGCGGTCGCGTCCGGCCCTTTCCTCGATCTCATGCAGTCGCGACAGGATTTCCGAGGGTGCGAGCGCGGTCTGGCACGCAACCGCCGCATTCACAAAATCGGGACCGGAACCGGGTGGAAAAGCGGGTGTGCGCCAATACCTGCTGATCGCGCAAAGCCCGAGATCTGCAAAAGAAATTTCGGTTATAGCGGTGTCAATCTGAGCAATGGGACTATCCATTTGCCCTTTCAGGTTACCCCCTAGCGCCACGAGCGCGAGATTGCATTTCCCTTCGCGCTGGTTATCTATCGTGCTATGTTGGAACGCAATGGTGTTTGACGGGCTCATTTTAATCCTGAGGTTTGGGGTCCAACTGCTGCGTTTTCTCCCTGAACTCTATCTTCTCACAAGGTTACCGAAATGTTCTATAAAGATGAACGGCTTGCGCTGTTTATAGATGGGGCGAACCTCTATGCCGCCGGAAAGGCGCTAGGCTTCGATATCGACTACAAACTCCTGCGGCAAGAGTTCATGCGCCGTGGTAAGCTGTTGCGCGCCTTCTACTACACCGCATTGCTCGAAAACGACGACTACTCTCCGATTCGCCCGCTCGTCGATTGGCTGCACTATAATGGTTACAATATGGTGACAAAGGCCGCGAAAGAATACACTGATTCGATGGGGCGCAGGAAAGTCAAAGGCAATATGGATATCGAACTGGCCGTGGATGCGATGGAACTCGCGCCGCGGCTGGATCATGCAGTCTTGTTCTCAGGTGATGGCGACTTCCGGCCTTTGGTCGAAAGCCTGCAACGTCAGGGCGTGCGCGTTTCGGTCGTCTCGACCATCCGCAGCTCGCCGCCGATGATTGCCGATGACCTGCGCCGTCAGGCTGACAATTTCATCGAACTGGATGAATTGCGGGATGTTATCGGTCGCCCTCCGCGCGAGCCCCGGTTCGAACGCGAACCAAGCGCGGAACTGACCGAGCAGTAACATCTTCCAAGATGGACAAGCACAAGGGGGCTGCCGATAGGGCGGCCCCTTTGCCATATCAAGGAGAGGGTGACGGCCAAACCCGGAGAATTCGCCTTAGCTTCAGTGTCTCCGAGACGGGGATGGGGAACACTTTGCATCGCCTGCCCCCTTGCTCTCCCCCCGTCGCACGCTGAAGATATCCGCCGAATCTCTGGATGCTTTGCAGCATCACCTTGAAACGCTCTATCTTATTGTTTTGTCTCAAGTTCAAACCGAAACCTCTATCGGTTTCTCCTGAAATCCCTTCAAGAAACTCGATTATGCGATGCTCGCAGGACTACCGGACATTCCATCCGCTCCTGAATCGGTGAATGGGTGTCGTCGTCCATCATGGACATGACGGCCCATTGCCCCATTTCACGATGCGGCAACAGCACCGTAGACAAGGCCGGGGACAGGTGTTGTGCGATTTCCTGATCATCATAGCCCATCACGGCGATTGTTTCACCCGGACGTTCGCCGAGCTCCTTGAGTGCTTCATAGCACCCGACAGCCATGAGGTCATTCGCGCAGAAAATCGCATCCGGCCGGGGCCCGGAGCGCAACAGGTCCAGGGTCGCGGCTCGTCCGCCGCTTGGAAGGAAATTTCCCTCGCGTACCAATTCAGGGTCGATCGCAAGCCCGGCGTCCCGCATCGCGCGCTCAAACCCCTCTTTGCGCTGGCTCGACGCATCCATCCAGGGCTCGCCGGAAATGAAGGCGATCTTGCGATGCCCTTCGGCCAGCAGCGCCCTGGTGGCAGCTTCACCCCCACGACGCTCAGCAGGGACGACAGATGCGTAACGACCTATCCCATCATAGCAATTCAACAACACGGCACGATGTCGACTGAGCATATCGGGCGGCGTCGCCTTGCGCGTCAGGATTGATCCATAGATGACGCCATGAACACCATCGGCCGCCCATTTTCGCAAGGCAGCCGCCTCGTATTCGGCGTCCCCCCCCGTCATGACGATTTCCAAAAGCGCATCATGCTTGCGCGCTTCTTCCTGCGCCCCGTCAACAGAAATGGCAGCAAAAGGGCTGGTTGCGATCTCGTCGAGCATGAAGCCGATCACGCGTTTTCTCAAAGCGCTCAGGGGTCGCCCTGCACCGCGTGGTCGGTAGCCCAGTTCGGCCACGACATCCAGCACGCGTCGTCGCGTCTCGGCCCCGATGCGCATGTCTTCCATGCCATTGAGGACGAAGGACACTGTCGATTGTGACACGCCAGCGCGCGCGGCGACGTCCTTCATCGTGACACGAGCGGGAGTGGGACTCTTTGGATCAGTCATGCCCGCATAATACAGCTTGACGCGTGGTAATAAAGTTTGCTAATTATTTTTAGCACACAGAAATGGCGATCTGTGCGCGAATCGGATGCTCTGGGAGGAGACGCCAAATGCCCCGACAACAAGGCGCGGGCTTCGCGCTGTCGCAGCGCCAGGCCGCTGTGATCCTGCTTGTGCCGTTCCTGACGGTCTATGCCGTGTTTCTGATCTATCCGTTCTTCAAGGGGGTCTGGATCAGCCTGCATGACTGGAATCTGATGGCGGTGGCCTTCAACCCGGATGCCAAATCCTATGTGGGCCTGCGCAATTACGAGCGCGTCATGTGGGGGCACAACATCACCTGGGGGGCTTTGGCCAGCCCCGGCTTTCAGATCATCGGGCTGATCGGAATCCTTGCAAGCGCTTTGCTGTATCGGGCCGGGCGCGCGGGTAAGGTCACGGCGCTGGCCATGGGTCTTGCGGCGCTTCTGCTGTTTGTGCTGCCGGGGTTTCATCCCGGCGAGGGTGGTCGCTGGTATGATCGCCGGTTCTGGCCGACAGTCGGCAACACGATCCTGTTCGTAGGGCTGGCTGTTCCGGGCGTGACCATCACCGCGATGCTGCTGGCCGCCGCACTGGACGGCGAGACCCGCGCCAAGGCCGTGCTGCGCACGCTGTTCTTTCTTAGTCAGGTGCTGTCGGTCACGGTCGTCACGCTGATCTGGCAGATCATGTTTTCGCCCCGGCAAGGGCTGATCGCCAATCTGACCGAGTTGTTCGGCGGCTCGCCCATCGTCTGGCTGACCGCAGAAGGCTTCGCCATGGCCGCGATCGTGATCGCGACGATCTGGTGGTCCTTGGGTATTGCCATGATCCTGTTTCTGGCAGGCATTCAGGATATTTCGAAAGATCTCTATGAAGCGGGCGCGCTGGACAATGCCACGGGCGCAAAAGCCTTCTGGTATATCACGCTGCCCAACCTGAAGCGCACCATAACCGTGGTCGTGGTGTTGCAGATCATCCTGCATTTTCAGGTCTTTGGCCAATCGCATCTGATGACGGGTGGCGGGCCGAATGACACGACTCAGGTGCTGGTGCGCTACATCTACCAGACCGCATTTCGTGACAGCGAGTTGGGTCGCGCCTCGGCGATGGCGGTGTTTCTGTTCGTCATCATGGGCGGTTTTTCGATCCTGCAATTCGTGCTCGGACGGGAGAAGGACGAATGAACCGTTCCTATTACTGGCTGATCCTCGGGCTATCCGTGCCTGCCTTTATCTGGCTGGTGCCGACGATCTGGATGGTGTCGCTCTCATTCCAGCCCAATGATGTGCTGGCGCGCACCACATCGAGCACCGCGCTGGGGCTGATCCCGATTCCCTTCACGGCCGACAACTACATCGCGCTGTTCCGCTTCGGACAGGTGCCGATGTGGTTTCTGAACTCGCTGATCGTGTCCGTGGGCATGACGCTGGCAGTTCTGGCTGTGTCCACAACCGCAGGCTATGCGCTGGCGCGGCTGGACTTTCCGCTCAAGGGGCCGGTGATCGTGCTGTGTCTGATGGGGCTGATGGTGCCCGAACAGGCTGTGTTCATCCCGCTCTATACGATGTTCGCCGATTGGGGCTGGCACAACAGCCATCACGCGCTGATCCTGCCGCGTGTGGCCGTGCCTATCGGGGTGTTCCTGATGATGCAGTTCTTCAAGGCCATCCCCAAGGATATCGAGGAAGCCGCGCGCATCGACGGCGTGGGCTGGTTGCAGATCTTCTGGTATGTGATGCTGCCACTGGCGCGCCCCGCGATGATGACGCTGGCGATCCTGACCTTCCTCTATGCGTGGAATGACTATCTCTGGCCGCTCGTATCGGCGCAGCAGCGCGAATATTTCACGATCACGCTGGGCCTGGCCTCGATCCAGTCGAATTTCGCGCAGGCCGAGGGCCTGGGGCGGGTCATGGCTTCGGGCGTCATCGCCTCGCTGCCCGTGGTCGTGCTGTTCCTGATTTTTCAGCGCTATGTGGTGCGCGCCATGACGGCGGGCGGCACCAAAGGCTGACCCATTCGCAAAACATGTAAGGGAGGAAACCACATGAAACACGCGATTATTGGCGCAACGGCGCTGACGCTTCTGGCCACGGGAACGATGGCGCAGGAGGTGACACTGGGCCGCTTCTTCGGCGATTGTGAAGGTGCGGGCACCGACACCAAGGCGTCAGTGGGCGAAGCCTGTATCATCCAGTCGATCATCAACGCTGCCGATGCGACCCTTGAGGGCGTTTCGGTCAACACCTTGCCCACGGACTGGGGCAATTACTATGACCAGATCAAGGCCGCCTATGCCGGTGGCACACCGCCCGGTGTGCATGTCATGCACCGTCACCGCGTGCCGGAATTCGCCAGTATCGGCGCACTGGCCGATCTGACCGATGATCTGGAAGCCGCTGGCATTGACCCGTCTGACTGGGAAGCCGCCGCGCTGGAGGCCGTCACCTATAATGATCGCATCATCGGCGTGCCAATGGATTTTCACGCGAACCTTTGGCATGTCAATCTTGACCTGATGGAAGCCGCCGGGCTGGTCGAGAACGGTGCCCCGGTGTTGCCGTCCTCGCCGGAGGAGTTTCTCGAACATGCCCGCGCTGTGAAAGAGGCGACAGGGCAGGACTATCTTGCCGCCGATTTCGCGCAATTCCCCATCGGCGTTCGTGTGGTTCTGGCGCTGCTGTGGCAGCAGGGCGCAAATATCTTCGATGGCGATACAGCCACCATCGACACGCCCGAGGCGCGCAATGCGATCAGCGCCATCACCCAGCTTTTCGATGCGGGCCTCGCCGATCCGCAACTGAACTACGCCGACAGCCAGCAGGCATTTCTGAATGGCGAGGCGGCGGTGCTGGTCAACGGAACCTGGGTGGTCGATTTCTACAGCGCAGAGGCGGCCAAGGATGACGAAGGGCTGAACCGCTATTTCGTGGCCGACTTCCCGACACTCTTCGACGAGGGCGCGACTTGGGCCGATAGCCATATGTGGGCGATTCCCGCACCGCTGAAGGCGAATGCCCCCGACACCTATGCCGCCGCGCTGCAGGTGCTGGCCTTCATCAATGACCACAATATCGACTGGGCACGTACCGGGCATATGGCCGTGCGGACGTCCGTACTGAACAGCGCAGAATACGCCGCCCTGCCCCATCGTGATGAATACACTGGCACGGCAGATATCGCCCGCGATACGCCGCCTTCTGTCCGCTACGGCGCGATCCAGGATGTTCTGAACCGCGAATTGCAGGCGATCTGGCTGACTGGCAAATCGGTGGACGCGGCTTTGGCGGATGCACAGGCGGATGTGCAGGACCTGCTCGACCGCTGATCAGAAGCCCCCCGGCCCGCGCGACCACGCGCGGGCTGACATTCTTTCACCCAAACGCCCCGGACATAGCGACCATGACATCTTCCCCCCGCCCCCGCTGGACCGAAGCACAGGCCAATGTCTGGTGGCAGGCACAACCATGGCCGGTGGGATGCAACTTCTTGCCCTCGACCGCGGTGAATTTCATCGAGATGTGGCGAGCGGAGACATTTGACCGTGAAACCATCCTGCGCGAACTGGGTTGGGCGGCTGCGATCGGGATGAACGCGATCCGGACCAATCTGCATTTTCTGGTCTGGAAACATGACCGGGACGGATTCAAGATCCGATTCGATTGGTTTCTGGAAACTGCTTCCGAGCTTGGCCTGTCGGTCATGCCGGTCTTGTTTGACGATTGTGGCTTTGGCGGCGCAGAGCCGGTCTTTGGCCCGCAACCCGAACCGGTGGCCGGGATACATAACAGCCGCGCCGTTGGCTCGCCGGGTCGTGCTGCTGTCATGGACCGAGGTCTCTGGCCAGAGTTTCGCGCCTATTTGCAGGACATGATCCGCACACATGCCGACGACCCGCGCATTCTGGCATGGGATCTCTACAACGAACCCGGCAACCGGATGATCTTTACCGCAACTGGTGGGTTTCGCGAATATGACCCGGCGCTTGCGACGCACAGCAAGGCGCTGATGGAACATAGTTTCGATTGGGCGCGAGAGGTCAATGCGCGTCAGCCCCTGACTGTCGCAGCCTGGCGCACGCCCAAGCCGAACACGGAGACCCGCGCCTTTGATGATCCGGTTGATCAGAGCGCGCTGGCGCTGTCGGATATCATCAGCTTCCACGCCTATTGCGATCTTGCCCATGCGCAGCGCTATCTAGTCCGGCTCGAAGCCCTGCGCCGCCCGATCCTGATCACGGAATGGATGGCCCGAACCATCGACAGCCGTATCGGGGATCAACTGTCCCTCTATCACGCGCGTAAGGTCGGGGCATTCAACTGGGGGCTTGTGAAAGGGCGCAGCCAGACCGAACAACCCTGGCCCGCCGCGTTGCAGGTCCTGCATGGCGATGTTCAGGCGCAGGGCCATTGGTTCCACGATCTGCTCTGGCCGGACGGGCGCGCCTATGACGCGACAGAGATCGAGGTCATTGCCGAATTGACCGGGCGCGGTCCGCGCTCTCGATTGAAAAGGGGATAAACCATGTCCGGCGTTACGCTGTCGAATGTCATCAAGAAATACGGCGATGTGCAAGTGATCCACGGCATTGACCTTGAGATCGAGAACGGGGAGTTCTGCGTCTTTGTCGGGCCGTCGGGCTGTGGCAAATCGACCCTCATGCGCATGGTCTCCGGGCTGGAGGAAACCACCAGCGGCCAGATCACCATCGGCACCCGCGATGTAACGCGTCTCGATCCCTCGCAGCGGCGTGTGGCGATGGTGTTTCAGACCTATGCACTTTATCCGCATATGACCGTCGCCGAGAATATGGGCTTTGGATTGCGGATGAACGGTGTGCCGAAAGCCGAGATCGCCAATAAGGTGGCAGAGGCTGCGCGCATCCTGAAGCTGGAGCCGCTGCTGGAGCGTAAGCCCAAGGCGCTTTCCGGTGGGCAGCGCCAGCGGGTGGCCATCGGGCGGACCATCGTGCGCGGCCCCGAAGTGTTCCTGTTTGACGAGCCGCTCTCGAATCTGGACGCGGAATTGCGCGTGGATATGCGCGTCGAGATTGCGTCGCTGCACAAGCAGATCGGCGCGACGATGATTTACGTCACCCATGATCAGGTCGAGGCGATGACACTCGCCGACAAGATCGTGGTGCTGCGGGCGGGTCGGATCGAACAGGTGGGCGCACCGCTCGATCTCTATCGTGACCCCGACAATCGCTTCGTGGCGGGTTTTATCGGCTCGCCGGCGATGAACTTCCTGCAGGGACAGGTCGCACAGGGCGCGCTGTCGATCCCCGCCCTCAAGGATGCGCCTGCGCTGGATCTGCACCTGCCCGCTGACGGCACGACGATCGAACTTGGCATCCGCCCGGAGCACCTGCAGATTGACCCAGATGGCCAGGGTTTCAGGCTTGATCTGATCGAAAAGCTTGGCGGCATCTCTTATGCCTATCTGCATGCAGCGACCGGAGAGCGGCTGATCGTCGCGACAGATGGTGAATCCGATCTGACCGACGATATGGATGTCGGCATCACATTCGACCCGGCCCGTGTCCTCCTTTTTGAGACCGAAACCGGCATGCGGTTGCGCTGAAACGCTCTGACCTTCCGCTTGCCAGGAATGCACCAACGCGACTTTCCGTTAAAGCACTGGCCCGACATGAAGACGCGGCAAAGGGGAAAATTCCCAGTGATCTTGAGCGGCGTGCGTGGTCGTGGTGCATCGCCGGGATTTTCATCCCCCGGATAAAAATCTGATCCGTCTGATGCATGACGAACTTTTCCCAAGTTGCTTCCTTCCATTCCTGCGAAAGGATCGCACCATCAAACTGTGGGATCAAACACCGCTTAGGACCGGGCACATCGATCCTGAAGCCGGGTGAGCAAGGGGGCGGTTTGCCGATTGTGGGGGCGCGGAACCGCAAGCCTCTTTTTCTGCAAAGCGGCCGTTCACCGCTCTACCGAGGCTCTGGGGATAAGGACGCTAGGGATTTTTGACGTGCCATAGTCAGGTCGCAGGAGCCGTTTCGTACCCCCGAATGTTTTGTACTGCAGATCGATTATCCTGTCGGCAAAGGGGTTGCATGCGCTGACATAAATGTGCAACCGTTGATCAAATGCGACACTTATAAGTCGCAAATTTCAGGGATGGGTTTTATGCCAAGATCAGATTTCTGGTCCGGGTTGGCCGTAGCCGGGTTCGGGCTATTGGCTCTGCTTTGGATGATTCCGAATTACGCGGGCAGCAACCCTTTCGCGCGCATGCCGCCCGGGTTGGTGCCAAGTATTGGCGCCTGGTTGATGGTGGTGTGCGGCGGCATTGTTGCCGCGAAGGGTCTGGTTCAGATGCTGCGCGCAGGGATTGCCCCTTTCACCGCTGATCTGCATTGGGGCGCCGTGGCCTGGGCCGCATGGCCCTTTGCCTATGTCGCCGTTGCCATCTGGTTCATGTCTTTCATCAAGATCACCTGGTTCGGGGCCTTTCTGATCGGGGGCATGTTGATCTTGCTGGGCGAACGGCGCTGGTGGATGATCCTGGGCTGTTCGGTCGTGCCGGTGGCGCTGCTCTATGTCTTGTCGGTTTACTTGATGCGCGTCGGGGTGGTGTGATGGATTTTTCCGCTGTTGGGGCCGCCGCTGCTGAAGCGCTGACGCTCGCATCCTTCATCGGCATCGGCGGTGGTGTGCTGCTGGGCTATATCGTGGGGGTCATTCCCGGCTTGTCGCGCTCGGTGGCGATCTCGATCGCCATTCCAATGACGTTCTACATGTCGCCCTTCATTGCAATCTCGTTTCTGATCGGACTGTCCAAGGGCACGGCAGCGGGCAGTGCGGTTTCGGCGATCCTGCTCAATGCGCCGGGAGAGGCGTCTTCCGCCGCCACCGCGCTCGATGGCTATCCGATGGCGAAAAAGGGCAAGCCCAAGACCGCCCTGCAGATCGGGCTGATTGCCTCGGTGCTTGGCGACATTCTGGCGACGATCATCCTGATTTTCGTGGCTATCCCCTTCGCTCGTGTGGCGCTGTTGTTCGGCCCCTATGAGATGGCCGCGATTCTGGCCTTCGCTCTGGTTTTCATCGCGGGCCTGTCGGGCGGCAGTATTTTCAAGGGACTGGCGGCCGGGGGCTTGGGTATTTTTCTGGGCACAATCGGGCTGGACAACCAGACCGGCCTGCCGCGCCTGACCTTCGGCTATACCGAATTGATGGACGGCATGCCGCTGATCGCAGTTGCCATCGGCACGTTGGCGCTGTCGGAAATGTTCGTGCAGTCCGAAAAGCTGCGCTATGACCGCGAGAACATGTCCGTGGCGCTGAAGAAGGACAGCAGCGACCGCATCACATGGCCGATCTTCAGGAACATTCTGCCGACCATTCTGCGCGGCACAGGGGTGGGCACATTCGTCGGCGCGCTGCCGGGGCTTGGGCCATCTGTCGGATCATTCATGTCCTACGGGATGGCGCAGAAAGCCGCGAAAGACCCTGAGACCTTTGGCAAGGGCAACCCCAAGGGCATAGCCGCGTCGGAATCCGCCGACAATGCCGTGATCCCCGCCGCGCTGATCCCGCTTTTCGGGCTGGGAATTCCGGGCAATGTCTCGGCAGCGCTGCTGATCGGCGCCTTCGCGATCCACGGCATCACCGTCGGCCCGCTTCTGCTGCGCGACAACCCGGAACTGCTCTATTCGATCTTTGCAGGCATGATCCTGGCCTCGGTCATCATGCTGGCGCTGGGTTGGTTCGGGCTGATGTTCTTTGCTCAGATTACCCGCGTGCCGCCGCATGTGGTCATTCCCATCGTGATCTTCTTCTGCCTCGCGGGGATGATGCTGCAAGGCTATGGCACATTCGGGCTGATCATCCTGATGGCCTTCGCGCTCTTGGGCTATCTGATGAAGAAATACGATTACAGTTTCGTCACCTTTCTGGTGGCCTTCATCATCACGCCCATGCTGGAACTGAACCTGCGCCAGTCGATCATCCTGTCGCGCGGCAATGTCGCCATTTTGCTGGATCGGCCCATCGCGCTGTTCTTCATCGCCTGTACGGCGCTGGCGCTGATCACCCTGATCATCCGCACATTCCGCACCGGCAAGCCCGCGGCGAATGCGCCTGCTGACTAAGTTCAATACTGGAGAAAACCCATGAAAAAACTGACCCTGACAAGCGTCGCCCTTTGCGCATTGCTGGCTGCGCCCGCGCTTGCCGATGACTGGCGGCCCACCCAGCCCATGACAATGGTCATCGGCTTTGCCGCTGGCGGATCGACCGATATTCAGGGCCGTGTGCTGGCCCGCACGCTGGAGGAATATTTCGGCCAGCCCGTCAATGTCGTCAATCAGCCCGGTGGGGGCGGGGCGGTCGCGCTGACGCGCTTCATGAATGCCGAGCCCGACGGGCATACCTTCATGTTCGGTGTCATGCTGGGCCTGACCTTTTCACCCATCGTGACCGAGGTCGAATACGAGATTGACGACTTCCGCTATGCGGCCACGCTGGTTGGCGGCCAGTTCGGGGTGATCGCGGCGGGTGACGCGCCCTACCAGACCTTCGAGGAACTGATCGAATACGGGCGTGAAAACCCGATGAGCTATGCTCAGCAATTGCCGATGGATCAGGCGATCATGATGCGCATCGCCGAACAGGAAGGGCTTGATCTGGCCATCGCGCCCACTGGCGGCGGGGGCGGCGTTGCGCCTCTGCTGTTGGGGGGCGAGGTGGATTTTGCCTTCTCGGGCGGCATTCACTCGCAATATGTGCCCACAGGTGAAATGAACCTGCTGGCCTTCTTTACGCGCGAACGTTCGCCCTTCTACCCGGATGTGCCCACGCTGATGGATCTTGGCTATCCTTACGCGATGGATGATTACCGCGGCTTCTTCCTGCCCGGCGGCACCCCGGACGAGATTGTGCAGGCATTTGAAAATGCCGCCCGTTTCGCAGTCGAGCATGAGCCCTTCGTGCAAGTGACTGTCGAGAATACTCAGCATCCCATCGTCTTTATGGACGGTGCGGAGACTGAGGCCACGCTGCGCGAAATCCGCACGGCCAACGAGGCCTTGATGGCCAACTGAAACCAACAGGAGAGAGACAGATGAAAAAGACACTTGTCGCAATTCTTGGCGCAACCATCCTTGGCGCACCCATGGCCATGGCCGCAGACTGGCCCACGCGCCCGCTGACGATGGTGATCGGCTTCAACCCAGGTGGTTCGACCGACATTCAGGGCCGCGTGCTGGCCAATGTCATGGAAGAATTCCTTGGCCAGCCGGTCAATGTGGTCAACCAGCCCGGTGGCGGTTCGGCCGTGGCCTTTACCCGGCTGAAAAACACCGATGCGGATGGCTACACCTTCCTGTTCGGCGGCACCACTGCGCTGACCTTCACCCCGATCATCACCCCGGTCGAATACGAGATCGACGATTTCGAATATCTGGCGTCGGTGGCGCTGGGGCAGAATGCGATTGTGACCTCGGCCGAGCAGCCCTTCAGCACGTTTGATGAAATCATCGCACATGGCAAAGAAAACCCGATGACCTATGCCCAGCAAACCCCGCTGGACGAAGCCATCATCCGCGCCATTGCTGAAGAGGAAGGGCTTGATCTGGCCATCGTTCCAACAGGCGGCGGTGGCGGCATGGCCCCGCTGGTTCTGGGTCGCGAGGTCGATTTCGCCTATTCGGGCGGGACGCATGCGCAATATACGCCGACGGGTGAAATGGTGGTTGCGGCCTTCATGTCGTCAGAGCGCAGCCCCTTCTACCCTGATGTGCCGACCCTGATCGAATTGGGTTATGACTACTCGATCGAGGATTACCGCACCATCATCGTGCCTGCAGGCGTGCCCGATGACGTCAAGGAGCGCCTGATCGCGGCGGCAGAATTTGCCAGCACGCACCAATCCTTCATCGACATCACCGAAGGCAACACGTTCTTCCCGGTTGTGATGATCGGTCAGGATGAAATGGAAGCCAATGTGCGCCGCATCCGTGCTGCAACCGAAGAAGTCATGGCTGACTGACCTGTATTCCGTCCCGCCATCGACAGCGACCTGCTGTCGGTGGCAATCTTTCAAAACAGAACATGTCCTCAATCGCTGCTATTCGACGCAATTTTGTATATGAACTGACATCAAGCAACTGTCGATTTGCATGGTTTTGTTACTCTCGCGCTTCGATCGCCTAGTTTAGCATGTTGAGGCCTGCAGAAGACTCTGATGATGTAACTGTAGCGCGCAACGAACATGTCCCATTTCGCGCAAGGAACATGTCCCAGAATCATCATATGGCCAACAGCCCAAGAGTTGCGCTGAGCGCATAGCTCAGGACTTAGCTAAGACGCCTCAGCCGGAATTCGTCGTCTGTCGCATGTCGGGCTGAAGCTCGAATGAGAAGGTCTTCTGTCTACCTGCATCGACCCCTGGCGCATCTCCGACTACCTTCACGAAGGCCCTGTCCATGAGCTTCTGCGCTTCGGGATGATCGCTGGCGTGAATGAGGTAGAACGAGACCCTATTCCCATCCTCCATCTGGTAGATGGGATAGGGCTTCACATACCGATATTTCAGTTCGTCAGTGAAGCGCTTGCCTACGGCCTCGACCATGCGAACTTGGGACTTCTCAATAAGGGAGCGCCAGCCATCTGAACCCCACCATAGGTTAAGCTGGGCAAGCCTTTCGGGAGTGCGCGACTGTGAAAGCGAACGATGAAGCCAGGACGTTCCCAAGAAATACAGGATTTCAATTTTCGTCCTGCCTGCGCGCGCGGCGATCGCCTCAACGGTCGACCAATGACATTCGGCTGTACGCTGGTCAAGCAAAGCGAAAACAGCTGTGTTTCTGCGCATTTTCGGGGTTTTCAGAATTCCGTGTATAAGCTGGTTGAAGTCACCGTGCTGGATATAAACGTAACGGGACTTGGGGTTTTTATGATGCGCCGCCTTGAGTTTATTCAGCTGAATGATCCCTTCGGGATCAACATCGCACAGCCAGAATGCGCGGAGCCTTTTGGGCTCTACCTCCAGAACCCGGCGGGCTGTCCACGATTCTTCATGATCCCGGCTTTGGGGTGCCGCAAACCCGTCGATATATAGCCCCCCTCGGGTGATCTGTTGAAAAAGGCGTATATACTCTGCAACCAGTTTACTCTTTGAATTGGTCTGATCCGGCGGGCGAAGGATTCCAGAAACGGGCTGTTTTGTACCGCTGAGACTGAAACTCAGCTGCCCTGTTTTCGATCCGAGCTCTGCTCGGTCGAACATTTCCATCTGACCGCTCAAATGGCCTTTCGCAAAGGAAGACCGTCCCACTCTGCCCCGTCCAGCTCTCTACCCGCGACCTTCTTGCCGACCTTCACCATCTCGGTGCCGTCGGCGGCCAGCGCGGTCTTCGCACTCTTTGCCTTCGGCAGATTGATCCCCTCCCCTGGAGCCCAGTCCCCCCATTGCTTGAAGTGGAAGGCCACGTCGTTTTTCATGCACTGAAGATGCAGCGATCTGAACCAGTTCGGCGATGCAGGCCGAGCCTTCGGACCGCTCTCGCCCCCGGTTATAACCCAGTTTATGCTTGAGCCAAGCCACGGCTCGATTTCGAGCGAGCCTAGAAGAGGCTCGGCGGAGATGAATCGCACCCGTGCCGGGACAGACGCCAAGTGCGGCAGTAGCTCGTCCGCGCGCGCTTGCAGTTCAACCGTCGTCCCCAGCCAGACGTTCTCAGGCCAGTTCTGGCTCCAACCAGCCAGCCGCTTGACGTTCTGCGGGCGCTTGGTGAGGAGAAGCCAATCGAGGTTCGGCGTGGCCTCAATGACCCCCCAGAGCTTCCCGCGCCATTCAGAGAGCTCGTCGCGGTCTTCAAAGACATCTGCCATGGATGCGCAAAACACACGCGGCCTGGAACCATCGCTTTCCGCTTTCCGATCCCAGCGCAGGGGCTGCTGCCAATGGGCCTCCCCGAACAGGCGCCGGTCCGATTTAGGCCCCCAGACGGGCTGACCTACACGTTTTGCCCAAGACTCAGCGTAGCAGTTCTTGCATGCCTCAGAGACCTTGGTGCAGCCCCACCATGGGTTGAAGGTGTGGGTGGCCCATTCGATCTTTGTGTTTTCGCCCATAAAAGGTCTCGCGCAATTTCCGCTGACAATACAGCATTTGAGATTTGTGAAAACCCTTATTCGTTAAGGGTTTTCTTCTGATTCATCACCACCAGCTCCGCCCGCTTCCCCCGGCTCCCGACCTTGCTGCCCACGGTGTAGCTGGTCTCCACCTCGGTCAGATCGAATCCGTTGAAGACCTCGCGCACCTCCGGCACGTCATTGATCGACATGACGAACCGGCCCTTCACGCCCGCCAACACGCCTGCCAGGCGCTCGAAATCCGCACGCTGGAACAGCGCCTTGCCATAGTCGCCCTCGCTGCCCCAGTAGGGTGGGTCCAGGTAGAACAGCGTGCCGGGGCTGTCGTAGCGGCGAATGAAGGCCTCGAAATCCAGGCATTCGATCACCACACCGGACAAACGCGAATGCACCTCCTCCAGCATGGGCTCAACCGTGGTCAGATTGAACCGCCCAGGCCGGTCGATCGAGACCCCGAAGTTGCGGCCCGAAACCTTGCCGCCAAAGGCCGTGCGCTGCAGATAGAGAAACCGTGCGGCACGTTCCAGGTCAGTCAGCGTGGCCGGATCGGTTTCCCCCAGCCTTTCGAACTCCACCCGCGTGGTCAGCTGGAATTTCAGCGTGTCCAGAAACTGCGGATAGTGGCGCTGCAGGATCCGGAACAGGTTTGCCACGTCGCGGCCGTAATCATTGATCACCTCGGCCCTCGGCCGCATCCGGCGGCGGAAGAAAATCCCGCCCATACCCACGAATGGCTCGGCATAGGTCCGGCACGGCATCGTATCGAGGAGCGCGGTCAGGCGCCCCGCAAGGTTGCGCTTGCCACCCAGCCAGGGCGCAGGCGGGGCAACGGGTTTCACGGGCGTCAGCGGCAGATCGGTCATGGACAAATGTTCCCGAATCGTTCCATGCTGACCGTCCCGTGATCGCGGAAGCGGACAGCGACAAGTTCTGGCGCGCTGGCGGGGGATCGTCACTGGCTCCCCGTGGTTCGGACGGCTGCAACCGTCCGGACCTCCGCTGGCGGAGATCAGCTGCAGTTTTTCAGGGATTGAAGGGGGATTTAACCCGCAAGAATTCTGGCGCGACCGTTTTCGACGAAGTGGGCTTGCGGGCTTTTTGCATAGGACAAAGCATGTAGCTGGGTTACATCCATAGCAAGGAGCGACCATGATCGGTGATATTGAGAACCTGCTGAACTTGCCATTCGACACGCTGTTCGTTCTGGCTGTCGGGTATATGGGCTATCGAGCAGCCTATATCGGCCGAGGAGCGGGCAAGAATGCGGTCGAGACGGTGTTCCTCTCGGCTGTCTTTGCGATGCTTGCGAGGGCCGCAACGCTGGCTCTTGCCACAACTGATCTTGATGTATGGGCAGTCTACCCACTGGCCGCACTCGTGGTCCTGGGCGTGGCTCTTCTGTGGCGGCGGTGGCTGCAGGAATGGATGTTCCGCGCACTGCGGCGTATCGGAATAACCGATCACGACGGCTTCACGTCTGTCTGGGAGAGTATGCTCGCGCGGCCCTTGTCCCCGGTCAGCCAGCTTGTCGTGCGCCTGAAGTCTGGCAAGTGCCTCATGTGCGATCAGGTCGGCCGCTTCAACGCCAGCCCTCTCGGGCCCTGTCTGCTGGGCGAGGATGGATCGGTCGCACTTTACGTCACCCATGTGATGACTGATGAGGACGAAGGCTGGGTCGAGATGGAGCCCGTCGATGACGAATGGGGGCAGGCGATGACATTTATCCGCGCCGATCAGATCAGCGAGGTCGAAATCCGACGCATCGCCTGATTATTTCTTGGGTTTCGGCGGCGGTTTGGGGTTGCCCGTCGGCAAAGCCCCGGTCGGCTGCTGCGATGCGCCCGGTGCTGCAATGCGGCCTATCGGCTGCTGCGAGTTCAGCGCAAGGCGTGAAGTGTCAGGCTTTTTCTCGGTCATCGGAACTCCTTTATAGGCGGCAGCGGGACATCAGATCCTCATAGGCCGCGCCGAAGCCCATGATGTCGAATTCCAGCAGGTTGCCGCGCGATCGGACGATCAGCGCGGTAGACTCCTGCTCGCCGTCGAGCAGATCGTCGATGAGCGTTGTCACACTTTCCGCACTCCACACCGCATCCCCAGTTGGAGCAGGACGCCCGCTCAAGACCCCTCTCGGACGGCTTCCAAGCCTCCATTCGACCTGCACCTCTGGGCCATGAAGGCCACTCGCGGAAAACCAAAGAAAAATCGCCCTGACATCGCCGCCTTCCTCGCAACTGAAGTCCAGCAAGCCTGCATAGCCTTGATCTTGGATATGAACAGAGTGTGTCACTTCGTCAGTGAAGCGGTCTGTGTTTTCAGTCACCCGCCATTCTGAAGCAACTGCGCCCGCTGCCCCCAAGGCCAGCGACGCGAACACAAGAAAGAACAGGCCATGCAAGCGCATCACTTCATCCCCACCTATGCCCCGACCAGACCACCTTACCGATTACATCCAATTCACGCGCATCATGGCCTTCTCGCACCTCGGCTGGAAACATCATCGAGTTGTCTGAATGTAGGATCAACCGCCCAAGCTTAGAATGCTCGACGCGCTTGATACGCAACTGGTCACCTTCGCGCAGGGCATAGAGATCGGCATGCAGGGGCTTTTCGGGATCTCTGGGCCGTGCCGGAACTGTTTTCCGGCCTATGTCGATCAGTACCACATCACCGTCTTTGAGTGTGGGTTCCATGCTCTCTCCGCGCACACGGGCAAGTCTGGCATTGGCCGGTGACACACCCACACGGCGCAGCCAGCTACGCTTAAAGACCAGTTCGCCCGATATCTCTTCATCGCCCGACACAGCGCCAGCACCGGCAGCCAGTTCAACCTCGTGGAGGGGCACTTTGGCGTATTCTTCAGCATCAAGGATGACTGGCTCGACCGTGGCGGTGTCTCGCGGAGGGCCGTAGTAGAACTCCAGCCCCAATACATCAGCCAACTTAATAAGTGCAGGAAGGTTATAGCGTTTTTCGCCATCTCGCGGTTGCCGCAGATTCTTGATCAGCGACGAGTGCCCAACAGCCATCCTCGACGCTGCGGCGTCTGACAGCTCTTTGCGCTTCAGCGCTTGGTCTATCGCATCAAGAATCGGGTCCATCACTTTGCATAGCCTGTAGTGGCTAGATCGTAAATAGGTAGCCACTACAGGCTTGACTTGTCGGGCTACTAGTGGCTAGTGCGTCCTATGGATCAGCGAACTGCACTCATCACCCTTTCACAAACCCTCGCGTCACATAGGAATGTGACGCACTTCGCGATCTCGATGCGCGCGCTTCGGAAAGGCGATTTCTTCAAGAGGCTCATTGACGGAAGCGACTGTCGCACAGCCACTGCTGACCGTGTTTTGACCTGGTTTTCGGACAATTGGCCGGACCAAGAGCTTGAGTGGCCGTCCGACATCCCCCGCCCCCCCAAATCCAAGAAGGAGGCTGCATGATGCTGTCTGCTCTTGCTCCCCTGCGCCGTCAACTGGCGCTGATCCTCGCTCCGGAGCTGGAATCGAATACTGCCGCTTATAAAGGACCGATTCCGGTCTTTCGTTCGGTTCGCGGCACCACTATGCGCGCGCTGGATACCGTAGACTCACCGCGATCAGATCCACGCATTGTCAGTTTGACGTACCGTGTGTCTACCGAGACTGAAGAGGTCATCAGGCTGGGCAACCTTCTTGTCGCTGCCACCGGTATGGAGGACTTTGTTCAGGCTGCCGGGATGTCCAGGTTGAAACCTGGCAGACGCGATACCCCCCCGACGTCGAAGCTATACGACATAGCTGTTTCGCTACAGCGTGACTGGAGGCCATTCGCAAAGCGACCCCCGATAGAGGTCAGCGACAGGGTATACTGGCGCTTCCTTTCAGAATTTTCAGCAATCTGGCCTGAAGCCACCCCTTGGCCGTCCGACATCCCGCGCCCGCCGCCACTGAGCAGGGCGGAGCTGTGATGCCCAGACGCCAAACAGCTTTACCGATAGGGATCGAGGACATCCCATCTGGTGTGCAAGCCGCCGGATCGCGGACCGGACTCCTTGAAATCCATATAGACCTGCGCCTTGCAGCGCGGGCAGCCCAGCGTGTTATGCGCCACCCGCTGCAGGATCGATTTCTGCCTCTGCTCGAAGCAGTTTGCGCAAAGGCAGTGTCTGGGCTCACCATTCTTGTGGTCCGGCTTGAGCGCATAAACCAGCCCGCCCATGTCGGTTTCCGAAAGCGTATAGCGCGCGGCCTCATCGGCAAAGCGCTGATCGCGCGCCTGCTCCTGCTGAAGTTCCAGCAGCGCGTTCTGGGTCATCATCTGCGCCTCCTTGGCCTGGATCAGCTGGTCGATGAGATCGACCAGTCTGGTTTTGATCTCGGTGAGGTCGGCATCGGGCCTCTTCGCCAGGTCGAGCACGGCGCGCAATCCGGTCGCGGTAGCACCGAGTGTTCCACCTGCCTTGGTGCCCAGATCGAGGGCCGTTTCGATGACTGACTTCACCATGCAGATCGTCTCCTTTCGGGCCTTTCGGAAGGGGATGAAGGTACCGGGGGGCGAGGCGAGCGCTCTCCGGTACCGCCAGCATAGCAGCCAATCTGGGAATTCAGAAGCATGGAGGGAACTGTGATGCCCGCTGGAACACGCATCCCTGCCGCGCGGATCCGGCGTCTGTGGCTGGACGAGCGTCTGAGCACGGTCGAGGCCGCCGCGCAGGCGGGGCTTTCACGCTCGAGCCTCTGGCTGCGGGCGAAGGCCCTTGGCCTGCCGCCGCGCAAGCTAGGGCGCAAGTACGAGATCGCCGATATCGCGCTCTTCACCGCCATGTGGAAGGCGGGCGTTCATGGCCCGGCGATGGCGGTTCATTTCGGCGTCACCTATTCAGCCATCCGCGCAACCGCGCGCCGCCATGGTCTGCCGCCGCGCCTGCTCGGCACCCGCCCGAAGGTCACACTGGTCGATTTCCTCCAAACCCAACTGGCCGCGCGTATGGCACCCGCTGCCCGCGATGAAAACGCGCGCCTGCGCGAGATGCATCGGGAGGTCGCGTGATGCGGGAAACCCGAAGAACGTGCAGTTCAGTTCCCTCCGAGTCCCAGCAGGGATGCGCGCAATGTCCGATGCCGCTGCGCCTCCTGGAAATCGAAACACGTCTGCGGAACATCGAGATGATGCTTCACCGATCGCTGCATTCTTCTCACCAGCGGTCTCCGCCACAGACCATCGGCCAACAGGGGCGGGTCGATGTCGTTTCCGAAGATCGCCCCTCAACCCAAAAGGACCACCAGCCATGAGCAAACGCCTTTCCAAATCCGAACTGATCCAACGCGCCGCTGATGTCGCGGACTGTCGTACGGTCACGGCTGCCGCAGTGATTGACGCGGCACTGGCCGAGATTATCCGCGCCACGAGTGACGGCGCGAGCGTCCAGATACAGGGCTTCGGCACCTTCAGCGCCCGCAGCCGGGCCGCGCGCACCGGACGCAACCCGCGCACGGGCGAGCCGGTCGAGATCAAGGCCAGCACCACGCTGGGCTTCAAGGCGTCCAAGGCACTCAAGGCGTGAGCGCGCCCCGGCCGGGCGGCAGGTTCGCCCGGCCCGTCATCGCCACGAGAGGGAGAGATCATGGCCCATGTCCTTCACATCACCGCCCGCATCGGGACCGGGCTCTGGCGGGCCATTCGGTCGCTCGACGATCACTGGATCGGCGATCTGATCGGCGCGGTCTGTCTGGCCCTGATCATCGTGGTTGGCTTTCTTCTCGTGGGGGTATTTCAATGAACACTCAGATTTCCTGCACGCCGCAAGGCACCGCCGAGCGCTGGTCGCGGATCTGCTCCCTTGTCGCTGACGCCACCCGCGCTCGGCGCGACGGGGTGGGCGTGCGCGACAGTCATGAAGAGATCGCAGAGGTCTGGGTCAAGTGGACACGCGCCACGGATGATCTGGTCTCGGAACTCGATCATCTCGCCCAACAAGGTGTTCTGGACGCGATCGGGACTGGCCTCGACCTCATTTACCGCCGGGAAGAGGGCAAATAATCCATGCGCCGCTGGCTGACCCTTGCCGAGATCGCGGATGCCGGGTTGCCCGGCCTGCCAAGCACCCGTCGCGGGCTTGCGGAAAAGGCCCGGCGCAATGGCTGGGCAGCTCGTCCGGGTCTGGCGCGTGAACGGCGCGGCATGGGCGGCGGACTCGAATACAGCATTGACCTGCTGCCCGAGGAGGCACGGGTTGCCTGGATCGCCCGCCATACACCAGGGAGTGGTGCGACACCGGCGCTGCCCCTGCGCGAGGATGACAGCCTTGCAGGCAAAGATCGCAACCGGCGGGATGCGCGGCTTTGGGTGCTGAACACCTGTGCCGCCTGGGGCGCAGCAAACGCCATCAAACCGCGTGCGGCCGAGCCGCTTTTCACCGAAGCTTACCGCGCTGGCGCAATCGAGGTGCCGGACTGGGTTCGCGCCCATGTGCCAAGTGTCAGCGACCGCCAGCTTAGGCGCTGGCGCAGACTGCGCGATGCGGCAGGTGACGATGCTCTGGGCCGCGATGGTCGCGCGAAGCCCCCGATGCTGGATACAGCTCTCGACGGTCGGGTGCGGATGGTCTGCCTGGGCGTTCTGGCCTCGAAACCCTTTGTTACCGCGCATCACCTGCGCGCCTATATCCGCAAGAGTTTCGGGGCCGAACTGGACAAGCTGCCCTCTCTGCGTGCCGTGCAATATACCATCGCCTGGTGGGAGCGCGAGTACCGCAACGAGTTGCTGCGCCTGCGCGATCCGGACCGCTATCGCTCGCATGTCGCTTTCCGCGCCACCGGCACCACGATTGCGGCCGAGCTCAATGATCTGTGGGAAATCGACGCCTCGCCTGCCGATGTCATGCTCAGGGGCAAGAAAAGGCATTCGGTGTATCTCGCGATCGACGTCTGGTCGCGGCGCGTGCGTGTGCTGGTATCCGAGACACCGCGCGCCTCGGCCGTGGGCCTTCTCATTCGCAAATGCCTGCTAGACTGGGGCGTGCCGAACACGGTCAAGACAGACAATGGCAGCGATTTTCGCGCCAGGACAACGGTCAAACTGCTCTCGGCGCTACAGATTGAGACCCGCGTGTCCGCCGCCTATGACCCGTCTGACAAGGGCATGGTCGAGCGTGTGATCGGCACTTTCCAGCGTGACCTGGCGACCTGCCCGGGCTTCATCGGGCATTCGGTGTCTGATCGCAAGGTGATCGAATCGCGCAAGGCTTTCGCGCAGCGGCTGGGCACCGACGACGAGGAGCTCTTCCAGGTAGAGATGGACCTGGCCGAGTTCCAGGCATGGTGCGACGACTGGGCTGACACGATCTATGGCACGCGGCCGCATTCAGCGCTTGGTAATGTCAGCCCCATGCTGCGCGCGACGCAATGGACCGGATCAGTCCGCGCGATCTCGAATCCCGATGCCCTGAACGTGTTGCTGGCCCCGATTGCCAGCGGCGATGGTCTCCGTCGCGTGACGGCCTCGGGCGTGCGGGTGAATGGCCATCACTACCAGACCGGCGATGTAATGCCGGGCTCGGATGTGCTGGTGCGCATGGACCCACTCGATTTGGGGCGCATCTGGCTGTTCGAGCCCGAGGGCGAGGTATGGCTGGGCGAGGCCATCTGCTGGCAATTGGCAGGTCTCGATCCGGTCAGCACCACCCGCAAGGTCAAGGAAGCGCAGAAAGCCTATGAGGCGGAACGGGTGGCCGAAATCCGCAAGGCCGCGCGTCAGATCGGGCCGCGCGATGTCGCCGATGCCCTGCTGGAAGAGGGGCGTGAGCGGGCCCGCAATATCGTCACGTTGCCCCCGCGTCAGAAGTCACATGACACACCGGGCCTGACAGCAGCCGGTGATGCAGCGGCCTCGCGCGATACCGCACCGGCAGCGATCAGCCCTGATCTGGAATCCCGCCGCGCCGCCCATATCGCCCGATTCCGGCCCGAGAACACACCCAAGGTCAGCACCGAGAAGCCGATCGAGCGATTCCGCCGGGCGCTGGGCCTGGAAGAGGCAGTCGCCGAGGGTCGTGAGATCGATCCGGCAGATGATGCCTGGTTGCAGGTCTATCAGACCCAGCCGGAATACCGCGCGCATAAGCGCACCTGGCAAACCTACGGACGGCAGATGTTCGCTTGAAGAAGTGCCGGTCGGGGCATGCAGGCCTACGACCGGCGGTCACCAAAGATGATGGAGAGAAAATGACACAGATACAGGCAACAGGCAATTCGGTAGCACCCCTGCGCAACGTGATGGCGCTGGAGGAACTGGTAGAGCGGGTGCGCGGTCGCAGCTATGGGCTGCCCGGCATGGCCGTGTTCTACGGCTTCTCGGGCTATGGCAAGACCACGGCCGCGACCCATGCGGCCAACACTTTCAACGCCTATTATGTCCAGCTGAAAAGCGTCTGGACCAAGAAGACGCTCTGCGAGGCGATCCTGACCGATCTCGGGATCCCGCCTCGACGCAATATCGCCGACATGGTGCATCAGATATCAGAGGAGATTGCGCGTACCGGGCGGCCGCTCCTGATCGACGAGGCCGACTATCTGGTCAACCGCAATATGGTCGAGCTGGTCCGCGATATTTACGAATCCTCCGAGGCCACGATCATCCTGATCGGTGAAGAACAGCTGCCCGGAAAGCTGCAGCAATGGGAGCGTTTCCACGGTCGAATGCTTGACTGGGTCAAGGCCGAGCATGCCGATCAGGATGATGCGCAACTGCTAGCACGGATCTATGCGGGCGACATCACGCTGGCGGATGATCTGCTCACTGCGCTGGTGAGCGCGTCAAACGGGTCGATCCGGCGCATCTGTGTCAATCTGGACCGGCTGCGGGAGTTTGCACGCACGCGGGGTCTGAAGTCGCTGTCGCTCAAGGACTGGCCGGGCGGGTTCTTCGACGGCCAGCCCCCGAAGCCACGGGGGCGCAAATGAGCCGTCGTTCCGTCACCATCATGGCTTCCGAGGGCCATCATTATCCGCGCCAATCCGTCTGGGCCGCGATCACCACGGTCGCGCGCAAGGATGCAGCGGCGACAGTCTCTGCCCGCGCGCTTGCCGATCAGCTGGGGCTGAACTGCAAGACGGTGTCCGACTACCTGCTATCGCTAACGGCTGGCGGGTATCTCGATCGGGTTTGTGGGCAAGAGATCCCGGCCAGGGCCGCGCAGTACCGGCTCAAACGGGATGCGGGTCATCACGCACCGCGCCTGCGACGTGACGGCAGCCCTGTCACGCAAGGAGCGGGCACCGCGAACATGTGGCGATCCATGCATATCAAGGGTTCCTTCAGCGCACTCGATCTGGCCGTCCATGCCACCACTGACACCGTCAATGTGTCCGAGGCCACCGCGCAGAGCTATTGTTCGATGCTGGCGCGAACCGGGTATCTGCGCGTGGTGGAGAAGGCCGATCCAGGCCGCGGCCGCAAGGCCGTCTACAAGCTCGTGCGCTATACCGGCCCCCGGCCTCCGATGATCCAGCGCATCAAACAGGTCTTCGACCAGAACACGCAAGAAGTCTATCGACCCGGAGAGAACACATGAGCGGGCCGCTCGATATCGCGCGCAGCGCTTGGGGCACGCCCGTCCCTGACTGGATCGAGACGCTCGCACGGGCCTGCGCGGCGCGCTCGCAGGTCAGCGTCGCCAATGACATCGGGCGCTCGCCTGCGCTGGTCAGCCAGGTGCTGCGCCGGAAATACCCGGGCGATCTGGGCGCGGTCGAACAGGCTGTGCGCGGGGCTTTCATGGGTGCTCAGGTGACCTGTCCGGCAAAAGGGGCGATCGCGACGCATGAATGCCAGGGCTGGCAGCGCAAGGCACGCCAGTTTGTTAATTCCAATCCTCAGCGGGTGCGGATGTTCCGCGCCTGCAACAACTGCCCGCGCAACGCGCGCGCGCTTCACCTGTCCACCAAAGAAGGAGAGACGACATGAGTGAACAACGACCTATGCCGATCCCAGATGGCCGCGTCGACGTGGGCGGCAAGATGTACATGCCCGATGCCAAGGGAAACCTTGTGCCCGTCGAGCTGGTCGCCGCCGCCGCCGAGCTGGAAGACGAGACCGTGCGCCGGGTCATGGGCTATGCCATGGCGCTGTCGGAGCAGGTCGCGCGGTTCAAAGCTCACACGTTTGAAGACCTGGGCGCGCTGGAAGCGTTGCTCGCGCAGGAATACGGGCAGACCAAGGGCGGCGCGAAGGGCAACAAGACATTCATGACCCATGACGGCCTGTTTAAGGTGCAGGTACAGGTTGCCGATCACATCGATTTCGGCCCGCAGTTGCAGATCGCCAAGGAACTCGTGGACGAGTGCCTGAATGAATGGGCCGCAGATGCCCGTGCCGAAATCCGCGCCATCGTCACGCGGGCCTTCAATACCGACAGGGCAGGTCAGATCAACCGATCGGAAATCTTCATGCTGTTGCGACTGGAGATCGAGGACGGGCGCTGGCAGCAGGCCATGCGTGCGATCCGTGATGCAATGCGCGTCGTGGGCAGCAAGACCTATATCCGCTGCTACCAGCGCGCCAGCCACGATGCGCCTTGGCAGGCGGTCACCATCGATCTGGCAAAAGCGTGAGGAGGCCATCATGAGCGCGGTCAAGATGATCTATGCAGGGATCCGCGCACTGGGCATTGCCGAGGAGGATGACCGGCGCGCGCTCTATGAACGGGTCACCGGCAAGCGCCGCTTGCGCGACATGTCCCCGCGCGAGAAAGACGCGATCGCCACAGAACTCCGCCGCCTTGGCTTCCGCCATCAGCCACGCCAGCGCCTGCTGAGCGGACCCTATGCCAAGAAGCTGCAGGCGCTCTGGATTTCGGGCTGGAACCTCGGCCTGATCCTCAACCGGCAGGACGCGGCGCTGGTGGCTTTCGTGCGCCGCCAGACCGGGATCGACCATCCGCGTTTTCTGGTTGATCCAGCCTCGGCCGACAAAGCGGTCGAGGCCCTGAAGTCCTGGCTGACGCGCGAAGGCGATGTCGCCTGGCATCCGCAATTGAAACTTAACCCATGGCTGGCCGACCACGGTGCCAAGATTGCGCTGGCGCAATGGCACCGCCTGCCACGGATCGAAACTGCGCCCCGACCGTCCTTTGCTGAGGCGGTCACAGCCGAAACCGGGCTTGCGCTGAATGCGATGAACGCACGCGACTGGCGCAATCTGTGCAACACATGGGGCGTGCGTATCCGCGCGGTGCGGCCATGATCCCGATCATCACACCGGATCAGCGCGATCTGATCATGGCCACGGCCTGGGCGATGGACCAGTTCCGGATTATCGGCGGGACGCTGTTCAATGGCGCACCGCCGATGCATCTTCTGCCTGGATCAACCCGGCTAGAAGGCACATTGGAGGATGGGTCGGGACGCATCGTGATCCGGCTCGACGCAGCACAGCCACCTTTCAGTGGTCGCCCGCTTGTCTTCGAGGTCTGGGAGACCGGCGCGCAGGAGGCCACGCTGGACTTCGCGGTAACGGTTCCCGCGCATGTGCTCTCGAACAGGGACGGTGGCCCTGATGGTGGTGGCGGATCGAGGCTTGTCGCATGATCTGGCCTTTCGATCCGCTCACACCGATGAAATATGGTGCGATCCTCGCTGATCCTCCGTGGTCTTATGCGATGCGCTCAGAGAAAGGCTATGCCAAGAGCCCCGAGGCGCATTATGCCACGATGGACATCGATGCCATCAAGGCGCTGCCGGTCTCGCAGTTGGCCGGGCGCGATTGCATGCTGTTTCTGTGGAGCACCTGGCCGCATCTGCCGCAGGCGCTCGATGTCATGGCGGCCTGGGGGTTTCGCTATGTCACGGGCGGCAGCTGGACCAAGCGCACCACCATGGCGCGGGCGGCGTTCGGCACCGGCTATGTGCTGCGCTCCTCGACCGAGCCTTTCCTGATCGGCAAGCTGGGCAGCCCGGAGACGCGATCGCGTAGCGTACGAAACCTGATCGAGGCACCTGAACAGTTTCCAGATGGCATGGAATCGCTGCGCCGCGAGCATTCGCGCAAGCCACCCGAGATGCGCGCACTGATCGAGACACTCCTACCGGACGTCTTCGCGGTCGAGCTTTTCGCGCGCGAGCCCTGGGATGGTCAGGATGTCTGGGGGCTGGAGACAGGCAGATTTCCGAGCGAGGCGGCGCAATGAGCTGCGAGTCGAAAGTGCCCGCCCAGATCGAACCCTATGTGCGCGTCCTTGGCATGGACGGGGCCGTCGATTTCCTGCTCAGCTTCGGGGGCGCAGAACTCTATGTCCCGCGCAACGCCAAGGGCAAATCCATGGTGGCGAAGAAGTTCGGTATCGAGAAAGCGCAGGCGCTGGCCGAGGCCTCAGAGTTCCTGCCGCGCCGCGTGCCGACCGCAAAGCCCTGGATCGCACGGCAACTCTACAAGAAAAACTTGTCTGTGGCCGAAATTGCCCGCAGATTGCATGTCACGGACGTGACCGTTCGCGCTTATCTCAAGCGCGCGCCCAAGGGCGAAATCGGCGATCCCCGCCAGCTCCGGCTGTTCTGACCCCCGTCACTACACAACCCTTTGCGGATGTATCGCCAAGCTTGCGCGCGCGATTCTGCCCATGGTTGCGAGCGGCATCATGCCCGTGGCCGAGAGCATCATCGGCGGGGGTTGTGAGCATGCAGACGAGTGCGCAAGGTGTCGACTTCAAGAAGCGGCATGAGGGCGATGTCCTGAAGGCCTATCGCTGCCCGGCGGGCATCTGGACCGTGGGCGTTGGCCTGACCGCAGCCTCGGGCGTGGTCAAACCTCATGCCGGCATGACGATCACAGCGGCGGAGTCCACGCGCCTGTTGCAGCTCGCACTGCGGCGCAACTATGAGCCTGCCGTGAAATCCGCCATGCCAAATGCGAAACAGCATGAGTTCGACGCGGGCGTATCATTCCATTTCAACACCGGTGCGATCGCGCGGGCAAGCTGGGTGAAGCGCTGGGCAGAGAAAAACTGGACCGCCACCCGCGCAGGGTTGCTTGCCTGGAACAAGGGCGGCGGGCGCGTGCTGCCGGGCCTGACCCGGCGGCGCGAAGAAGAATTCCGTCTGTTGCGGTATGGCGATTACGGGTGCGGGGCACCGCTTAGCCCCAGTCCGGGGCTGGCGCGCATGGTGGTCGATCTGGACTTGGACGAAATGGAAGCCGCCCGCGCGGCCTTCGTGTCGCTGGGCTACGGCGTGGGCACGGATATCACCGGCTTCGATGTTCTCGCCATCCGGGCCTTCCAGCGCGATCATGATCTGAACGTCGACGGGATCGTGGGCCGCGCCACGCTCTCGACCCTGCAGCGTGTAATGGACAGCCGCGCGAAAGCCAAAACCCCAGCCGCTGCAGTGGCGGCAGGTGGAGCCGAGACGGCTCTTGATGTCGGAGGAGAGATTGACCCGGCGCTGTCGTGGGTCGGCACTGTGCTGCTGGGCGCGGGTCTGATCTGGGGCCTGTGGCTGGCGTGGCAGTACCGAGATGCGATTGCGAGCGCCATCCTGCCGCGCTTCCCCAAACTCGCCCGCAAGCTCTGGAGCCTCTGATGTCAGCCTTCCTCCTTGACGCCGCCCGCCATATCGGAGCACCCCTGCTGACCCGCGTGCTGGAGCGCAAGATCGGGGGCGCGAATACCAGGCTTGCGTCAGAGGTGATCGACGCGGTCGCGCGCCGCGCAGGTGTGACCCCAGAAGGGCTGGAGCAGGTCGCCGATGAACACCCCTCTCGTCTGGTCGACGCGATGCGCGAGACCGAGGCGATGATGCCCGAGATGATCGCTCTCTATGCGCAGGGGCTGGAGGGGCAGTTCGCGCTCTTGCAGGCTGAGGGCAAAGGGCCGTGGTGGGGAAGCGACTGCGGCGGCGCTGCGCCAGCCGGGAAATCCGGCGCGCAGGACGCTTGAGC
>JAFIEM010000016.1 GCA_020832555.1 Natronohydrobacter sp. | reverse complement strand
AACTGTAGCCGCGGATTAGCGCATATTGCGCTGCAGCACAACGCGCATAGGCCACGACATCGGCCCTGTCACGCGCGCCACGCATCCGCACCAGAAAGGCCACGGTCGTATCGTCAAGCAGAAGCGTATCCACGCCCAGATACTCGGCCCTTTCGGGCGGAGAAAGCGCGGTACGCGCGGCATTGTCCTTCGCGCAGGCCATCAACCCGCTGCAAAGCGCAGCGAGCAGGGCTGTAGCGGGAAGGACATGCGTCATATCGGGTTACTCCGCCGCCAATGGTGCAGCCTGACGCTCTTTCGCCATGCGCGACAATTCCGCCATCAGGCTGGAGGCCCGCGCAATCGGATTGGTCAGGTAGAAATCACTGACCGCATTGCGGAAATCCGCCTTGCCCAGCGGGGCTTGCTCCAGCGGCTGCCAGTCATTTTCCGGCACGACGTCAATATCTGCCAGATGCGGCACGGCCCCCGTCAGCTGCTCGCGCAGCGCAGGCAGCGAGTCGAAGGGAAGCGTCGCACCCAGCTCAGCCGAGAGCGCACGCAGGATCGCCCAGTTTTCCTTGGCTTCACCCGGCGCAAAGCCCGCGCGGAAGGCAAGCTGCGGGCGGCCTTCGGTATTGACGAAGAGGCCTGATTCTTCAGTATAGGCAGCCCCCGGCAGAATGATATCGGCGCGATGCGCACCCCGGTCGCCATGGCTGCCCTGATAGATGACGAACGCGCCCGGTGCGATGTCGATCTCATCCGCGCCTAAGTTGTAGATCACCTCTGCGCCCTCGACCGCAGCCTTGATCCCGCCCTCGGTCGTGCAGCCTGCATCCATCGCGCCAACGCGGGCGGCGGCCATGTGCAGAACCAGCAGCTTCGCGCCCGACTTCTCGACAATCGCCTGAGCCTGCGCCAGAACTGCCGCGCCGTCCGCTTCGCGTAGCGCGCCCTGGCCCAGGATCACGACGCAATTTTTCTCCGCGAGGCTCGACATATCCAGCCCCGCCACATGCTCCAGCGCCGCGCGATCCGTGCCCATATGCTCGTAATCATAGGTCAGGTCGGCGGCCTCACCCACCAGCACCACATCAGCGCCATTGAGCCATGCCTTGCGGATGCGCGCATTCAGAACGGGTGCTTCCAGACGCGGGTTGGTCCCGATCAGCAGCACCTTGTCTGCGTGGTCAATATCTTCAATGGCCGCTGTGCCGACATAGGCCGAGCGATTGCCTGCAGGCAGATGCGCGCCATCGGTGCGGCATTCGACCGAACCGCCCTGCCCTTCCATCAGCAATTTCAACGCATAGGCCGCTTCCGTCGAGACCAGATCGCCCACCAGACCCGCGAGTTTCTTGCCTTTCATGGCCGTGGCCGCCGCCGAGAGCGCCTCGGGCCAGCTGGCGGGGCGCAGCTTGCCGTTTTCGCGGATATAGGGGCGGTCCAGACGCTGACGCTTCAGCCCGTCCCAGACATAGCGCGACTTGTCCGACAGCCATTCTTCATTCACGCCATCATGATTGCGTGGCAGGATGCGCATGACTTCGCGGCCCTTGGTATCGACGCGGATATTGGAGCCGAGCGCATCCATCACGTCGATAGTTTCGGTCTTGGTCAATTCCCATGGCCGCGCCGTGAAGCTGTAGGGGGCCGAAACCAGCGCGCCCACCGGGCACAGGTCCACGATATTGCCCACCATCTCGGACTCGATCAATGCGCCCAGATAGGTCGTGATCTCGGCATCCTCGCCGCGCCCGGTCTGGCCCATGACGGATACGCCCGCCACTTCGGTCGTAAACCGCACGCAGCGCGTGCAGGAAATGCAGCGCGTCATATGCGTTTCCACCAGCGGGCCGAGCCTCAAGTCCTCGGACGCGCGCTTGGGTTCGCGGTAACGCGAGAAATCGACGCCGTAAGCCATCGCCTGATCTTGCAGATCACATTCACCGCCCTGATCGCAGATCGGGCAATCGAGCGGGTGGTTGATGAGCAGGAACTCCATCACCCCCTCGCGCGCCTTCTTGACCATGGGCGAATTGGTCTTGACCACAGGCGGCTCGCCATTCGGGCCGGGGCGCAGGTCACGCACCTGCATCGCGCAAGAGGCCGCAGGCTTGGGCGGGCCGCCCACCACCTCGACCAGACACATCCGGCAATTCCCGGCAATCGACAGCCGCTCATGGTAGCAAAAGCGCGGGATCTCAATCCCGGCTTCCTCCGCCGCCTGAATGAGCGTCATCTCTGCCGGAACCTCAAGTTCCTTGCCGTCGATGATGACCTTGCGCAACTGGGACATGCGTTATCTCTCCCGCAACTGGCGACCAAGGGGCGTGCCCCCGGCAATCTCGGCGCGTGCATAGGCACAGACCGCCGCTTCATTCTTCGGGTCCACACCGGCGCGGCGCAGATGGGATTCGACGATCCCGCGCATCCGCGCCTGTTCGGCCTTGTCCTCGACAAAGCCTTCGATCTGCGCGCGGCTGAACCCCAGCCGCCGCGCCTGATTGTAGAGACCCAGGAAGTAATTGACCCGCGTGATCCGCCCCGGAGGCGCGACCGCAGGGCAGGTATCGGTGACATGCTTGATCAGCGCTGCGGTGAACAGCCCGTTATAGATGGCAGGCGTATTGCGCAGCGTTTCATTGACTTCAGCCTGCGTGGTAGCCGCAGCGGCGGTGCCGCTGACAAGCGCGCTGAAGGCAAGGGCGAGGATAGAGGTTTTCATGGGCTTACTCCGCAGCAACGGCACAGGACCGTTGTTTCCAAAGTTGCGCCTCGGCCAGCCAGTCCCAGCCAAAGGCATGTTCACTGGCCCCATGTGTTTTCATGTGCTCAAGCCGCGCCAAGCCTTCGTCCAATGTCGGACGATGCCCCGCTGCAACCCACCACATGACGAAATGCTGCGCGCCCAAAACCTCGAACCACTCGGCGCGACGGGCATAGAATTGCCGGTGCACGGTGTTCCAGACAAAGGCTTCCAGCGCCGCCACATCGGTCCAGACCGTCAGGTTGGACACGAATTGCGGATCACCTGCAATGCAAGTTTCAGTGTTCCCCCGGCCCGGTTCACCCGAGCCTTCCATCATCCACACAAAACCGGGGCTGCGCTTGCCGATCCCGTTCACAAGGTCCAGCGCCGCCATGAACTCGGCCACGCGCGCATCATCGGTCGGCGCGACCAGCCGCCCGATATTCAGTTGCGCAAGGTGGCGTTGATGGCTCATCGCTTATTCCGCCGCCACTTTCGACAAGCGACCTGCCTTCTGCGCCTTGATCCGGTCCTCGATCTCTGGACGGAAATTGCGGATCAGCCCCTGAATGGGCCAGGCGGCGGCATCGCCAAGCGCGCAGATGGTGTGGCCCTCGACCTGCTTGGTGACGTCCCAGAGCATGTCGATTTCTTCCAGTTCCGCCTCGCCGCGCACAAGCCGGTCCATGACGCGCATCATCCAGCCTGTGCCCTCGCGACAGGGCGTGCACTGGCCGCAGCTTTCATGCTTGTAGAACTTGGACAGCCGCCAGATCGCCTTGATGATGTCGGTGGACTTGTCCATCACGATCACCGCCGCCGTACCAAGGCCAGAGCCCAGCTCACCGCGCAGATAATCGAAATCCATCGTCGCATCGCGCATCTTTTCTCCGCGTACACAAGGCACGGAGGATCCACCCGGAATGACCGCCAGCAGATTGTCCCAACCGCCCCGGATGCCGCCGCAATGGGTTTCGATCAATTCCTCGAAACTGATCGACATGGCTTCTTCCACCACGCAAGGCTTGTTGACATGGCCAGAGATCGCAAACAGCTTGGTGCCCGCATTGTTCGGACGCCCGAAACCCGCAAACCACGCGCCCCCGCGCCGCAGGATCGTCGGCACCACGGCAATGGATTCCACATTGTTCACCGTCGTCGGGCAGCCATACAGCCCTGCGCCCGCCGGGAAAGGCGGTTTCATGCGCGGCATGCCCTTGCGGCCCTCAAGGCTTTCCAACAGCGCGGTTTCCTCGCCGCAGATATAGGCCCCAGCCCCGTGATGCAGATAAAGGTCGAAATCCCAGCCCGAGCCGCAGGCATTCTTGCCGACCAGACCGGCCTCGTAAGCCTCGTCAATCGCGTTCTGCAGCGCTTCCTTCTCGCGGATATACTCGCCGCGAATGTAGATGTAGCAGGCATGGGCATTCATCGCGAAAGACGCGATCAGACAGCCCTCTATCAGCGTATGCGGATCATGGCGCATGATCTCGCGGTCCTTGCAGGTGCCCGGCTCGGATTCATCGGCATTCACCACCAGATAGGCCGGACGCCCGTCGCTTTCCTTGGGCATGAAGGACCATTTCAGACCGGTCGGAAAACCAGCGCCACCGCGTCCGCGCAGGCCCGATTGCTTCATCTCGTCAATGATCCAGTCGCGCCCCTTGGCGAGGATGTTCTTCGTCCCGTCCCAATGCCCGCGCGCAATCGCGCCTTTCAGCGAGCGGTCATGCATCCCGTAGAGGTTGGTGAAGATGCGATCCTGGTCCTTAAGCATATGCCTGCCCTCTCCTTGCCTCTAGCGCCGGTTGGCCCGCGCGCGCCAGACGCGAAATGTCACGATCAGCGCAAAGGCAAAGCCCGCCAGCGCTGCGAAATCTATCAGGAATGCGTAGCGCGGGTCCCAGCCATAGTCGCGCCCGATCCAGCCCAGAACCACCCAACCCACAATCGCCGCGCACATCACCACGGCAGCAAGCCGGGCTTGCTGCGCGAGGGCCATGTCCTTGGGCGAGGGTTTGGTCATTCACGCATGTCCTGTCTTATTGCCGCTTGGAAAACTCGGTTTCGCCACCAGCCGCGAGGATCTTGGCCTGTTCGATCCAGCCATCCCGTTCGATCCGGCCCTTGAATTTCAACCGGTCATCAACCCAGGCGACATGATCCTCAGTCCAGCTTGCAACCTGCCAGAAATGGAACACGCCCAACTCATTGAGCAGTTTTTCCAGCTTTGGCCCGACTCCTTTCAGCTTCTTCAGATCATCAGCCTGCCCGCGCGCTTCCGTCAACATCTCGGGCTGCGTGCCTTCGGCTTCAGCCCCCTTGGCAACCGCTTCGGGCTTGGCCTTGGATTTGGCGGGGGCTTCCTGCTTCGAGACGCCCGTCTCATCGACAGGCTTGTTCTTCGCAGGTTTCGGCTCATTGGCCTTGACCTTGGCCGACGGAACCGATTTCGGCTCTGGAATGCCCTGCCAGGGCGTGATCAGTGGCACTTCGGTCCCGTCAATGCGCTTGAGCGTGTCGCCGATCCGGATTGCCAGCGCGACAGAGCCATTCTGCGTCTCGCCGCTGTAGTCTTTCAGCGTGGTCGGCCCGCCCAGCGGTTCCGAGGCAAAACGCCCGTTCTGCGGCCCCGGCACCGGCACCTTGCCCGCAGCCATGTCATCAAGCATCTGCGCAAAACCCTCGGCGGTCAGATCCTCGTAATAATCCTTGCCGATCTGGGCCATGGGCGCGTTGGTGCAGGCCCCCAGACATTCGACTTCTTCCCAGGTGAACTTGCCATCCGCCGACAATGTATGTGGCTTGGGCGAGATCTTTTCCTTGCAGACCCGGATCAGATCCTCGGCCCCGCAGATCATGCAGCTTGTTGTGCCACAGATCTGGATATTGGCAACAGACCCAACGGGTTGAAGCTGGAACATGAAGTAGAATGTCGCCACTTCCAGCGCCCGGATATAGGCCATGCCCAGCATGGTCGCGACATGCTCGATCGCGGCGCGGGTCAGCCAGCCCTCTTGTTCCTGAGCACGCCACAATAATGGGATGATGGCCGAAGCCTGACGGCCTTCGGGGTATTTCGTGATCTGAGCTTCTGCCCAGGCCTGATTGGCGGGCGTGAAGGCGAAGGAACCGGGTTGGTCGGGGTGCAGACGGCGTAGCATTAGCGGTCAATCTCTCCGAACACCACGTCCAGCGTGGCGATGATGGCGGCCACATCGGCCAGTTGATGGCCCTTGGCCAGATGGTCCATGGCCTGCAGATGCAGATAGCCCGGCGCGCGGATCTTGGCGCGGTAGGGTTTGTTGGTTCCGTCCCCCACCAGATAGACGCCGAACTCGCCCTTGGGCGCTTCCACAGCCGCATAGACTTCGCCTGCCGGGACATGAAAGCCCTCGGTATAGAGCTTGAAATGATGGATCAGCGCTTCCATCGAGGTCTTCATCTCGGCCCGCGCGGGCGGCGTGATCTTGCCGCGCGCAAGGATATCGCCCTGCCCTTCGGGTGCACGCAGTTTTTCAATGGCTTGCAGGATGATCTTCGTGCTCTCGCGCATCTCGGCCATGCGAACCAGATAGCGGTCGTAGCAATCGCCGTTCTTGCCGATGGCGACTTTGAAATCAAACTCGTCATAGCATTCATAGGGCTGCGCGCGGCGCAGATCCCATGCCAGACCAGAAGCCCGCACCATCGCCCCCGAAAAGCCCCAGTCTAGGGCCTCTTGCTCGCTGACAATCCCGATATCGACCGTGCGCTGCTTGAAAATCCGGTTCTCGGTCAGCAGCCCGTCAATGTCATCCAACACATTGGGGAAATGCTGCGCCCAGGCTTCAATATCATCCAGAAGCGCGGGCGGCAGATCCTGATGCACACCACCGGGCCGGAAATAGGCCGCGTGCAGACGCGCACCGCAAGCCCGTTCATAGAAGATCATCAGCTTCTCGCGTTCCTCGAACCCCCAGAGCGGCGGGGTCAGCGCGCCCACATCCAGCGCGCCGGTGGTCACGTTCAAGAGATGGTTCAGCACACGCCCGATTTCCGAATAAAGCACTCGGATCAAGGACGCACGGCGCGGCACCTGAACGCCCGTCAGCTTTTCGATGGCCAGACACCAGGCATGTTCCTGATTCATCGGGGCCACATAGTCCAGCCGGTCGAAATAGGGCAGGTTCTGCAGATAGGTGCGGCTTTCCATCAGCTTTTCAGTGCCGCGATGCAACAGCCCGATATGCGGGTCGCAGCGCTCGACGATTTCGCCGTCAAGTTCCAGCACCAGCCGCAAAACCCCATGCGCTGCGGGGTGTTGCGGGCCAAAGTTGATGTTGAAATTGCGGATTTTCTGCTCTGCTGTCTGCGCGTCCGCTCTGATACCGCCATCCATCATTTCGCGGCCTCCTTCTTCTCATCGCCCGGAAGGATGTATTCCGCCCCTTCCCAGGGCGACATGAAATCGAACTGGCGATATTCCTGCACCAGATTGACCGGCTCATATACGACGCGCTTCAGCGCCTCGTCATAGCGCACTTCGGTATAGCCCGTGGTGGGGAAATCCTTGCGCAGCGGATGACCGCGAAAGCCGTAATCCGTCAGGATGCGGCGCAGATCCGGATGGCCGGAAAACAGGATACCGAACATATCAAACACTTCACGCTCGAACCAGTTGGCCGAAGGATGCACCTGCGTGATCGAGGGGATGATTTCATCCTCGCCCACAGCCAGTTTCACCCGGATACGGTGGTTCAGATACATCGACAGGAAGTGATAGACCATCTCGAAGCGTTTACGCCGCCCCGGATAATCGACCGCCGTGATATCGACCAGCGTCGAGAAGCGCATGTTCTCGTCGATTTGCAAATGACGGATCAGCTTGACCAGATGCGTGGCCGTCGTGGTCACGGTCAACTCGCCGAACGCCACGTTATGGCTGACCAGCGCATCGCCCATGCGCATTTCCAGCAGCGCCGCGATTTCGTTCAATGCCTCGGACATGACGCGCCCCCTTTTACCGGACCAGAGTGCCAGTGCGGCGGATCTTGCGCTGCAACTGCAGGATACCGTAAAGCAGCGCCTCGGCGGTCGGCGGGCAGCCCGGCACATAGATATCGACCGGCACGATCCGGTCGCAACCGCGCACCACGGAATAGCTGTAATGGTAATAGCCGCCCCCATTGGCGCAACTTCCCATAGAGATCACATAGCGCGGCTCGGGCATCTGATCATAGACTTTGCGCAGCGCAGGCGCCATCTTGTTGGTCAGCGTGCCCGCCACGATCATCAGATCCGACTGGCGCGGGGTCGCGCGCGGGGCGGTGCCGAAGCGCTCGATGTCATAGCGCGGCATGGCGACATGGATCATCTCGACCGCGCAACAGGCCAGACCAAAGGTCATCCAATGCAGCGAGCCATTGCGCGCCCAGTTGATGATATCCTCGGTAGAGGTCAGCAGAAACCCTTTGTCCTGCAACTCACGGTTCAGCGCCTGGGTCGCGACCTCACGATCCGCACCCGCCGTATTGGCTCCGGTCATCACTCCCATTCGAGCGCCCCCTTCTTCCATTCATAGGCAAAGCCCACAGTCAGCACGCCCAGAAACACCATCATCGACCAGAAAGCGGTCATCGACATTTCCGAGAAGGCCACACCCCACGGGAACAGGAATGCGATTTCCAGGTCGAAAATGATGAACAGGATCGCCACCAGGTAGAATCGCACATCAAATTTCATCCGCGCATCATCGAAGGCGTTGAAACCGCATTCATAGATCGAGTTCTTTTCCGGGTCCGGGCTGCGCACGGCGATGATGATCGCCGAGAGCATCAGCACAAGGCCCAATGCAACAGCGATTCCCAGAAAAATGATGATCGGCAGGTAGGATGCGAGTAGGGTGTCCACCTTTGGCTCCTTTTTCGCGCGGGGTCCGGCCAGGCCAAAGGGGCGAGTGCCAAGGACAACCGCAACTTGGCTGACCTTCGTCTACTCTTGTCACAGGGCCGGGTCAACTCAAGCCGAACGAGTTCTCGCGGAAAATGAGGAAAATGTATGCCATCGCATACGGTGTAGTGGCGCTACTCGGCCCAGCGCGGTTTGCGTCGTGCAAAAAATGCCTCGATGCCGTCGCGGGCTTCCTCTCCCTCCCAACAGGCGACCAGTTCCGCAATGGAATGGTCCACAGTTTCCGGGGTTGCGCCCTGCCCCAGATACAGCGCCAGCGCTTTCGCGCGGGCCACCGCCCCCGGCGCGCAGGAAAGATACGGCGTGATCTCGGCCTCGACCGCTTCATCCAGCGCCGCTTGCGGCACAGCGCGCGCCAGCAGCCCCAGCGTCACGGCCTCGGATGCATCGAAACGGCGCCCCGACATGAACACGCGCCGCGCCATCGCTTCGCCCATCCGCGCCAGCACATAGGGGCCAATGGTCGCCGGAATCAGCCCCAGCCGTGTCTCGGTCAGCGCGAATTGCGCGCCCAGGGCGCCGATGGCCACATCACAGACCGCCATCATGCCGATCCCGCCCCCAAACGCCTGCCCCTGCACCCGCCCGATCAGCGGTTTCGGCATCCGGTTCAGCGCGCCCAGCATGGCGGCCAGTTTGCCGGCCTCGACCGCACGAGTCTGCGCGTCCGCTGCCATCTGCGCCTTCATCCAGCCCAGATCACCGCCAGCGCAGAAACTCGCGCCTGCACCTGTCAGCACGACCACGCGCACAGCCTCATCCGCCCCCAGTCGCGCGGCCGCCTCGGTCAGCTCGGCGATCATCTGCGCATCAAGTACATTGTGTTTGTCAGGCCGGTTCAGCGTTAGCCGCGCAACCCCGCGCGTATCCGTCTCAAGCGTCAGCGTCTGGTACATTCCGCCCTCCTTCCCGCATCGCGCGGGCCATGGTACTTGCGTCTGCCAGAACCTTGCGATCCAGCCCCGTTGTCCAGCCCATGCCGGTCAGCCATTCATGCACTGCTTCCGTGGCCACGTTGCCCGAAGCCCCCGGCGCATAGGGACAGCCCCCCAAGCCCCCGACTGCCGCATCGAACACGCGCAGGCCATGCTCCAGCGACACCTCGATATTCGCGAGCGCCCGTCCGCCCGTGTCGTGGTAATGCCCGGCCAGCATCTCGGGCGGCACATCTCCCAGCACAGCGCGCAGCATCGCGGCGATGCTGTCTGGCGTGCCGCGCCCGATCGTGTCGCCAAGGCTGATCTCATAGCAGCCCATCTCGCGCAGACGGGCGGCCAGCCGCGCCACAGCCGCGGGCGGCGTCGGCCCGTCAAAAGGGCAATCCGTCACGCAGGAAATATAGCCGCGCACCGGCAGCCCTGCGGCGCGCGCGGCCTCCATGACAGGCGCGAAACGCGCAAGGCTTTCCGCCACCGAGCAATTCAGATTGGCCCGGCTGAACCCTTCCGAGGCCGAGCCGAAAATCGCCACTTCATCGGCGCGCGCGGCCAGCGCATCCTCCAGCCCGCGCAGATTGGGCGCGAGTGCGGCGTAGCGCACTCCCGGTGCGCGGGTGATCTGACCCAGCACCTCGGTCGAGGTCGCCATTTGCGGCACCCATTTCGGGCTGACGAAACTCGCCACCTCGATGCGGCGGAACCCTGCACGGCTCAGACAATCTATCAGCGCCACTTTCTCCGTGGCGGGGATCAGCCGGGCTTCATTCTGCAACCCGTCGCGGGGCCCGACCTCGAATATCTCGACCGCGCGCATGGCTCACTCCTCTGGCGGCGGGTAGAAATCCCGCAGATAAATCTCGGCTGGCCCGTCCTTGGCCAGAGCGCGCTGAAACGCCGAACGCGCCTCACAAGCCGCCAGATACTTCGCTGCCCCGTTTTGCAAACTCACGAAACGCTGCGCCGCCCAGACGGCATAACCCAGCGCCACATCGGCGACACTGAACGCGCCCGCTGCCCAGCCCGGACCGACAGCGCCCAGCGCGTTTTCAAGCCGCTTTGCTTCCAGCCGCATTACTGTGGGCGAACGCATGGCGGGATCGCGCAGCACCACATGATGCTGCGTCAGATTGGCCAGATGCGCGCCCAGCGTTTCGGCGTAATGCAAACCCTGCAGAAACGCTGGGCGCCCCTCGCCCCCCTCGGCAACACGCAGATGCGGCGCGCGCGTCTCGGCCAGCCATGCAAGGATCGCCCCGCTTTCACAGAGCACCGTCGCGCCATCCTCGAACGCGGGCACCCGCCCCGCAGGCGAGCGTGCCAGATGCTCCGGCGCGCGCAGCGAGCGATCAAAGAGGGAACAGCGGATCAGTTCATACTCCGCGCCGATCTCTTCCAGCGCCCAGAGCACCCGGAACGAGCGCGACTGCGCCACATGCCACAGCCGGATCACCGCCATGCCCCTTCATCTTGCCCAAAATACTCAATCCAGCCTCTGCCCCAAGGCCCAGCGCCCACGCTCACGCCTCGTCCTCCAGCCGCACAAGCGCCGCGCCCGCCTCAACCTGCGCACCCGGCGAAGCCAGCACTTCAGCCACCCGCCCTGCGCGCGCTGCGACCAGCGTATGCTCCATCTTCATCGCCTCCAGGATCGCCAGCCGCGCCCCTTCCGCGACCTCTTCGCCCGGTGCCACGAAGATGGCCTTCACCAGCCCCGGCATCGGGGCCAGGACCACATCCGCCCCCGCCCCCGGTCCCGTCGCGCGCGCCAGCGGATCGACCAAGGCCAGAACACGCGGCTGAGGCCCGAACAGGCAGACCTTGCCGCCCGCCAAGACACCGCGCACCACGCCCGGCGCCGCTGTCACGCGCATGCCGTCCTCCGTCGCCTCAATCGCGATCTCTTGCCCAGACACATCGACCACAGCACGGCGCGGACCCGTGACGGCAAGACGAAGTTCCACATCGGCAAGCGGCACATTCTGCCAGATCGGCCCTGCCGTGCTGAACCCGGCGAGTGGGGCGCGAATACCGTCAAGCCCCATCGCCAGCGCCGCCGTTGCGGCCCATTCCCAGGACGCCAGCGCGGGCTCCGCGACCAACGCCTCCAGATCGCGCGCGATCACACCCGTATCGACATCGCCTGCACGAAAGCCCGCATGCCGGGCAAGCGCGCCCAAGAAGGCCAGATTGGTTACAGACCCTGCCACCTCGGTCCCCGCCAATGCCCCCTCCAGGCGCTTGAGCGCAACTGCCCGCGTTGGCCCCTGCGTGATGATCTTGGCAATCATCGGATCATACCACGGACTGATCACATCGCCTGCGCGCACGCCAGTATCCGCTCGGGCTTCTTCGGGAAAGCACAAATGCTCCAGCCGCCCGGTCGCCGGCAGAAAGCCCGCAGGCACATCTTCGGCATAGAGCCGGGCCTCAAAGGCATGGCCAGTGATCGACAGGTCTTCCTGCGTGCAGGGCAACCCCTCGCCCGCGGCCACGCGCAACTGCCATTCGACCAGATCAATGCCAGTAATCGCTTCGGTCACAGGATGTTCGACCTGAAGCCGCGTGTTCATCTCCATGAACCAGAACCCGTCAGGGCGCAGCCCGCGACTGCCATCGACGATGAACTCGACCGTGCCCGCGCCCTTGTAGCCAATCGCTTTCGCGGCCCGCACGGCAGCCTGACCCATCGCGGCGCGCATCTCTTCCGTCATACCGGGTGCCGGGGCTTCCTCGATCACCTTCTGATGGCGGCGCTGGAGCGAGCAATCGCGCTCGAAAAGATGCACAGCCTCCACACCATCCCCAAAAACCTGCAACTCGATATGGCGCGGCTTGGTGATGAATTTCTCGATCAGCACGGCCTCATTGCCGAAAGCCGTGGCCGCCTCGCCCTTGGCACTGGCCAGCGCATCCATGAATTGCGCAGGGTGCTCGACCAGCCGCATCCCCTTGCCGCCGCCACCTGCCACGGCCTTGATCAGCACCGGATAGCCGATGGCATCGGCAGCCCCCGCCAGATGCTCGGGATCCTGATTGGCCCCATGATAGCCGGGCACGACCGGCACACCTGCATCCTGCATCAATGCTTTGGCCGCATCCTTCAACCCCATCGCGCGGATCGCTTTCGCAGAAGGACCGATGAAGACCAGCCCCGCCGCTTCCACCGACTCAACAAAATCCGGGTTCTCGGACAGGAACCCGTAGCCCGGATGGATCGCCTGTGCACCCGCCCTCTGCGCCGCGCGGATGATCACATCCCCACGCAAATAGCTGTCGCGCGGCGCAGGACCGCCGATCAGAACGGCCTCATCTGCAAGGGCAACATGCAGAGCATTGGCATCAGCGTCTGAATGCACCGCGACGGTGCGCACGCCCAGTGCGCGCGCAGTGCGGATGATCCGGCAGGCGATCTCGCCGCGATTGGCAATCAGGATCTTGTCGAACATGGCATGGCTCTTTCTTCCAACAGGGGGGCGCTGCCCCCCATCGCCTGCGGCGATTCCCCCCGGAGTATTTGGCGCAAGATGAAACGGCTTCGGGATTTCATCTTGCCAAAAATACTCAATGCTTCACATCCGGAACACACCAAAACGCGTTTCTCCCACAGGCGCGCAGAGTGCGGCACTCAGCGACAGCCCCAGAACCTGCCGCGACTGGCGCGGGTCAATGATCCCGTCATCCCAAAGCCGCGCAGAGGCATAGAGCGGGTGCGACTGGCGCTCGAACATCTCGATCGTGGGGCGCTTGAAGGCGTCTTCTTCCTCCGCGCTCCAATCCTGACCGGCGCGTTCCATTGCATCGCGCTTGACCGTCGCCAGAACCCCCGCCGCCTGCGCACCGCCCATCACTGAAATCCGGCTGTTGGGCCAGGTCCAGAGAAAACGCGGCGAATAGGCGCGCCCTGCCATGCCGTAATTGCCCGCGCCGAAACTGCCGCCCACCAGCATCGTGATCTTCGGCACTGCTGTTGTGGCAACTGCCGTCACCATCTTGGCCCCGTGCCGCGCAATGCCTTCATTCTCGTACTTGCGACCGACCATGAAGCCGGTGATGTTTTGCAAAAACACCAGCGGGATGCCGCGCTGAGAGCACAGCTGGATGAAATGCGCGCCTTTTACAGCGGCTTCCGAGAAGAGCACGCCATTATTCGCGACAATCCCCACCTGCCAACCCAAGACCTGCGCGAAACCTGTCACCAGCGTTTCCCCGAAGCGCGGTTTGAACTCGTCAAAGCGCGAGCCATCGACCAGCCGCGCGATCACTTCGCGAATGTCATAGGGCGTGCGCAGATCGGCAGGCACGACGCCGAGGATTTCTTCCGGGTCATAGGCCGGATCCTCGATGGCGTTCTGTAAGGTGTGGGCTTTGCCCGCACCGCTCGCCAGACTGATCACCGCACGCCGCGCCAGTGCAAGCGCATGCGCGTCATCCTCGGCCAGATAATCCGCAACACCCGACAGGCGCGTATGCACATCACCGCCCCCCAGATCCTCGGCGCTCACGACCTCGCCGGTCGCCGCTTTCACCAAGGGCGGCCCGGCCAGAAAGATCGTGCCCTGATCCCGCACAATGATTGTCACATCCGACATGGCGGGCACATAGGCCCCACCTGCCGTGCAGGACCCCATCACAACGGCAATCTGCGCGATCCCCTTCGCGCTCATCTGCGCCTGATTGTAGAAAATCCGCCCAAAATGGTCGCGGTCAGGAAAGACCTCATCCTGATTGGGCAGGTTCGCGCCGCCGCTATCCACCAGATAGATGCAGGGCAGATGGTTTTCCTCGGCGATCTCTTGCGCGCGCAGATGCTTCTTGACGGTCATCGGGTAATAGGTGCCGCCCTTCACCGTGGCATCATTGCAGATCACCATGCACAGCCGCCCCGAGACCTGCCCGATCCCGGCGATCACGCCTGCACAGGGGGCAGCCCCATCGTAGAGCCCATGCGCTGCAGTGCTGCCGACTTCCAGAAAGGGCGAGCCTGCATCGAGCAGGTTCGCCACACGGTCACGCGGCAGCATCTTGCCGCGCGCAACATGGCGGGCGCGGGCCTTTTCGCCACCGCCTGCGCGCGCATGTACCTGTGCTTCAGTGATTTCGGCCAGTGCCGCAAGATGCGCGTCGCGATTGCTGCGGAACTGCTCGGAGCCAGTCAGGATTTGCGAGGTCAGTTTCATGCCATCCTCCCTCAGCGTCCGGCGTGAAAGACGGACCAGAGATAAATCGTCTGTTCCGCTGTCACCTGCATCATGCAGCCCAGGAAGGCCGGGCTGGACCCTGTGCCGCCATACCATTGCGACGCTTCAAATTCGCATCTTGCATCCCGGTAGGCGATCCAGCCGCGCTGCATGTCGCGCAAGGCATCGGCCAATGCGGGCGCGCCTTCAAAGCGGTCCGCATCCTGAGCCTGATATTCTGTGCGCAGGAACTGATACGCCTCGTTCAGCTTCGCATCCCAGAGCACATATTCCGCGTCCAGACAGAAGCCCATGCCGGGTGTGGTCTCACCCATCGGCTGTTCCATACAGGCGGATGAGGCGCGGCCGATGCAATCCGCAGACTGCGCTGCTTCTTCAAGCTCCGCAAGACAGGTATCAAGCGGTGCAGTATCGAACTGCAAGTCCTGCGCGGCAAGGGGTGTCGTGATCAGGGCCGCAATGGCCAGCAACAAGGCGGGTTTCATCCCATCGCCCCCATCAATTCGCGCCCGACCAGCATCCGGCGGATTTCCGACGTGCCCGCGCCGATCTCCATCAGTTTCGCATCGCGGAACAACCGGCTGACAGCAGAGTCGTTCATGAATCCCGCGCCGCCCATTGCCTGCACCGCCTGATGCGCCTGTTTCATCGCCTCCTCGGAGGCATAGAGCACACAGGCCGCTGCATCCGCGCGGGTGACTTCGCCCCGGTCGCAGGCTTTGGCGACCTCATAAACATAGGCGCGGGCCGAGTTCATCGCGGTGTACATATCCGCGATCTTGCCCTGCATCAGCTGGAAGCTGCCAATCGGTTGGCCGAATTGCTGGCGGTCGCGCATATAGGGCATGATTTCATCCAGGCAGGCCGCCATGATGCCGGTGCCGATGCCCGACAGCACCACGCGCTCGTAATCCAGCCCCGACATCAGGACGCGCACGCCCTTGCCTTCTTCGCCCAGAACATTCTCGAATGGCACTTCCACATCCTGAAACACCAGTTCCGCCGTGTTCGATCCGCGCATCCCCAGCTTGTCGAAATGAGGGCTGGTCGAAAATCCGGTCATGGATTTCTCGATCAGAAAGGCCGTTATGCCCTTGGACCCTGCCGCCGGGTCGGTCTTGGCATAGACCACCAGTACATCGGCATCCGGGCCATTGGTGATCCAGTATTTCGTGCCGTTCAGCACGAAACGGTCATTCTTCTTCTCGGCGCGCAGCTTCATGCCCACCACATCGGACCCCGCGCCCGCTTCGGACATGGCCAAAGCGCCGACATGTTCGCCGGAAATCAGTTTCGGCAGGTAGCGTGCGCGCTGGTCGTCATTGCCGTTCAGCTTGATCTGGTTCACGCACAGATTGCTATGCGCCCCGTAAGACAGCGAGACCGAGGCCGAAGCTCGCGCGATTTCCTCGACGGCGATGACATGCGCGAGATAGCCCATGCCCGCGCCACCGAACTCTTCCGGCACGGTGATGCCCAACAGGCCCAGCTCGCCCATTTCGCGCCACAGCTCATTCGGGAAATGGTTTGTGCGGTCCACTTCGGCGGCCATCGGCTTGACGCGCTCCTGCGCCCAGCGATGCACCATCCCGCGCAGCGCATTCACATCCTCGCCCAGATCAAACGTCATTGATGCAGTGAACATGGCGCAAGTCCTCCCATAAACTGAACGCTTGTTCATTTATTACGCGACAATTTCCGGTCGCGTCAAATGATTCCTGTCCAATGTAGCGCAAACAGGATGGATTGCACCTGCCCGCAACCTGCCGCATTGTGCGCGCAAAACCGGATCAGGAGACACGCATATGGCACGCAAGATCATCATCGACACAGACCCCGGACAGGATGACGCCGTGGCGATCCTGCTCGCGCTCGCCTCGCCCGAACTGGAGCTTCTGGGGATCACCTGTGTCGCGGGTAATGTGCCGCTGTCGCTGACCGCAAAGAATGCGCGGATCATTTGCGAATTGGCAAACCGGCCCGATATTCGCGTCTTCGCGGGTTGCGATGCACCGATGGCGCGCAAACTTGTCACAGCAGAGCATGTGCATGGCAAGACGGGACTTGACGGGATCACCCTGCCCGATCCGACCATGCCGCTGCAAGAGAGCCATGCCGTCGATTTCCTGATAGAGACGCTGCGCGCGGAGCCCGAGGACACGGTGACGCTCGTACCCATCGGGCCGCTCACCAATATCGCCACTGCCATGACCCGCGCGCCCGATATCATTCCGCGGATTCAGGAAATCGTGCTGATGGGTGGTGGTTATTTCGAGGGCGGCAACATCACCCCCGCGGCCGAATTCAACATCTATGTCGATCCCGAAGCGGCGAAGCTGGTCTTTGGCGCGGGCGTTCCGCTGGTAGTCATGCCGCTGGATGTGACGCATAAGGCGCTGACCTCGCGCGCGCGGGTCGAGGCTTTCCGCAAAGCAGGCCGCGTTGGTCCGGCGGTGGCAAGCTGGACGGATTTCTTCGAGCGGTTCGACAAGGAAAAATACGGATCAGAGGGCGCACCGCTGCATGATCCCTGCACGATTGCCTATCTGCTGAAACCGGAGCTATTCAGGGGCCGGCATATCAATGTCGAGATCGAAACCGGGTCCGAGCTGACACTTGGGATGACGGTCGCGGATTGGTGGCGCGTGTCGGGGCGTGCGCCCAATGCAACCTTCATGGGCGGTATCGACGCTGAGGGCTTCTTTGCCCTGCTGACCGAGCGGCTGGCGCGGCTTTAACCGGGTCCGGGTTACTCGAATTCGTCCTCGACCTCGACCCCCCAGAGATGGCGCTTCTCGGCCCAGCCGCGTGCGCCATCGACCTCGAGCCGGCACCAGTCGCGCTGACATTCGCGCAGGCGCGCGATCACGCCGCGTTCCAGCAGGGCGGTCGGGGCGCTGTTGCGGTCGGCGCGCTGATAAAGCTGGGTCATGTCGGTCTGCACCAGCACTGTGCGCAGACCTGACAAAAGCGCATAATGCATCCAGCCACCCTTGCCCTCGATATCCTCAACCCGGCGCCAATGCTCGAATTCAGCAGTCACGCGCAGCGGAATGTCGCGTCTTGTATACACCCAGTCAATGCGATGCGACGTGTCGGGGCCGCGCCGGGCATTGGCCTCGTTGGCTTTCAGCGACACATAGCGCGGCATCGGCAAATTCGTCACCGGTCCACGATCCGCCGCCTGCGCAAAGGCCGGTCCAGCGCTCAGGACGGCCAGAAGGGCCAACCTCAGGAAGATCTGTCGTCTCATATGCCTGCCTGTCCCGGTGTGCCGGGAACCTTTGGTTTTCTTGCACTTGCCTCTCGCCCGCGCCAGATCGATGCTTGTGGATCGTCGCGAGTGCTGGCACTTTGCCCCAAAGGCCCCGACTTGCAAAGAGGTGAGACACGATCATGCCCAATAAACGCCTGAGTGTTGTTGTCACGCGACGCCTGCCCGATGTGGTCGAAACCCGGATGACCGAGCTTTTCGACGTTACCCTGCGCGAGAGCGACGCACCGATGAGCCGCGAGGAGCTTGTCGAAGCAATGCGCCGCAGCGATGTGCTGGTACCGACGATCACCGATGACATTGATGCCAGCCTGCTGACACAGGCCGGGGACCGTCTGAAGCTGATTGCGAATTTCGGCGCGGGCGTGGATCATATCGATGTGCACACCGCGCGGCAGCGTGGGATCCTTGTGTCGAACACCCCCGGTGTGCTGACCGAGGACACCGCCGATATGGCGCTGGCGCTGATGCTCGCAGTCACGCGCAAGATCCCGCAGGGTCTGGCGGAAATGCAGGCGGATCAGTGGCGCGGCTGGTCGCCGATGGCGCATCTGGGTACGCGGATCGGCGGCAAGCGGCTGGGTATCCTGGGCATGGGACGAATCGGGCAGGCCGTGGCGCGAAGAGCGCGCGCTTTCGGGATGCAGGTGCATTACCACAACCGTCGTCGCCTGCGCCCGGAGGTGGAAGAGGCGCTGGAGGCCACCTGGTGGGAGAGCCTTGACCAGATGATTGCCCGCATGGATGTGATTTCGGTCAACTGCCCGCACACGCCTTCGACCTTTCATCTGCTCAACGCGCGGCGGCTGAAACTCCTGAAACCCAGCGCCGTGATCATCAACACCTCGCGCGGCGAGGTGATCGACGAGAACGCCCTCACGCGCGGATTGCGTTCGGGCGAGATCGCGGGCGCGGGGCTGGATGTGTTCGAGCGCGGCCATTCGGTCAATCCGCGCCTGCGGGAATTGTCGAATGTCGTGCTTCTGCCGCATATGGGTTCGGCCACGCTGGAAGGGCGGATCGAAATGGGCGAGAAGGTGATCGTTAATATCAAGACCTTCGCCGATGGCCACCGCCCGCCCGATCAGGTGCTGCCGTCAATGCTGTGACCGCGTGATGCGCGGGCGTTGCATCATCCTGCTCGCTGCGGTCTTTATGCTTGCTCTGCAAGGCTGCGTGGTGCCAGAGCATCCGCGCGCAGATGATGCCCCTGCCCTTGCGCCCCCTGCCCTGCTTGGTCTTGGACTGGCCGCCGTTGCAACCGGAGCCGCGTTGCGCCTGTGGTGTAATGATGGTGCAGCAGACACAGTCACACCGGGCGACTGGATCAATCAGGACGGGACGGTGACATGGCTTGGCCATTCGGGCTTTGTCGTGCAGATGGCTGGACAAACCATCATCACTGACCCTGTGCTGTATGAAACCGCCCTTACGCGGACAAGCCTTGGCGGGCGGATGGCGCGCGCCCCCGATGTATCCAGCCTGACGAAGCTCGATGCTGTCGTGATCAGTCATGATGATCTGGACCATTTTGACCGCGCCACGCTGCGCGCACTGGCCGGGCGCTTTCCGCAGGCCACGCTGATCCTGCCCGAAGGCACCCGCCTTTCCCGCCCGGTCACGGGGTTTGCGCACACCGTCAGGTTGAAGGAATGGCAGGCCCACCAGATCGGTAAGTTGACCATCACCGCAACCCCGGCCATTCACCTCAGCCGCCGCCCGCCATTTCTCTCCGCTCCGGGACCAGCGCTGTCTTTCAGTCTTGCGAGCGGCGGCCAAAGCGTGTTTTTCAGCGGGGACAGCAGCTATGGCCCGGTATTTGCCGACATCGGGACGCGGCTTGGTCCGTTTGATCTGGCGCTTGTGCCGATCGGTGCATGGAAGCCGGAAGCGTTTCTGAATGACATGCACATGACCCCGGAACAGGCCGCAAGACTGGCACGCGACCTTGCCGCACCCCGCGCTGTTCCGCATCACTACGGGACGTTTCGCATGACGCCGGATACGCCCGCCGAATCGCTTGCGCGGCTGACGGCTGCGGCACATGACAGCTTTGAGGTGATCCCATTGCCGGTGGGGGGCACGACCTGCATCATTCCCTGAAATATGAGCATGTGGACGCGCAGCAGACGCGACCTGCCGTGAACGAAAGGGCATTTGCGCAGGCGGTGTGCCATCATAAAGGCGAAACGCGGCGACGGGATGCATTGCAACGAATGCCGACTGACCGGGGCAAGGACGAAAAGGATTGCCAATTCATTCTGCGATACGTACATCATTGATAATGGGAAATGTTACCGGCAAACCAACCGTCCATGATATCGCGCGCGTCGCGCAGGTCAGTCTGGCGACGGTCGATCGCGTTCTGAACGCGCGCAGCGGGGTGCGACAAAAGACCATCGACAAGGTGAACTCGGCCATTCGTGAACTGGGCTATGTCCGCGACACCTCGGCCGCGAACCTTGCGCGACAACGGCAATACAGCTTCACCTTCGTTCTGCCCGAAGGACCGGGGCAATTTGTAGATGCCATCCGAAGCGAATTGCGCGCGGCCTATGCCTCGCAGATTGCTGACCGGGTGACGCTCAATATCATCTCGGTCGCCACCGCCGACCCGCATGCGGTCGTCCGCAAACTGTCGTCACTCGACCTGGATCAGATGGACGGTATTGCCCTGCTTGTTCCCGAGACGCCACAGATCCGCGATATCGTCGCCCGCCTGAAACAGGCGGGAATCGCGGTGATCGCCCTGGCCTCTGACCTTCCGAACAGTGAGCGGGATTTCTTTGTCGGGGTCGATTCCGTGGCAGCGGGCCGAACTTCGGGCCTTTTGATGGGGAAATTCGCGGCAACCGAGGGTGAAATCATGGTTGTCACGAACTCGATGCGCGCGCGTGACAGTCTGGAGCGACGGCTGGGATTTGATCAGGTGCTTCAAGCCAGCTTTCCGCATCTGACCGTCCTGCCCACGATCGAATCCTTTGATGACCCGGACCGGATGGAAGATCTGGTCTTTGGGATGCTGATCCGCAAGCCTCGGCTTGTGGGACTGTATTCGATGGGATCGGGCAATCTGCCCGTCCTGCGCGCCTTGCGCCGCAGCGCCCGCGCGGCGGAACTTTCTGTGATCATGCATGAATTGACACAGCCTACCAGAACCGGGCTGCTGAGCAATGAAATCGACGCGGTGATCGCCCAGAATGTCGGTCATCTGGTGCGCAGCGCGCTGCGCGTTCTGCGCAACCTGAGCGACGGCCATCCCATTTTCGAGCCGCAGGAGCGTATCCGCATCGAAATCGTGATGCGCGAGAACCTGCCACACCTGACCTGACTTCACCCGACCCAGCCATGACTTCTTTCAGGGAGTCACGACTTTTTTATTGCTTGAGGTACGTTCCTCATTTATGAATTTCTTGCGCACCCCGAATCCGGGGTGGCGAGCCGGCCGCGAAAATGCCTGCCGGAAAACTGGGAGGAGTGACATCATGAAGACAAAAGCCCGCCTGTTTGCGGCCACTGCCCTTGTCGGACTATCAAGCCTTGCCTCGACCGGAGCATATGCCGCCAATCTGACCCTGTGCTGGGCCGCCTGGGATCCTGCGAACGCACTGATCGAGCTTTCGCGTGATTTCGAGGAACAAAGCGGCCATAGCATGAGTTTCGAGTTTGTGCCTTGGCCCAATTTTGCTGACCGTATGCTCAACGAGCTGAACTCGCGGGGGCAGCTCTGCGATCTGATGATCGGGGACAGCCAGTGGATCGGTCTGGCCGCCGAGTCCGGCCATTACATCCAGCTCAATGACTTCTTCGATGCCGAAGGCATCAGCATGGACGCCTTCATCCCGGCCACGGTCGAAGGCTATGCGGCTTGGCCCAAGGGAAGCACGAATTACTGGGCGCTTCCGGCTTTCGCGGATGTGGTGGGCTGGACCTATCGCCGCGACTGGTTCGCGCGCGAGGATTTGCAGGCCGAGTTTCGGGAATTGCACGGGCGCGATCTGGATGTGCCTGCAGATTTGCAGGAGTTGAAGGAGATCGCCGAGTTTTTCCAGGGACGCGAGATTGACGGGCGCACCGTATATGGTGCGGCGCTTTTCACCGAGCGCGGCTCCGAAGGGATCACAATGGGCGTGACGAACGTCCTTTACAATTTCGGCTTCCGCTACGGGACAGCTGACAACCCATATCAACTTGAAGGCACCGTCAATTCACCCGGCGCGGTCGAGGGGCTGGAATTCTACCGGGCACTCTATGAGTGCTGCACCCCGCCCGGATCGTCGGACTGGTATATGTCGGAAACCATTGACGCCTATCGTTCCGGGCAAGTGGCCTTGCAGATGAATTTCGCCTTTATCTGGCCGGGGGTCGATCAGGACGCGAATGTCGGCGGCGACCGGTCGGGCTATTTCACCAACCCACCCGGACCCGACGGACATTTTGCCCAGCTTGGCGGTCAGGGGATTTCGGTCGTGTCCTATTCGCAGAATCAGGATGCCGCGCTGGAATATATCAAATGGTTCGCACAGCCCGAAATCCAGCAGCGCTGGTGGGAACTGGGCGGCTTCTCTGCACTCAATGACGTGGTGCAGGCCGATGGGTTCGTGGACAGCCAGCCCTTCGCGCAAACCTTCCTCGACTCCATGGAAATCGTTCAGGATTTCTGGGCAGAGCCGACCTATGCCGAATTGCTTCTGGCGATGCAGAACCGCGTCCATCGCTATGTGATCGCGGGCGAAGGCACGGCGCAGGAGGCGCTCGATGCATTGGTGCGCGACTGGACGGAAATTTTCGAGGATGACGGCAAGATGTGATCTTGTCGTCGCGGGCGTCCCGACCGGATGCCCGCATCCTTTAGCCTGAGGGACATCGAATGACCGACTCGACGCTCGACCGCGTGGCGCGCGCGACGCCGCCGCGTGTGGCCCGCCGTATCCGGGGCCTGTCCGACCGCGCGATTGCGTGGATCTTCGTCGCGCCGACGATCATTCTGCTGCTTGCAGTGAATATCTTTCCGCTGATCTGGACGATCTATCTGAGCTTCACCAATTACCGCGCCAACCGCCCCAATGCCGAGGTGGAATGGGTGGGTTTGCGCAACTATCAGCGCATCCTGTCCGACCCGGAAATCTGGCAGACCATGCAGGCGACCGCGCATTTCCTGTTCTGGACGCTGTTCTTTCAGGTGCTGATCGGCTTCGCGCTGGCATGGCTGATCAATCAGAAATTCCGCGGCAACAATCTGTGGACCACGATCATCGTGCTGCCCATGATGCTTTCGCCCGCTGTGGTGGGGAATTTCTGGACATTCCTGTATCAGCCGCAGATCGGAATATTCAACAATATCATAAGCTTCTTCAGCGGCGCTGATCCGACCAGCTTCTCGATGATCGGCGATGTGCGGCTGGCGCCCTGGTCCATTGTCATTGTCGATACCTGGATGTGGACACCTTTTGTCATGCTGATCTGTCTGGCAGGGCTACGCTCGATCCCGGACTCGATCTATGAGGCGGCGGAATGTGACCGCGCGTCGAAATGGCGGCAGTTCTGGACGATCACCGTGCCGATGGTCCTGCCCTTCCTGATGCTGGCGGTGCTGTTCCGGGGTATCGAGAATTTCAAGATGTTCGATCTTGTCGTGCAGCTGACCGGCGGCGGGCCGGGGTCCACGACGGAACTGACCTCGATAAACCTCAAGCGCGAAGCTTTCGAGAAATGGCGCACCGGCTATGCCTCGGCCTATGCGGTGATCCTGTTCGTGACCGTCTTTGGCCTTGCCTCGATCTATGTGAAAGCCTTGAACAGGGTGAAGAACAGATGAGCAGCTATTCCATCACCGAACCCAGCCCGCGCAGTAAATGGATCGCCGGTATTCTGGTGGTCAGCTATGCGCTGATCACGCTGATACCGCTTGTCTGGATCATTGCGACGGGGTTCAAATCCTCCAGCGACTCGATTGCCTATCCGCCCAAGGTGTTTTTCGAACCCACTCTGGAAGGCTATGTGAACCTGTTCACCAGACAGACGCGCGCTACACCCGAGCAACTGGCCGCCACCCCGCCGACAACATGGTACGAGCAGATCGTGCATGACAATGGCATGGTGATCTCTGGCCCCTCGCGCTTTGGCGAACGGTTCATGAATTCGGTGATCATCGGATTTGGCTCTACCTTCCTGTCGGTGTTTCTGGGCACGCTCGCGGCCTATGCGTTCTCGCGCTACCGGATTCCGCTGAAGGATGATCTGATGTTCTTCATCCTGTCCACGCGGATGATGCCGCCGATTGCCGTAGCGATCCCGATCTTCCTGATGTTTCGTGCAGCCGGGCTCTCGGACACGCATGCAGGCATGATCCTGCTGTATACTGCGGTGAACCTGTCGCTGGCCGTGTGGTTGCTGAAAGGGTTCATCGACGAAATCCCGCGTGAATATGAGGAAGCGGCCCTGATCGACGGCTACACCCGCTTTCAGGCTTTCGTGAAGGTGGTTCTGCCGCAGGCGGCGACCGGTATCGCCTCGACCGCGATATTCTGTCTGATCTTCGCCTGGAACGAATATGCGTTCGCGGTGCTGCTGACCTCTGGCACGGCACAGACAGCGCCGCCCTTCATTCCCACGATCATCGGTGTGGGGGGGCGTGACTGGCCTGCGGTGGCGGCCGGGGCCACGCTGTTTCTGGTGCCGGTCATGGTGTTCACCATCCTGCTGCGCAAGCATCTGCTGCGCGGGATCACATTCGGGGCGGTGCGCAAATGAGCGGGTTTGTCAGCGGGTTATTGCGATTGCGGCGCGGCCCTTGGGAGATGGTTGCCAGCATCCTGATCGGACTTGGCATTGTCATGCTGATGCAGCCCTTCGTTCTTTGGGCTTTCACATGGTCCTTCATCGTCACACTGACCGGAACCGTCATGTTCCTGATCGTCAGCCATTTTCCGGAATAGCGCATGGCCGAAATCATCATCAGAAACCTGCGCAAGGAATTCGGCAGTTTCACGGCTGTCGAAGGGTCCAGCTTCAAGATCGAGGATGGCGAGTTCTTCATGCTGCTCGGCCCCTCGGGCTGCGGCAAGACAACGACGCTGCGCATGATCGCCGGGCTGGAACTGCCGAGCTCGGGCGAAATCTATATCGATGGCGAGGAATGCGGGCGCAAACCTGCCAGCCAGCGCGATATTGCCTTTGTGTTCCAGATGTTTGCGCTCTACCCGCATATGAATGTGCGGCGCAATATCAGCTATCCGCTGGCCAGTCAGGGGATGGGGCGTGCCGAGATCCGCGCCAAGGTCGAGGAAGTGGCGCGCATCCTTGGGATTACCGACATTCTGGACCGGTCCGTCGGGGGACTTTCGGGCGGGGATCGGCAGCGTGTGGCCCTGGGTCGGGCGATTGTCCGCAACCCCAAATGCTTCCTGATGGACGAGCCGCTTGGCGCGCTTGATGCCGAGTTTCGCGAGCATATGGCCGAGGAATTGCGCGCGCTGCATGACCGGATGGGCGCGACGACGGTCTATGTCACGCATGATCAGCTTGAAGCGATGCAGATGGGCGACAAGATCGTGGTGATGAATCACGGTGTGGTCGAGCAATTTGGCGCACCGCAGGACATCTATGACAAGCCTGCAACCCTGTTTGTGGCGAGTTTCATCGGCTCGCCTCCGATGAATTTCCTGCGGTTTCACGGCAAACTGGCACCGGGGGCAACAGAGGTCGCGCTGCATCACAGCCGGTTTGCGATTCCTGCCGCCCGCGCGCCCTTCGAGGGGGATATGGTGCTGGGCGTCCGGCCAGAGCATGTGCATCTTTCCGATACCTCCAGCTACCGCGCTCGGGTTCTGGCGACGGAATATCTGGGCACAACCCAGATCGTGACCCTGCAGACACAGGACGGGCAGATCAAGGCGCGCCTGGCCTCGGATCAGGTGGCGCGGGTGAATGAACAGGTGGGGCTGGATTTCACCGACTCGACCATCACGCTGTTCGATGCCCAGACGGGACATGCGCTACGCTCGGAACTCAACGAGGGGGTGCTTGCGCATGGCTGAGGTCCGGTTGAGCAATGTGAGCAAATCCTTCGGCACCACCCATGCTGTGAGCGAGATGGACATGACCATTGCGCATGGCGAGTTTCTGGTCCTGCTGGGTCCCACAGGCGCAGGCAAGACGACCACGCTGCGCCTGATCGCCGGGCTGGAGGCGCCGGATATGGGAGATATCCGGATCGACGGACGCTCGGTGACACGCGAGACCCCGGCGCAGCGCGATGTGGCAATGGTGTTTCAGCAATACTCGCTTTACCCGCATATGACCGTGCGGGAGAATCTGGCCTTTCCGTTGCGCTCGCCGATCCTGCGGACCCCGGAAGAAGAGGTCCGGCGCAAGGTTCAGCAGGTCGCAGAGACATTGCAGATCGCGCATAAACTGGACAACAAGGCAACTGCTCTGTCAGGGGGCGAAATGCAGCGTGTCTCGATCGGGCGGGCATTGGTACGCGACCCGGCAATCTATCTGATGGATGAGCCACTTTCCTCTCTGGACGCCAAGCTGCGATCCGATCTGCGCGTCGAGCTGAAGCGGATTCAGGCCGAACTTGGGGCGACTCTCTTGTATGTCACCCATGATCAGATCGAGGCGATGACCATGGCGACCCGCATCGGGGTGCTGGATCAGGGGCGGCTTGTGCAAATCGGCACACCGCGAGAAATCTACGAAAACCCGGTCAGCCTCTATGTGGCAGGCCGACTTGGCCAGCCGCGTATCAATGTCCTTCCAGCCGGTGTGTTCCCCGGTGCGCCCCTTGGTGCCGACCGTATCGCGCTGCGGCCGGAACATATCCGTATCGGTGCGGGCCAGCCCGCGCGTGTTGTCCGGGTCGAGCATCTGGGCGACCAGACCCGGTTGCATCTGACGTTGGGCGATCACGCCCTGACCACGCTGGCGGACCCTCACACGCCCCTTGAAACCGGGGATGTGCTGTCAATCGAGCCTGCCAATGCCCTTTATTTTGATGCGACAGGCGCGCGCATCGTTTGAGGAGACGATAATGAGACAGTTCATCAATTCCAGAGAGACGCTTGTCACCGAAGCTCTGGACGGTTTGCTGCGCCTCTCGGGCGGCAAGCTGGCCCGTCTGGACGGCTACCCGCATATCAAGGTGGTGCTGCGGGCGGATTGGGACCGCTCGCGCGTCGCCCTGATCTCGGGGGGCGGGTCGGGACACGAGCCCAGCCATGCGGGGTTCATAGGTCAGGGCATGCTGACAGCCGCGATCTGTGGCGAAGTGTTCGCCTCACCCTCGGTCGATGCTGTATTGGCAGGGATTCTGGCTGTGACCGGCAAGCCCGGCTGCTTGCTGATCGTGAAGAATTACACCGGCGACCGGCTGAATTTCGGATTGGCGGCAGAGCGCGCGCGGGCGCAGGGCGTAAAGGTCAGCATGGTGGTCGTCGATGATGATGTGGCCTTGCCCGATCTGCCGCAGGCGCGCGGGGTTGCGGGCACGTTGTTCGTGCACAAGATCATCGGCGCGATGGCCGAACAGGGGGCCGATCTGGACACGCTGACCTCAGAGGCAAATCGCATCATCAAGGGTGTGGTCTCCATCGGCATGTCGCTGGACACCTGCACGATCCCCGGCTCACCGAAGGAAGATCGTATTGCAGTGGGCAAGGCAGAGCTGGGTCTTGGCATTCATGGCGAGCCGGGAATCGAACAGGTCGATTTCGCCTCGGCGCGGGATGCGATGGAAAAGGTCGTTGACCGGCTGTCCCCCATGATCGCCTCTGGCGCACATGTGGCCTTGCTGAACAATCTGGGCGGCACAACGCCGCTGGAAATGGCAGTGCTTGCCGAAGAACTGATCCGCTCCAGAATCGGCGAGCAATTGCGCTGGATGATCGGCCCCGCGCCGATGATGACCTCGCTTGACATGCACGGCTTCTCGGTTTCGCTGCTACCGGTGACGGCGGCGGATGAGGTGGCGCTGAACGCTCCGGTGGGGCTTGCGGCATGGCCCGGCTGCAACCCTGTCGGCGAGATCACTCTTCACGCCCTGCCCGATGGTCTGACCCCGATCCAGCCCATTCCGTCGCGCCATGACAAGACGCGCAGTCTGATCGAACGGTGTTGTAATGTGTTGATTGAGGCCGAGGCCGAGTTGAACGCGCTGGATGCCAAATCAGGCGATGGCGATACCGGCAGCACGCTGGCCACGGCGGCACGCGCCTTGCTCAAGGCGCTGGATCGGTTGCCGCTTGCCGATCACACCCAGCTTTACCGCGCGATCGGGCTGGAACTGAGCCAGACGATGGGCGGATCTTCGGGTGTGCTTCTGGCAATCTTCTTCGCGGCTGCCGGGGACGCGTCAGCCAGTGGCGCAAACCCGATCGAAGCGCTGAAAGCGGGTCTGGAGCGGGTTCAGCAGGTCGGTGGCGCGCGCCCCGGCGACCGCACGATGATCGATGCGCTCGCGCCGGCCCTTGGCGCTTTGAACGAGGGCATGGCACCTGCCGCAGACGTCGCGCGCAAAGGGGCCGATCACACCGCCACAATCCGGCGTGCGCGCGCAGGGCGTGCCAGCTATCTGTCGGAATCGAGTATTCTGGGGCATAATGACCCCGGCGCAGAAGCGGTGGCCCGGCTGTTTCAGGAAATCGCGGGCGAACGCGGAAATGATACCGAAAAACCGCTTTTGCAATCAAGCTGAGCAGGCCTGAGTTGCCGCACGCATTCAGGCGGGTTCCGATGCAGTCCCGGTGTTGCTGCACCCCACCAGCCAGTCGCGAAAATCGGTAACTTCCGAGCGTTTCAGGGCATCGCTGCCGATGATCATGAAATAGGCTTCGCGGATTGGCAGGCGATACTCGAAGGGGCTGACCAGCAGCCCCCGTTCAAGATAGGGTGCGGCAAAGCTCTCATGGATGATCGCCGCGCATCCGCCACCGAGCAACATCTGCAATGCCATGAGCGAGGAATCGGCGCGCGCGGAATATGCAGCGGCACCAAGGTCGAGCGAGAAATGCGCGGCGAGCCGCTGCCATTCCACCTCGGACCCCATGACCAGAACGCGCCGATCTGCGGCAAGACCGGAAATATCGGGCGGTGTACCGAAACGCCGCGCGTGATCCGGTGCACAGACCACCATGCCGGTTTCCTGCGACAACTGCCACAGATAGGGCTCGGACCAGTTCCCGGTGCCGTAACGGATATCAATATCAATCCGGGGATCATCCAGCCGGTCGGACCAGATGGCGGTGGTCATGTGCAACTCGACATCCGGGTGGAATGTCGAAAACTCGGAAAGTCTGGGTGCGAGCATCAGCGCGCCATAGGTGACGGAGGTGCGGATGTGCAGATGCCGTTTCTGTCGCCGCCGGAACAGGCCAGAGGTCGCGTCATGCATTTCCGAAAATGCCTTGCGGATCGGCAGGGCATAGGCCTGCCCCATATCGGTCAGCGTGACCCCATGCGGCAGGCGCTTGAACAGATCGACGCCAAGGTGTTTTTCCAGCAGGCGGATATGTTGGCTGACAGCGGCGGGTGTAAGATGAAGCTCGTTGGCAGCGCCCGAGAAACTGCTATGCCGCGCCGCCGCCTCGAAAGCGCGCAACCATGTCACATGGGGCAATCTCGACATGGGCGACACTCCTGCGGATTGATCAGAGTATGCACTGAAAAGAGCCTTGAGGAAAGTGGGGTCTCAAATCCGATAGACCCAAAGAAAACCACCCCTGAGAGGGAAGAGTCGTTGTTTGAAGTGCTGCTAGGGACAGGGCACAGATCCGATCAGACCTGAGAGGCGTGCCGGTGGCAGAATATGACTATATCATCATCGGCGCGGGCTCGGCGGGCTGCGTTCTGGCGGACCGGTTGAGCCGCGCCCCGCAGACCCGCGTTCTGGTGCTGGAAGCTGGCGGCTCGGATCAGCGCTTCTGGGTGAAGGTACCGCTTGGGTATGCTTTTACCTACACGGACCCGCGTCTTGCCATTTCCTTCCAGACCGAAGCGGATGAGGGGCTTGCAGGGCGGTGCGGCGCATGGCCACGCGGTCGGGTTGTCGGCGGGTGCAGTTCCATCAATGCGATGGCCTATATGCGCGGCCTGCCGGTCGATTTCGAGGATTGGGCAAGATCGGGCGCGCAAGGCTGGGACTGGACCACAGTTCGCGCGGTCTATGACGGGCTTGAGGGCGCGGACGGGCAAACCGGTTGCGGGCCAGTCCGCGTCAGTGACCTGTCGTGCCACATGCACCCGTTCTCGCAAGCCTTCCTGACCGCTGCCGCAGAGGTCGGCTGGCCAGTGCTGGAGGATCTGAATAGGGGCGAACCGGGACTTGGCTGCTATCGCAGCACGGTCTGGAAAGGGCGGCGCTGGTCTGCAGCGGATGCGTTCCTGCGCCCTGCCCTGCGGCGCGGTTCTGTCCGGCTGGAGACGCACGCGCAGGTGCGGCGGATCGAGATTGATGCGGGCCAAGCGCGCGGGGTCATTTATCGCCAGCATGGCAAGATGGTGACTGCGCGCGCGCGGCGCGAGGTCATTCTCGCGGCAGGCGCGATCCAATCGCCACAACTGCTGCAACTCTCGGGGATCGGTCCGGGTGCCCTGCTACAGGAACACGGGATTGAGGTTCACAAGCCCCTGCCAGAAGTCGGGCGCGGCCTTCAGGATCACCTTGCCATCACCTACAGTTTCGCGGCCTATCCCAAGACACTCAATGCCGATCTGGGCACGCTCATGGGGCGCATGGTCAGCGGGATGCGCTATCTGGCCACCCGCACCGGCCCGCTTGCCGTGCCGGTCAATCAGGTCGGCGGGTATATCGCGTCAAACCCTGGTTCCGCACCGGATACGCAGATTTACTGCAACCCGATGGTCTATTCCTATGGACCGAAAGGGCCGACAGTGCCTCGCGCATCGGGGTATATCCTGTCCGCGCAACCCTGCCGCCCGACCAGCCGGGGCGAGATCCGCATTGCCTCTCCTGACCCCGATGACGCGCCGGAGATCCGGGCCAACTCGCTCGCCACGCCAGAGGATTGCGCAAGCGTCATCCGCGCGGGGCACTTACTGCAAGCGCTGGCGCAGAGCGCGACCCTGATGCAGGCGCGGCGCGCGGCGATTGGTCCCGATCTGCTGGCGCTGGATGACGAGGGGCTGTTGTCGGATTTCCGCGCGCGGGCCTCGACCGTGTTTCACCCAAGCTGCACCTGCCGGATGGGGAATGATCCTGCAAATTCCGTCCTTGATGCACGGTTGCGCGTGCATGGATTGGGACGGCTGCGTGTGGTCGATGCCTCGGCTTTTCCCAATATCACCTCGGGCAATACCAATGCGCCCACAATGATGCTGGCTGCGCGCGCGGCCACGTTGATCCTGGAGGATAACAGATGACCGATATCACCCGTTTCTATATCAACGGTGCATGGATCACGCCGAGTGGCACGCAGACCATGCCGATCCTGAATCCCGCAACAAACGGCCAGATCGGCAGGCTGACACTGGGCAATGCCGCAGATGTGGACCGGGCCGTCGCGGCGGCCAGGGCCGCGTTTGAGACATGGGGATTTGCGCCGAAACCCGAGCGCCGGGCCGCTCTTGCGCGTCTGCTGGAGATCAGCGAAGCGCGCGAGGAAGAGATGGCGCAGGCCATCACGGCGGAAATGGGCGCGCCCATCACACTGTCGCGCGAACAGCAGGCCGCGTCCGGCAGCGGCCATCTGCGCGCTTTTCTGGAGGCATTCGACGCGATGGCAGAGGAACAGATCCTGCCCAATGGCGATATCCTGTCCTATGAGCCGCTTGGCGTCTGCGGATTGATCACGCCGTGGAACTGGCCGGTGAACCAGATCGCGCTGAAAGTGATCCCTGCCCTTGCGGCGGGGAATACCTGTGTGCTGAAACCGTCAGAGCACACCCCGCTGTCGGCCCGGCTTTATGCCGAGATGATCCATGACGCGGGTTTTCCTGCCGACGTGTTCAATCTGGTTTTCGGGGATGGGCCGGGCGTTGGTGCGGCCCTTTCGCGCCATCCCGATGTCGCGATGATGTCCTTTACCGGGTCCACCCGCGCTGGCATTTCGGTGACGCGGGATGCCGCCGAAACGGTCAAGCGCGTGACGCTGGAACTGGGGGGCAAGTCGCCCAATATCATCTTCGCGGATGCCGATCTGGACGCGCGCGTGCCAGAGGGGGTTTTTGCCTGTTTCGAGAACAGCGGACAATCCTGTAACGCGCCCACGCGGATGCTGGTGGAGCGCAGCGTCTATGCGCGCGCGGTGGAACTGGCGGAACAGGCCGCGCGCGCGCAAGCTGTGGGCGATCCGCTGGTCGAGGGCGACCATATCGGCCCCTTGTTCGATGAAATTCAGTATCACAGGGTGCAGAGTCTGATCAGCAAGGGCATTGACGAAGGCGCGCGGCTGGTCGTGGGGGGATTGGGCAAACCCGAAGGGCTGGAAGCGGGCTGGTATGTGAAACCCACGCTGTTTGCCGATGTGCGCAACGAAATGACCATTGCACAGCAAGAAGTCTTTGGCCCGGTTCTGGTGATGATCCCCTTCGACACTGAAGAAGAGGCCATCGCCATTGCCAATGACACGCCTTACGGGCTGGATGCCTATCTTGGCACATCCGATGCAGAGCGGGCTGCGCGTGTGGCGCGTCGCTTGCGCGCGGGCAGTATCCATATCAACGGGCGCGCGCCGGGTTACGGATCGCCCTTCGGCGGGTTCAAGCAATCCGGCAATGGCCGCGAAGGCGGCGCGCATGGGCTGGCGGAATTCTACGAGGTGAAAGTCCGCCCGCCCTTCCAGCTTTGAGCGGGGTGGCCGGGCATCGTGGCCCGGCCAGCCTGTCAGGCCATTGCGCGTGCAGGTTCGACCAGCCCGTTGAAGCCCTGTTTTGCCAGTACGCGATACGTGCTGCGCAATGCGCCACGATCCGCGTAACAGCCGCGCAAGTGCCGTTTGCCGCTATCGGCCACATAGCCCTCGCGCCCATGCACGATGCGGTGATTGTCGAACACAACACAGTTGCCCGCCTGCGACCGGAACCGCACAAGGAAGCGGTCCTCCTGCATCAACCGGATGAACTTGACGAGGGCCGGGTAATAGTCGTCCAGCACATCTTGCGGCAGATCAAGCGTGTCCTGCAAATGCTGCGAGATGGTCACGCCCGTCACGCGGCCTTGCGGGTCCGTTTCAATCACGCGTTGATGCGCGCGGTAATCGAGATGGTCATGGCGGTAGAAGAACGGGATGTCATGTGTGGCCAGCAGCGTGAAGGCGTCGGGGTCTTCCGCGCGCAGGGCTTCGGCCACAGCGGCCCCGTCCAGAAACAGCGACATGCCGCCGTCGACCGTGTTTTCCAGACAATGCAGGAATTGCAGACCGGGCGCAGCTTCCTCGCTGGGCAGGTCCGTGTGCATTTCCAGCGGCCCGGCAGTGAAGGCCAGATTGGTGGGCGCGATTTCGACACGCACCTCGAAGAAATACCCTTCGGCCGACGGGCTGATGCTGCCCAGGGTTTCGACCAGTGCTGTCAGGCTGTCCTTGCCCGGCTCCATCCCTGTGACAATGGCGATCCCATCCTCGATCAGCGCGCGGCAGAATTGTGCGCGACCTTCGTTGCTGTGAAGAACATCTGCTTGCGGGATGCGCGCGATCTGCGGCTCGAAATCCGCCATCCACAATCTGCGCGGCAGGTCCGCAGGGTCATGCGGGCGGCCCGTCGCGGATATTTCGTGCAGCAGCGACAGCGGCACAGAGGACACGACCGCTTCATCCTGCCACGACAGTCGCAGATGATCGCCTTCGATCCATGCTGACGTGGCTTTGGGCGGATTTGGCAGCGCCGAACAGTCGAAAATCCGTTCGCGGGTTTGCGGATCGATGCAACTGGTGCAGGCATCGCGCAGCCAGTAATAATTGAAATACTTCGGTTTTTCTCCAAGGGTCAGGGTCAGGCCGCGGTCGGACAGGGAAATTGTGTCAGTCATGGCAGATCTTTCTCAGCTGGCGTAGTCAGGGTCGTCGCGGTCAAGGATGCGGCGGATCTGGGTCAGATGCGCTTCGGCCTGACCGGGATAGTCATCCAACTCGCGCGCGGTCTTTTCGGCGATCTCGTCAGGCAGCACGCGCAAGGGCTGGCCGGTTTGCAGCGCGCGGATATAGGTTTCGGCGGCGCGTTCGAAATAATACAGCCGGTTGAACGTGTCGGCCACGTCGCGCCCGATGACCAGAACACCGTGATTGCCCATGATCATCACCTTTTTCGCAGGGTCGCTCAGCATGGCGCCACAGCGCATCCCCTCTGCCTCGAAGGCCAGCCCGCCGAATTGTTCGTCAATCACATATCGGTTGAAAAACGTCGCCGTGTTCTGGTCGATCGGCGGCAAGCGGCTATCGGCAAGGGACGCCAGCACGGTTGAGAAGATCGAATGGGTGTGCATCACGCAGCGTGCATGCGGGCAAAGCCTGTGGATCGAGCCATGCAATCCCCAGGCGGTCGGGTCGGGCGCGTCGGGCTGGTCCAGCGTGGCGGGGTCATTGGCGTCGATCAGCAGAAGGTCAGAGGCACGGATCAGGCTGAAATGGACCTGATTGGGGTTCATCAGGAACTTGGTTCCATCTGCATTCACCGACAGGCTGAAATGATTGGCCACCGCCTCATGCATGCCCAGCTTCGCGGTCCAGCGAAAGGCAGCGGCCAAATCGCAGCGCTCTTGCCAATGGTCGATATTCGGGCGCATGTTCATTTGGGTTACTCTGCTGCCAAGGGGGTCGCGCGACCCACGGGGACGACTTCGTAGCCGGGTTCCTCGGGTTCATCATCTGTCAAAAGCGCAGGAAATCCGGGGGCGAGGATGCTCAGCCCGGTCGCCTCTTCCAGCCGTTTGATGATATTGGGCGACAACTCGCGCGCGCCGTAGCGGGCGATCCCGTCATCGAAGATCGACACCATCAACGGGCTGATTTCCAGCGGCACGCCCGCGCCTTCGGCAATGCTCTGGAACAGGCCGATGTCCTTTTTCACCAGATCCATCGTGAAGGAAATATCGCGTGATCCATTCAGGATGATCTGGCTCTCGGTTTCATGCACGAAGGAGGTGCCCGACGAAATCCTGATCGCCTCATAGGTGGTGTTCAGGTCCATCCCGGCGGCTTTCATCGTCACCAGCGCTTCGCAGATGCTGAGCAGATTGGCTGTGGCCAGATAGTTGGTCATGACTTTCAGCACCGAGGCCGTGCCGATCTCGCCCGTATGCAACACCCGGCGGCCCAAGGTGGTCAGCAGCGGCAACACAAGCTCGAATGTCGCCCGGTCGCAGCCTGCGAAAATCGAGATATTCCCGGTTTCCGCCCGGTGGCACCCGCCAGAGACCGGGCATTCCACCACGGCACCGCCCGCAGCCTGCACCTGTGCCGCCAACGCCTGCATGACGCCTGCATCGGTGGTGGACATTTCCATCCATGTTTTGCCTTGGGTCACTTCGGGCAGCATCTCGGTGAGAGTTGCCGCGCAGATCGCAGGCGATGGCAGGCAGGTGATCACCACATCACAGGCGCGCATCAGGGTCTGTGCGCTATCGGCATGACCTGCACCCTTTGCGACGAAATCCTGAACCTTGGCCCTGTCGAGATCGAAAACCGTCAGATCATGCCCATTGCGCAGCAGGCTGCCTGCGAGCTTTGATCCCACATTGCCCAACCCGATAAAGCCCGTTCTCATCGCCGCTCCTTTCGCCCTGCTTTTCGCGAGGGTGCAAAAGATCGCGCCGAAAGTGAAACGACGGATGCAGCTATTCAGGGGTCGTTTTCATTGAAGCGCGCGTCCCCTCAAATGTGGGCGAGGGCACTTTGCACCATCGAGCGCCAGACCCAGATCTCGAATCTGTCGCTGGCGCGGCGCAACACCAGCACTGGCAGATGATCCATCACGCTTCGGGCGGAACCCGGCGACGCCATCTTGCGCAGATCGAAGGGCAGACGACGCGCGAGCAGGGCCTGGGCCCCTGCGCCCTGCAGCGCGAAACCGCACCAGCCGTCGGACTGGTCACTCATTGAACAATGCGCGGCCAGCCCGTCAGGCAGATCATCGCCAAAGGCAAAGGCCAGATCGCGGCCTGCCCAGACCAGATCAGTGCCTTGAAGCGTCACCACCCCGCCGGGGGCGGGAAAGCCACCCAACCGGGCGCGCAGCGCCTCCACCTGACCGGGATAGGGCGCGATTGATGTGATCCGCACGGGCGGCAGGACGCGTAGGGTGCAGTCTGCGAGCGTTGGCAGGCGCAACTGCGCGATTGCAGAGGTTTCCTTGAGCCTAATCACGCATCCGCCCTCCATCGGGGTCAAGAAAGACCGGGTTGCAGATTTCCACGTCGGTGCGGAGGCCGCGCAGCCCGTCATCAAGGCGCAAGGTTTCGCCATGCCGCGCGCGCCCGTTTTCCACAAGCGCCAGCCCCAACCAGCTTTGCAAGGTGGGCGAATAGCTGACCGATGTCACATGCCCCTGCCCATAAGTCGCCTTCGCCGGTTTGTCGCAAGGGTAGAGATGCGCGCCCGCCGTGATCTCGGATTGCCGGTCCACAGGCCGCAGCCCGACCAGTTGCAGCCGCGCAGCGCCGGTCAGTCCGGGGCGCTGGCTGGCGGCTTTACCGATGCAGTCCTTTTTGGCGGAGACCATGCCCTGCAAGCCAAGGTCGAAGGCGGTCACGCGCCCGTCAATCTCGGCATGGGTCACAAAACCCTTTTCGATACGCAGGACATTGAGCGCTTCCATTCCGTAGGCACCGCCGCCAAGCCCCTCGGCCAAGGCGACAAGCTGGCGGAACAGATCGGCACCATAGCGGGCAGGCACCGCCAGTTCATAGCCGCGCTCACCACTGAAAGAGATGCGGAACAGCCGCCCTTCCACCCCGCCCAGTGTGACAGGCGTGCAGCCCAAGAAGGGCAGATCGGGCACATCGCCCAACAGATGCCCGAGCAGCGCGTCCGCCAGAGGGCCAGCGATGGCAAATTGCGCCCAGGCCTCGGTGACAGAGATCAGCCGGAAAGCCCAATCGGCGCAATAGGCCTGCTGGACGAAATCCAGATGCCGCATCACCTCGCCCGCCGCCGCTGTGGTCGTGGTGATCAGGAAATGCTGGTCCGCCAGGCGCGCGCAGGTGCCGTCATCCATGACATGGCCATCCTCGCGCAGCATCAGCCCGTAGCGCACGCGGCCCGGTTTCAGGCTGGACATCGTATTTGTGTAAACAAAGTCCAGAAACCGCGCCGCATCCGGGCCCTGCACGTCGATCTTGCCCAAAGTGGACACATCGCACACGCCCACGGCGTGCCGCACATAGAGCGTTTCGCGGTTGCAGGCGCAGCGCCAGTCGCGGTCGGTGGCCTGTGGAAAATAGGAGGGGCGATACCACAGCCCGGCCTCGATCATCGGCGCGCCCATCCTGCGGGTCTGCGCGTGTGATGTTGTGAAACGCTGGGGTGCGAAACTTGCGCCATAGCCCCCCGCGCCGAGGGCTGCGATGGAAACTGGCACGAAGGGCGGGCGGAATGTGGTCGTGCCTGTGCCCGCAATAGTGCCGCCTGTCGCATCGGCCAGCACCGCCAGCGCGCCCATGTTCGAGGATTTGCCCTGATCGGGGGCCATGCCTTGGGTCGTGTAGCGTTTCATATGCTCGACCGAGGCGAAGCCTTCGCGCGCGGCCTGTGCGACATCCTTGGTGGTCACGTCATTGGCGAAATCGAGCCATGCGCGGCCCTTGGCCTGCACCTGCCATAGCGGGGTGAGCGCATAGGGCGCATCTTCGACCTGGGGCAAGGGCGTGTCCGGGGCGCTGCGTCCCAGATCGGCCAAAGCCGCGCGCGCCGCCTGCGCGCCGGTCATCAGCGCGGCATGGGTCGAGAACTGCCCCGCCGCCGCGCCCACAACCGCCATCCCCGGCACCATGTCCGGACGGGGAACAAAGGCGGCTATCCCCGCGTCCCAGACCGGGCGGCCATTCATATGGCAGGCCAGATGAAGCGACGGGTTCCAGCCGCCGGACAGCGCCAGAGTATCGGCCTCGAGTCGTGTCTCGCGGCCCTGATGGCGCAGCGTGACAGAGTGCAGCCCGTGACGCCCGCGCGTGCCGATCACCTCGCCCTGATAGGTTTTGAAAGGCGCATCCGCCGCAATCTCGCGCGGGTCGATATAGGCGCGGATATCCATCCCGTCTGCCGCCAGCGCCTTGGCCGTGGCCAGCGCGTGATCATTATTGCCGAACACAACCACGCGGCCTGGATCGACAGCGAAGCGGTGCCAGTAACTGGCCACCGCGCCCAGCATCATCACGCCGGGGCGGTCATTGTCGGGATGCGCAATCGGGCGCTCCAACGCGCCTGTAGCCAGAATCGCGCGCTTGGCGGTGATGCGCCAGTAACATTCGCGCGGGGTGCGGCCGGGTGCAGCCATATGCAGCCCGACACGTTCCATCACCCCGTAAACCCCGCCATCATAGGCCCCGAAGACGCTGGTGCGCGGCATCAGCCGGACATTGGGCAGATCGGTCAGTTCCGCCAGCACGCCCGCGGCCCAAGTCCCGCCCGGCATCCCGTCGATCTGGCCTGCATCGCACAAAAGGCGACCACCCATCTGGCGGTCTTCCTCTGCCAATATCACATCTGCCCCCGCCCGCGCGGCAGCCAGTGCCGCCATCAGCCCCGCCGGGCCAGAGCCGATCACCAGCAAGTCACAAAAGGCAAAGGCTTTCTCATGCGGGGCGTCCTGATGCGATTGCGGCAAGCGCCCCAGCCCCGCCGCGCGGCGGATCAGCGGCTCATACAGCCCCTCCCAGAAGGTGCGCGGCCACATGAAGGTCTTGTAATAGAACCCTGCGCCCAGAAAGGGCGAGAGCAGGTCATTCACCGCCATCACATCGCGCCGCACGGACGGCCAGCAATTCTGCGCACGTGCTTCCAGCCCCTGATGCAATTCCTGCATCGTGGCGCGGATATTGGGGTGAAAGCTGCCATCACGCAGCACTTCCACCATTGCATTCGGCTCTTCGCTGCCCGCGGTCATCACCCCGCGCGGGCGATGATACTTGAACGACCGCCCGACCAGCCGCGCGCCATTGGCCAGCAGGCTTGATGCCAGCGTGTCGCCCTCAATCCCCGTCAGCGCGCGCCCGTCGAAGCTGAAACCCAGCTTGCGCGCCCGGTTCAGCGCGCTGCCGCCCGTGTCGCGGCGCTTCATCGGGCCTCCCCCAGCGTCGCGCCGCTGATGACCGCATGGCTGACCGTGTCGCGGGTGACGCAGACCCATGTGCCGCAGGGGTCATGATACCAGAGATCGCGGGTTTCGCCTGCGGGGTTGGTGCGGTTGTGCAGATGGTCATCCCATCCGCTCGCGTCATCGAGAGCGGGACGGTGCAGCATGTCGGCCGCGCCTTTGTAGGTGAACTCGCGCAGATCACGCCATCCGCAGCAAGGGCAAGGGAGTCGCATGTCAGAACCTCAGTGCAGATTGTGCTGGCTGCCGGTACCTTCTTCATCCAGCAGATCACCTGTGGCGAAGCGGTCCAGACGGAAGCGGCGGGCAACTGGATGGGGCTGGTCGGTGGCCATCAGATGCGCCATGCACCAGCCCGAGGCAGGCACGGCCTTGAAGCCGCCATAGCACCAGCCTGCATCGAGATAAAGGCCGTCAATCGGCGTGCGGTCGATGATGGGTGAACCGTCCGGCGTCATGTCCATGATCCCACCCCATGAGCGCAGCATCTTTGCGCGGCCGATCATTGGCATCAGGGTCATGCCGGCCTCCATCACCTGTTCCACCCCCGGCAGATTGCCGCGCGCGGCGTAAGAGGCGTAGAAATCCAGATCGCCCCCAAAGACCAATCCGCCCTTGTCGGACTGGCTGATATAGAAATGCCCCATGCCGAAAGTCACGACATGATCCAGGCAAGGCTTCAGCCCTTCGGTGACAAAGGCCTGCAGGATATGGCTTTCAATCGGCAGGCGCAGCCCGGCCATGGCAGCCACCTGAGAGGTGCGGCCTGCGGTGACGATGCCGACCTTGCGCGCCTTGATCTGCCCGCGTGTGGTGGTGACGCCAGTGACGCGGCCTGCGTCCACGGAAATTCCCGTAACTTCGCAATTCTCGATCAGATCGACGCCACGCTGATCGGCCCCGCGCGCATAGCCCCAGGCGACCGCATCATGGCGCGCAGTGCCGCCGCGCTTGTGGTAAAGCCCGCCATAGATAGGAAACCGCGCCTGATCATAATCGAGATAGGGCAGGATCTCGCGGACCTCCTCTCGGCCCAGCAGGATCGCGTCATCGCCCTGCGCCAGCATCGCATTGCCCCGCCGTGCAGCGGCATCGCGCTGGCCGTCGGAATGGAAGATATTGATCAGCCCGCGCTGGGAATGCATGACATTGTAATTCAGATCCGCCTCCAGCCCTTCCCAGAGCTTCAGCGAATGGCTGTAGAATTCCGAATTGCCCGGTAGAAAGTAATTCGCGCGCACAATCGTCGTGTTGCGCCCGATGCTACCGCCGCCCAAGTAACCCTTTTCCAGCACCGCGATATTGGTTAGCCCGTGGTTCTTGGCCAGATAATACGCCGTGGCCAGCCCATGCCCGCCACCGCCGATGATCAGCATTTCATATTCGGGCTTGGGGTCAGGCTTGCGCCAATGCGGCCGCCAGCCGGTATTTCCCGCCAATCCCTGCCGCAGAACACTCAGCGCATTGAACCGCATCGCCCTGTCTTGCCTTATTCCGCTGCTTCCGGGGCGGTGGTGAATACCGGCTCCATCCGCGCGAGGATATCATCGGCCAGATGGCATTTGATCTGATGGCCACCTGCCAGAACGCGCATCGGTGGCACTTCCTTTTCGCACAAGCCCCCCGGCACGTCGGATTTCCAGCGGCAACGGGTCTGGAACGGACAGCCAGGCGGCGGGTTCATGGCTGATGGAATATCGCCTTCGAGCACGATGCGCTTCTTGACCACAGAGGTGTCGGCCACAGGCACTGCCGACAAGAGCGCCTCGGTATAAGGGTGATAGGGCGGCGCAAAGACCTGATCGGTGGTGCCCAGTTCGACCACATGGCCCAGATACATGACCATCACCCGGTCCGACAGATAGCGCACGATGGACAGGTCATGGCTGATGAACAGAAGCGTCGTGCCATTCTTGCGCTGAATGTCCATCAACAGTTCCGTCACCGCCGCCTGAACCGAGACATCCAGCGCCGAGACCGGCTCATCGGCGACCACAACCTTGGCATCGCCCGCGAAAGCCCGCGCGATCCCCACGCGCTGCTTTTGCCCGCCGGACAACTGGCGCGGCATCCGGGTCGCGAATTCGCGGGGCAGCTTGACCAGATCCAGAAGCTCCAGCATGCGCGCCTCGCGCTCTGCTGTCGTGTTGCCGACCCTGAAGATTTCCAGCGCCCGGATGATCTGCGCGCCTACCGTCATGGACGGATTGAGCGTGTCGAACGGGTTCTGGAACACCATCTGCAAGGTCGAGACCGTATCGGTGTTGCGCGCCTGAATGGGCGTGGATTGCACATTCTCGTCAAACAGCATGATCTTGCCCGAGGTTGCCGTTTCCAACCCCATCAGAACCTTGGCAAAGGTCGATTTGCCGCAACCGGATTCGCCCACAATCGCCAATGTCTCGCCCTCGCGGGCATCAAAGCTGAGCGTTTCATTGGCCTTGACCACTTTCGGATCACCGCCCGAGAAGAGGCTCGAGGCCGCGACCTGGTAGTATTTGCGCACATCATCCATGCGCAGGACCACATCGCCGATCTGGGTGGCGGCTGTTTCCTTGTCGGAACTCCAGGCGGCGTTCCAGTCTATCTGATCTATGCGCAGGCAGCGGCTGTCATGGCGATCATCGCCGTCGATTCCGGTCATGGGAATGTCGCGTGCGTCACACAGACCTTTCTGGAAATAGTCGCAACGCGGACCGAAATTGCACCCCTGCGGGCGTTCATGCGGCAAGGGGAAATTGCCGGGGATCGCGCGCAGCGGGCGCGAGCCTTTATTGGCGCTCGGCAGCGGGATGGCGCGGAACAGGGCCTGCGTATAGGGGTGGCGCATGCGGTTGAACACGTCGCGGATATTGCCAGTCTCCACCGCCTCGCCGGAATACATGACGCAAAGACGGTTGCAGGTCTCCATCACCAGCCCGAGATTATGGCTGATGAACAGCATCGAAGTGCCGTATTTGCGGCCCAGTTCCTTGACCAGATCGACAATGCCCGCTTCCACCGTCACATCGAGCGCTGTGGTCGGTTCATCAAGGATCAGCAGCGCGGGGTTCGCCATCAGCGCCATGGCGATGACGATGCGCTGCTGCTGGCCGCCCGATAGCTGGTGCGGATAGGCATCAAGGATACGGTCCGGGTCCGGCAGGCGCACATCGGCCACCAGTTGCCGGGCACGGGCGCGGGCCTCATCGGCTGGCATGTTCTGATGGATCATCGGCACTTCCATGAGCTGCCGCCCGATCTTCATCGCCGGGTTCAGGGACGCCATGGGTTCCTGATAGATCATCGCGATTTCGGAACCGCGGATTTTCGCAAGCTCGCCCGCGCTCATCGTGTTCAGGTCACGGCCCTTGAACTTGATGGTGCCGCCCACGATGCGGCCATTCACGCCCAGATCCT
>JAFIEM010000141.1 GCA_020832555.1 Natronohydrobacter sp. | reverse complement strand
GCTGCGCATAGCCCCAACCCAAGCCAGACAAACGGCGCTCGATGGAGGCAACCGACAGGGCAGGGGGCTTCGTTGCGCCCTGGCCTTGGGGCGCGGCCAGATCCGCAATATAAAGACCGACCAGTTCCGGCGACGGGGGCAGGGGGTCTGCGCCGCGCATCCGGCACCAGCGGGCGAAATGCGCCCAATCCCTGGCATAGGCTTTCAGCGTATTGTCAGACGCCGCAGCGCTTGCATAGTCCCGCGCGGTATCCACAAGGCGATCGAGCACGCCAGAGCCCGCAACATGCGTGGGCAGCACAATGCTATCGCTTTTTTCTTGCGCGCTCTCGTCGCGCTGAGTACGGTTTGGCGTGTCCATGGACGCTGAGATCGATTTCTCGTGTTCTGGCGACATACTTCCCCCGAAAAACCGCTGATTTTGAGACTGGTTCGCAGCATGCGCCATTACGTCCGATAATGCAAACTTATTGGACATGTCGTGATCATTGAAGATGGGGCGGTTGTTGCGCTATTTTCTGACATAAAGCGCCGTGCCAAGAGAGGCTCCGCATATGACATGTGCCTGGGACGACCCATGCAAACGCCCGATATGATCCCCGGAATGCCCGCCTGGATCACCTCGGCGCGTGTTGAAACCCTTGAAGATGCCGCGTTTTTATCAGGGGCGGCGCTGAACCACCTGCAGGTCGTGCTCGACCGCCCGGACGTGCCGCACGTCTTGTTGCGCGACCGGCTGGCGTTGCGCGCGGCCGAGGCCTGTGTCGCGTTTTCGGGTCGTCCGGAGAGAGCCCCGGAACTGCGCGACGCAGTGCATCTTCTGCGCCCCGGTGATCTGCCCGGCCCGGCGGGCGAGACCTACATTACCTGGCGTCGCGCGGTTGAGCGGCCTCTCTCAACCAAAGCGCTCTGCCGGGCGCTTCCTGATTTTCAAGCCGACCGGATCGCTACGTGGCTCGATGCGGTGCAGGGGGCGCCGGTCACCCGCGCAGCGATGGTGTTTGAGGCGGTGCTGACAGAGGCGCCGCGTGCCGACGTGCCCGCGCTTGTCCTTGCGGATGCGGCCCTCGCACAGGCGCTTGGCTGGGATCATGTCGTGCCGCTGCTGGCCGCAGGGTTGCGCCATGCCGATCTGCGCAAGCAAGGAGCGGAGCTGCGCATGGCGTGTCATCGCGCGCTGATCGCCTCGGTGCGCGCAGCCGTGTGCCGCGCGGCCGAGCTTGCGCGGCGCGCGGCGCATCTGCGCGCGGTCGCGCCAAAGCTGCGGGCCAGGGGGGCCGCAGACGCGGTCGAGATGTTCCTGACCCGCGATGCGGTTGCGCCTGCGGCTCTGCCATTACCGGACCGGGCCGCGCGCCGTCTCTGTGACCGGCTGGTGGCGCTTGGCGCGGTGCGCGAATTGACCGGGCGCGACACATACCGGCTCTACGGGCTGTAGGGGGGATAAGCATGGACAGCGACGGTGAAAACCGGGCCCGGAGTTCGGACATGCGACCAGACAGGAAGCCGAAGGAGAGACCGGAGCGGGCGCTTGATCGCGAACTTGCCGACCTGCCGCCCGATCTGCGCTGGCGCGAATGGATGCGCCGGATCGAAGCCGTGCTTTTTGCCTCTGCCGCGCCGGTGCCCCGCGTGGACCTGGCCCGCGTGGTGGGGCAGGGGGCCTCGGTTGACCTTCTGGTCGCGGATCTTGCCGCCGATCTGGACGGGCGGGCCTTCGAGATCGCGCAGGTCGCCGGGGGGTGGATGTTCCGGACGCGGCCCGTCTACGCGCCTGCGATCCGCGCCGCTGCCGATGTGAACGACCAACTGCTGGATCTGAGTGAATTCGACGTTGCTGTACTGGCCTCCATCGCCTACCACCAGCCGATCACCCGCGACGGTCTCAAGGACATTTTCGGGCGCGAGATCAGCCGGGACCGGATCGGGCGGCTCCATGCACAGGGTCTGATCGGAACGGGGCCGCGCGCGCCGCGTCGTGGTGCGCCCTATACGTTTGTGACAACCGATGCGTTTCTGGCGGCTTTTGATCTCACCTCGCTCGCCGACCTGCCCGACCCGGAACAGCTGGGAGACGCCGGGCTGGAAGCGCCACCCTGAAACCCGCCGCGGCCTCGGAGCGGCTGCCGCGTCTGATGAGACCGAATTTCGCAGCCTCGCTCACGCCCGTGATCTGATCGCTGCCTGGGTAGATGATTATAACACGAAGCGCCCACATTCGGCCCTCGGATATGAGACCCCGGCTTCGGCGGTTTTCATCCACTTGAAGGGCGTTGAACCTGAAAGAAGGGGCTTCCCTGGCATTATGGTGAGTGCTTCCGCGACGAGGGTCTGCTGGCGACACCGAGCGGCTGGAAAGACTGTTCGAGATGTACACGAAGATGACGAGATCGGTCCGCGCGTAACCTTTGCTGCGCGCGCGCATGTGTGTTATAAATGCGCATGGAAAGCCCACATGAGGGACACATGACCAAGCGCGCAACCAACCTGACCATTGACCCGGTACTTCTGGATGAAGCCCGTAGCCTGAACATCAACCTTTCGGCTACATTCGAGGCCAGCTTGCGGGATGCTGTGCGAAAGCAAAAGGCCGCCGCGTGGCTGGAAGAAAACCGCGCGGCCCTGGAAGGCTATAATGCATGGGTCGAAAAGAACGGCCTGCCGCTAGAGCAATACCGACAGTTCTGATGGCGCGGTTCAGCGTGCATGACCTGCCCGGCAGCGGGCGAGTGGTCAACCTGCAAAGCGATTTCCTCGACTGGGCCGATACGCGGGTCGTCGCGCCCCTGATCCCGCTGGAGGATAGCCCGCCGCCTGCGACGCACCTCAACCCGGTGATTGCGCTGGAGGACAGACAATTCGTGCTGATCGTCCAGACCATGGCGGCGGTCCGCACCTCTGCGCTCGGGCCATCGGTGGGCGACCTGTCTGACCATCAGGACGACATTACTCGGGCGGTCGATATGGTTTTTCAAGGATTTTGAAATGTGGACGGTATATCGTCAAGGTTACTGGCATTCCCGAGAACGGGCATGTCGGCATTTTCCATAACACGCGCAAATGCAGGATGTGCCTGCCTCGTAATCAATTCGGATATACTGCGCGCGTCGCGGCTCCCGACAAGTGCATGCAAGGAAACCTCAATCTAAATCATTGTTTCTGCAAAGACGCGCTCGATCCGCGTGGTTTCGTCGTCGGTCAATGCCTTGAATTCATTGGATCGCGCGCGCCGCGACAGCGTGCCTCCGTTCTGTTGAAGGAAGCGAAACAACAGATCGATGGTGCGGTCAGGCATATCAACAATGGCTTCGACCTGGTTGCGGAATGCATCGTAATTTCGAAGGAATGCCGTCTCGGACGGCAGGTCTTCTTCGATTGTCTTTTGGACGCATGAATATAGGAATTCTGCATGTGGGGTCGCGTCGAAGAAGCGGTAAAAATCTCCTGTGTCATTCAAGACCCGAACGTTGAATTTCTCCGTCGGCTCCCACTCGATGAACGGCAGCAGTCGTGCTGAATAGCTCTCAAGGACCGCTCTATACTCATCTATGCATTCTAGGACCGCGGCGGACACCGGAAAGACTATTCCCGGTGGGTTGAAGCCGCGTTTCGCCAAAACATGGTGGATCAGGTAGCGGTGCAGTCGACCATTCCCGTCGTCAAACGGGTGTATGTAGACGAAGCCGAATGCGAGGATTGCAGCCGACACTATCGGGTCGGCATGTCGAGATGCACCCTGATCATACGCGATGATCCCGTCAGTCAGAGATGGCAGATCTTGATGTCGGGCACTTATGTGGTCCGGCAACGGCATCCTGGTTTCGCGGTCATGCTCGCCAACGAAACCGCCCTCGTCGCGGAAACCCAGCTTGATGAACCGTGCATCACCTATGACGATCCGTTGCAGTCGTAGTAGCTCATCGCGGTCGAGCGATTGGCGACCGGCTTCGCCGATTGCACGACCCCAACGCTGAATTCGATCTTGTGGTGGACGCTCGCCTTCGATTGCGTAGCTGGAGCGTGAGTCTTTGAGCAGCAGGAAAGCAGCCGTGCGCGTGAGCAAGTCCCGGGGGACGTCGGCGATGACCGCACGGGCTCGATTGGCCAGGTCCATCGCGATGAACTCGTCTAGCTTCTGTGTGCGAAAGACCAGCGGGCAGAAGTCTCTGGTTCCGGGCAGATTATTTTTAACGCGATATCGGGGAGCGTTTTCTCCTTCCGTTGCGAACTGCTGGTCGGGATCAACTACAGGCACGTAGCGACCACCCTCTGCATCTGGTAAGTTCAATCGGCTGCCTGTTAGCCATTCATACAGAAACCAGATGCGCCTTGCGTAGCTGCCAGTCGGCTTGTTGCGCACAATGTCAACAATGCCGTCAGGCCCGGTGGCCGCGAACAGTTTCGTGAGGACAGCAAGATCAAGTCCTTCGTACTTGAGCGCGAAGGTGAGGTGGCCATCTAGATCTGTACTCGGGGCGTGGCGAGGCGTCAGGATGCGCCAAACCTCATCCTCAACGATCCTGTGATGTTTCCCGGTTGCCGAAAGTTTGCGGGGCAGGGGCACCGACAATCTGTAGGCGTCAATCAGTGCGCTGTAGCCTGCCAAGGTGGCGATCTCCGGAAGACGACGTTCCTGAAAAACGATCCTCGGACCCAAAAAAAGTACCTGCTGGTCCGATGGCATGAATTTCGTTTCCTTGGCGTGAATTTGTGCTGGAGAGCCTTGCTTCCATGAATTCCGTTCCTAGCACATGAAAACTGATCCAGAATAGTTATTTCTTGTGAAAAATGGTGCCACTCGCGCAGCGGTCCGGGTGCAATTAAAGCAGGGTCTATACCCACGAGCGTCACAGCAGCTTGCGCTTCGCCCTGCCAGTCAAGTATGGGCGCTGCCGCAGCCACAAGACCGGGAATATAGCGCCCTTCGACCGATGCATAGCCCCGCGCACGGGTGCGCTCGACCAACGCGGCAAGGCTTACCTTGGTAGGCTCCAGATCAAGCGACAACCCCGGTTGGCGCGCCAGCCTGCGCAGTTGTTCATCACGCATGGGGCCGATCGCACGTGGCGCACCCCAAGCAAGAAAAACACGGCCTGTAGCAGAATTCAGCAATGGCAGCAGCGTGGCCAGGGTGGCAAACAGCAAGATCAGCCCGATTACCTGCCAGATATCGGGATGGTGGACCCGGATCGCTTGCCAGTTCTGCACCAGCATACCCCAATCGAGCGTGGCGGCACTGCCGGTGAGTTTGAGCGCCAGATAGCCTGTGGCGAGAATATAGGCGAGCGCAAGCCCGAGGGCGGCAAAGAGGCCGAGACCAGCCAGAACGCGTGTCTTAGACCTCATGATCGAGTCCTGAACTGACTGGCTCGGTGGTCTCTCCCGCGGCATTCTACATTCGAGGGTTGAGCCGGATGGGCCGGTGCCGAGCCTCAAGAATGGGGGAGGGACCGTATGCAGGATAGCACATTCATTGGGCTGGATGTCCACATGGCGACGATATCGGTTGCGGTTGCGCGCGGAAAGCGTAGTGGCGAGGTTCGCCACTGGGGCAAGGTTCCACACCGACCTGATCATGTTCGAAAGTTGGTCGAGAAACTGGCTGCAGACCGAAGGCGGTTGCATTTATGCTATGAAGCTGGGTCGTGCGGTTATAGCCTGTATCGCCAACTTGTCGAAATGGGACATGACTGCATCGTGGTGGCGCCATCACTCATCCCGGTGAAGGCCGGAGACCGGGTAAAGACGGATCGCCGCGATGCGGTAATGCTGGCGAAGCTGCATCGGGCCGGGGAACTGACCGCAATCTGGGTGCCCGACGCCGCGCATGAGGCGATGCGCGATCTGGTTCGCGCCCGGGCGACTGCGATGCGGGTCGTGGGTAAGGCGCGACAACATCTTCAGGGGTTTCTGCTGCGTCACGGGCGCATTTATCCCGGAAAGAAGGGCTGGACGGTTGCATATCGGCGCTGGCTGACGACAGTGCGGTTTGAGCATCCCGCTCAGCAGATCGTATTTCAGGACTATGTCGACGCAGTTGCCGATGCTGAGGCCCGGGTCGAGCGGCTGACCGGCCAGATTACCGACCTGCTGCCAGACTGGTCGCTGGCGCCGGTGGTCGAGGCTGTTCAGGCGATGCGAGGGGTCGCATTCATCGTCGCAGTGACGGTGGTGGCTGAGGTTGGGGACTTCCAGCGTTTCGACAATCCACGTCAGCTGATAGCCTACCTGGGCCTTACGCCTTCCGAGCACTCCAGTGGCAACTCGGTGCGCAGGGGTGGGATAACGAAAGCAGGCAGTGGCCTTGCGCGGCGCGCCCTGATCGAGGGCGCATGGAGTTACCGGATGCAGGCGCGGGTCAGTCGCAAACTGCATGACAGGATTGAGGGGCTGCCCAAAGTTGCACGTGATATCGCCTGGAAAGGACAGTTGCGGATGTGCCAACGCTACCGCCATCTTGTCGCGGCCGGAAAGGCGAAGGTGGTCGTCACCACCGCCATCGCACGTGAGATGGTGGGCTTCATCTGGGCCATTGCCAGAGCGGTGATGCCCGCGCATGAACCCCAAGGGCGCGCTAACTGCTGAGAAGACAAGAAGCGACCTTAATATGCCGATGCGCAAGGTTGGGGACGGAACGCGGTGGGGAACCCTCGTGGCCTGCTATGAGCCGACACAGT
>JAFIEM010000140.1 GCA_020832555.1 Natronohydrobacter sp. | reverse complement strand
GCACAGGGCATTACAGCCGCTGTCGCCATTCTGGTATTCTGGTTGCAACTGGCCGGTGGGTTTCTCCTGGGGGCCGTTGTGCTGACCATTGCGCTCTTGGCCTGGCGCTTCCCCAAGGACCGCGCCATCGCTGCGGGCTATCTGGCGCTGATCCTGTTTGCCGGGCTGGGGCTCATGGGGTTGCGCAGCGATTTCGGCATGGTCTGGGTGCTATGGCTGGTGTTGCTGGTCATCGGCTCGGATGTTGCAGGGTATTTCGCAGGCCGGATCATCGGCGGGCCAAAACTCTGGCCGCGCGTCAGCCCCAAGAAAACATGGTCCGGCACAGTCGCGGGCTGGGTGCTGGCGGCGCTGATTGCTTTTGCGTTCATGGGGCCGCTTGGTGCCAGTGCGGGGTTGATCCTCGCGTCAGTGCTGGTCGCGATGGCCGGGCAGGCGGGCGATATCGCGGAAAGCGCGATCAAGCGCCATGCGGGCGTCAAGGACAGCTCGAACCTGATCCCCGGACATGGGGGCGTGCTGGACCGGTTCGATGCGATGATCGCGGCGGCGCTGATGGTGCTGATCCTCGCCTCGCTCGGGCTTCTGGGCTGAAGGGCGGGTCATGCGCGTATCCGTATTCGGTGCCACAGGCTCGATCGGCGAGAGCACCTTCGATCTGCTGCGCCGCCGCGACGATCTGACGACAGTCGCCCTGACCGGCGGGCGCAATATCGCGCGACTGGCCGAACAGGCGCGGGCCTTGCGCGCTGAACTGGCGGTCACGGCGCATGAGGACTGCTACGGCGACCTGAAAGACGCGCTTGCCGGCAGCGGGGTCGGGGTGGCCGCAGGCACCGACGCGCTGATCGCTGCTGCCGAACGCCCTGCCGATTGGGTCATGTCCGCGATTGTGGGCGCCGCAGGGCTGACACCGGGCTTCCGCGCGCTGGCTCAGGGCGCAACATTGGCGCTGGCGAACAAGGAATCGCTGGTGACGGCTGGTCCTCTACTGATGCGCGAGGCCGCGCGCCACAGCGCGCGCATCCTGCCGGTGGATAGTGAACATTCGGCGGTGTTTCAGGCGCTGGTGGGCGAGGACATGGCCGCAGTCGAGCGCGTGATCATCACCGCGTCTGGCGGGCCGTTCCGCGACTGGACCAAGGACCAACTGGCCCAGGCGACACTCGCGCAGGCACAGAAACACCCCAATTGGGACATGGGCCAGCGCATCACCATCGATTCCGCCACCTTGTTCAACAAGGCACTGGAATTGATTGAAACGCGGGAATATTTCGGGCTGGAGCCTGCGCAGATCGAAGCCGTGGTGCATCCGCAATCCATCATTCATGCGCTGGTGGGGTTTCGTGACGGCGCGCTGATGGCGCATATGGGTGCGCCCGACATGCGCCATGCCATCGGCTACGCGCTGAACTGGCCCGACCGCGCGGAATTGCCCGTGGCGCGGCTGGATCTGGCCCAGCTTGGTCAGTTGACGTTTGAAGCGCCCGACCCCGACCGCTTCCCCGCGCTGCGCCTTGCGCGCGAGGTGATGGAGATGCGCGGCCATGCGGGGGCGGCCTTCAACGCCGCGAAGGAAGTGGCGCTGGATCAGTTCATCGCGGGCCGGATCGGGTTTCTGGACATGGCCGCGCTGGTTGAACGCACGATTGACAGTCTTTTGTCCGACTCTGGCCTTACTTCGCCCGTAGAGTCGCTTGAATCCGTCATGGCCATGGACCAAATGGCCAGAGAGGTCGCCGGGCACCACGCTGCCGCGATGGCCTGACCTGAAAGACGACATAAAGGGGAATAGGTTTGGATCTGGTCGGGCTGCTGCCGAGCTTCGGGAATTTCTTTCTGACGATTGCTGCGTTTATCGTTGTCTTGTCGATCATTGTCGCCGTGCATGAATACGGCCATTACATCATCGGCAGGCTGTCGGGGATTCATGCCGATGTGTTCTCGCTGGGCTTCGGCCCGGTGCTGGCCAAGGGCACGGATAAGCACGGCACAGTCTGGCAGGTCGCGGCAATCCCGCTGGGCGGTTATGTGAAATTCGCAGGCGATGCCTCGGCGGTGTCGTCCAAGGACGAAGACGGGATGGCGCGCATGTCTGACGCCGAGCGCCGCCGCACAATGCATGGTGCCCCCCTCTGGGCGCGGGCGGCGACTGTGGCTGCGGGGCCGGTGTTCAACTTCATCTTTGCCTTTTTCATCTTTGCCGGTCTGATGATGTATGAGGGGCTTGCGATTGATGAGCCGGTGGTGGGCGAGATCACACCCCTGCCTGCGCAACCCTTTGAACTGGCCCCCGGCGACCGGATTCTGGCTGTGGAAGGCGTGGAAACCGCGACGCTGGCGGATTTCGTCAACAGCGCGGAACAGATGCCCGCGCAATCGGTGCTGCGCTACACGGTCGAGCGCGACGGCCGCGTGATCGACGTGACCGGCCCGCACCCGCAGCCGCCGCTGGCGGGCAGCGTGGCGCTGAAATCCGCTGCGCGCGACGCCCAGATGCAGACCGGCGATGTCATCACCGCGATCAACGGCACGGAAATCGCCACATTCACGGAACTGCGCGAAATGGTTGCGGCCTCTGGTGGCAACCCGCTGGCATTGCGGGTCTGGCGGGACGGGCGCGAGCTGGACCTGACCATGCAGCCGCGCAGCACTGATCTGCCCTTGCCCGGCGGCGGGTTCGAGACGCGCTATCTGATCGGGCTGACCTCGGGCGCAGTGTTCGAATATGGCACCCGCACGCCCGGCCTGCTGGAGGCCACGGGCATCGCCGCCGATCAGGTCTGGCGGGTCATCCGCACCTCGCTTGAGGGGCTCTATTACATGATCGTGGGCCAGATCAGCACCTGTAACCTGTCCAGCCCGATCGGTATTGCCGAAGCCTCGGTTGCCAAGGCCAGCGACGGATTGATCGAATTCATCTGGTTCATCGCGGTTCTGTCGGTGGCTATCGGGCTTCTGAACCTGTTTCCGATCCCGCCGCTGGACGGGGGGCATCTGGTCTTTCACGCCTATGAGGCCGTGATGCGCCGCCCCGCACCCGATCAGGCGGTGCGCGTGTTGATCACCATTGGCCTGGCACTGGTGCTGACGCTGTTCCTCTTTGCCTTGTTCAACGATCTGACCTGCTGAACGAAGCGCGCGGCGCCGCGTGAATACCACGCCTTTGCCCCATTCTTGCCCGAATTCCCGGCGATTTTGGGAAAAAGGAGATTGGCAATGGCTTACATCGACGCGGAACTTCATAATGCACGCCTGTTCTGGACGACGATTCGGGACCGGGTTCTGATCGTTGGCATGATTGTGATGGCGATGGTGCTGGCCAGTGTGATCGCGGCGCAGATCGGACATGCGCCCTATACGCTCTGACCCGCGCTTGCCGCAGCATCCAGCTACGCGCCTTTGCAACGCCGCAGATCCTGCGGCGTTTCTGATTTCTGTGAAATGTCTCTCGCCCGGTCGATTGGCAGCCTGATACAAGCAGGCTCCGATGACCGTGTTTTCCCCCCGATTGCTTTGACAAGGCAGGCGAGACTCGCTAGGCAGAGAACAATAATAATGCGGTAAGGTGGGGCCCGTCATGCGCGGAGTTAATGAAGTTTTGCCGTCGCGCAAGAAGGGGGTGGCGTGGGGACGTCACATCTTTTCAGCGGCGATTTTTTGTGCATTTACAGCGACTAATGTCGGGTTCGTCAGCTTGGCCGACGCCCAGACCTATCGTTTCAACACCATCGCGATCGAAGGCAATATCCGCGTCGATGATTCTACGCTTTTCGGCATTGCGGGAATCGGTCGCGGCCAGCCGGTTTCGGCGGGGCAACTGAATCAGGCCTATGCCAACCTGGCCGCCTCTGGCCTGTTCGAGACTGTCGAACTGGTCCCGCAGGGCAATACGCTGATGATCCGCGTGCGCGAATTTCCGATCATCGGGATCGTGAATTTCGAAGGCAATCGCCGGATCAACAATGACGCGATTTCCGAAGTCGTGCAGACCCGTGGCGGGCGCGTGCTGTCGCCCTCGGCGGTCGAAGCCGATGCGCGTGCGATTGCGGATCTTTACGCGCGCCGGGGCCGGACCGCTGCCGAGGTGACGCCCAAGATCATCCCGCGTGGCAATAATCGCGTCGATCTGGCCTTTGAGATCCGCGAAGGCAATGTTGTCGAGATCGAGCGGATTTCCTTTGTCGGAAACCGTGCTTTCTCGAATTATCGCTTACGGCAGGTACTCAACACCAAGCAGGCGGGTGCGCTGCGCTGGTTGATCCAGCGCGATACTTTCGTGGCCGAACGCATCGCGCTGGACCGCCAGTTGCTCGCGGATTTCTACCTGTCGCGCGGCTATGTCGATTTCGAAGTGCTCTCGGCCACGTCCGAGATTGCGCGCGAACGCGATGGGTTCTTCCTGACCTTCAATATCCGTGAAGGGCTGCAATACCGTTTCGGCAATATCAGCGTTGTCAGCGAAGTCGAAGGTATCAGCGCCGCCGATTACGAGCGTGAATTGCGCCTGCGTCCGGGCACGATCTTCTCGCCCAATGTGCTGGAACAGAATATCGCCCGTATCGAGCGTCTGGCCGAACAGCGCGGATTGCGCTTCATTCGGGCCGAACCGCGTTTCACCCGCAACAACCGCGACCAGACGATTGATGTGGAATTCGCGATTGTCCGTGGCGAGCGGATTTTCGTCGAGCGGATCGACATTCAGGGCAATACCACAACGCTGGACCGCGTGGTGCGGCGCCAGTTCGACTCGGCCGAGGGCGACCCGCTGAATCCGCGTGAAATGCGCGAGGCGGCCGAGCGCATCCGTGCACTGGGCTATTTCTCGGATGTTTCGGTCGAACCGCGTCAGGGCAGCGGCCCGGATCAGGCGATCATCGATGTCGAGGTGGAAGAGACCACCACCGGATCGCTGGGGTTCTCGGTCAGTTATGGTGCGTCGCAGGGGGTGGGTTTCGGGATCAACTTCTCCGAGATCAATTTCCTCGGGCGCGGCCAGCGGGTTGCGGTTGCCTTCAACACGGTGAAAGGCTCGCGCGACCTGTCGCTTGAATTCACCGAGCCAGCATTGTTCGGGCGCGATCTGTCCTATTCGCTGGGGTTCGGCTACCGCGAGACCAAGAGTTTCTTCGCGGATTTCAACACGCGAGAGGCGTTTTTCAACAACGCAATCGGCTTCCGTGTCAGCGAATTCGGCAGGCTGCAACTGCGTCAGGGTCTGGTGTTGGACCGGTTGGGCGGGTTGCGCGATCCGGCTAGTATTGATCCGGTTCTTGAACCCGATGCCATCGTGGCATCATCTCGCCTCTTCGCTGACCAAGCTGCGGGCACCGCCATCACTGGTTCGCTGGGCTACACCTACGCGCTGGACACGCGCAATGTCGGCATTGACCCGTCGCAGGGCTATGTCTTCAGCTTCAGCCAGGATTTCAACGTTGGCAACAACAACCGCCGTTTCATCAAATCCGAGTTGCGCGTCGGCTATGAGATGAAGGTGTTCAATGAGGATGTGACCCTGCGCGGGGATGCGCGCGCGGGTATGCTGCATATGATCAGTGGTCAGTCGCGCAATCGCGAGCGGTATCAGCTTGCCAGTTTGATGCGCGGTTTCACGCCCGGCGGTGCGGGTCCGCGCGACTTCGGGGCGACAAATGAAGATGTTCTTGGCGGCAACCGGTTCTTCTCGATCCAGGCCGAAGTGCAGTTTCCGCTGGGCACACCCGAGGAATATGGGCTGAGCGGCGGGGTCTTCGCGGATGTCGGCTCGGTCTGGGGGGCGGATGGCTTGACTGGTCTGATGCCACCTGTGAATACCTCTCAGGGCGGTGTGGATTACAACAAGATGCATGTGCGCGCGACAGTCGGGGTTTCGCTGTTCTGGGACAGCCCGCTTGGGCCGCTGCGCTTTGATCTGTCGCGTGCCGTGCGCAAGCTTGACCGCGACCGGACACAAAGCTTCGACTTCTCGATCGTGTCACGCTTCTGATGCGACTGGCCGCTGGACTGGCGGTGCTATTCGGGGCGGCAGGTGTGACACTTGCCGCCCCCTTGCATGCGCAGACCGGGCTTGAGTTTTCACTGGGCGAGCGTGCTGGAGAGCTGCCCGCGCAGCGGCTTACGCTGCGTACTATCGATGACGAGCGGCTGTTTCGCGCATCGCAATTCGGCGCGCGGGTCGCTGCCGAGATCGAGACGGCCTCGCGCGCGTTGGAAGCCGAGAATGAGCGGCTATTGATTGAACTCACGGCGCGCGAGGAAGAGCTGACTGAATTGCGCACGATCCTGAGCGTCGAGGAGTTTCGCACCGCTGCCGCGGCATTCGATCTGCAGGCCGAAACTATTCGGCGCAATCAGGCGGAAAAGCGTCAGCGCCTTGCGCAATTCGAGGATTCCGAGCGCCGCCGCTTCTTCGGCCAATCAGGGCCAGTCTTGCAAGAGGTTCTGAACCGCTCGGGCGGGCTGGTGCTGATTGATGCGCGCGCCGTCATCATCGGTGTGCCGGGGCTGGACATTACGGATGAAGCGATTGCGGCAATGGATGACGCAATCGGCGACGGAGGGGCGCCGCCTTTTCCGCTGTCAGTGCCCTGAGGGGCTGCCAGTGCTTGCCAGCTTCAGCCTGCCTTGCTAGATCAGGCGCGCCTGCCTGTCGCGCCGCATGCGCCTGGCCCAGACTGTCGAAAGGACCAAGATGACCGACACCGTTCCCGCCACGGCGGATCTCGCCACGATCATGCGCATCATTCCGCATCGGTATCCGTTCCT
>JAFIEM010000139.1 GCA_020832555.1 Natronohydrobacter sp. | reverse complement strand
GGGTGCGTCCCCGCGCGCCATCCTGCAGCCAGAGGTTTGTCGTGGGCAGAACACAAAGCGCAACGCCTGCACGCGCTGCATCATTCAGCAAGCGTGCAACCTCATCATCGGGGCGGATCGATAGCGAGCAAGCGTGACCACAAAGCACAAGCCCCCCCATGCCATGTGCTGCTGTCAGGCGCACGATCTCGTCAAAACCGTGCGCTTCGGGCTCGAGCCCTTCATCGACGTGGAAATCCAGCCGCAACCCATGCTCGGCGGCAAGGCGGAAAATCCGCGCCAGTTTTTCGGGATATTCCCTATGGCGATACAGGAACGCACCGAGCACCCCGTCGCCAGTTGCTGCAACATGCACCGCAATGCCCGGCCCCATCGCCGGATCGCCCAGCACATCGATTGACACCAAGGGCGCGCGCTGTAGGGTGATACGCTCGCGCCAGCTTGCTGCCAGATCGCCAAGCACCTCCCAGGCCAGCGGCGTGTCCGGCTCTCCCCAATCCACATGGCTGCGCAGCGCAGTTGCCCCCGCAAGATGGGCTTCTTGCAGCGCCCGCTCACCGCGAGCATATAGATCAGCGGCGTTCCAAAATTGCTTGTCGTCCTGTGTGGCCTCGATCGCGGGGAACAGGCCCGGCGCTGCAGGGCGCGCGCGCGGCCAGATGAAACTCTTGTCCAGATGCACATGCGGGTCCACGGCCAGGGGCATAATCTGCCATTCGGGAAACCCGCCCGAGGGCGTGATTTCGGCAATCAGGCCAGCTTCCAGCCGGATCGATACACAGGCGCTATCCAATCCGATCCGATGTAAGATGGCCTGGCTCATCGCGCGCTCGGGTCCGCTGAATTTTCAAGCACAGATAGCGGCAGCGCATCGACTTCGCGCAACAGGGTCACAATCTGGCGTGCGGCATGCTCGATAAATACTTGACCTTTCTCTAACGTTGCCGCTGCTGCATTTCCACAGGCGCCTGCCGGATGCAGATCTTGTGCCTGCCAGCCAAGCCGCGCCCCAGGACCCAGCCCAAGCAAAGCATGATCTGCCTGCAGTTTGACCGAAAGCGGCACAAAATCGCGCGCATGCTCCATCGCTACCTTTTCAGGGTGTAGCGCCAGCATCATAGCGGTTTCCATCTCGCCCGCGTGAATGCCGTGCTGCGCCTCATGTGGGTCAAGCGCACCTTCGGGCAGCCCCATCGCAAACCAGCTTGCCGCGACAGTGATCATATTGTGGCGGATGCGCAGATCCCTCGCCACAATGTCGAGCGGCGCAATCTGCCCGCCATGGCTGTTGAGCAAGATCAGCTTGCGTACACCGGCGTTGGCGACACAAGATCCGATCTCCGACCACATGGCCATCAACGTCTGGGCGGAGAGCGTGAGAGTGCCTGCGAAACGGGCATGTTCGTCGCTTTTGCCAATCGGGCAAGTCGGCAGGAACAGTGCATGGCAGTCGCTTGGGATCAATGGGATGGCGGCCTTGATGAGGCCATCCACAATGTCGCGGTCCACGGAAAGCGGCAAATGGGGACCATGCTGCTCGATGGCACCCACTGGCAGGACTGCGATAATCTTGTCGCATTCAAGGAGCTGAAATTCGCGCGCCGTGTAGTCAGCCCAATATCGGCGCTCAGACACGAACATGATTGTCCAACTTTATCTCCGAACGAGCGGCGGCGGGTTGCATAAGCTTTGTCTGCAGTCTCTGATTCTTCTTCAAGAACGACGCTGAACATGAGTTATAATATACATTTAGTCAAACCAATTGGTTTGACCAAGTAGATTTTCCATTAAATCAAGGTGCCGCTGGGCACACTAACAATAGTCTTAACATTACTGGGGCTGTATTACTGGGGCTGTCGACTGTCTGCTTTAGCCCGAAGTTGGCGGCGCGATACTGCAGCGTAACAGACCGCTTTTCCGCCCTGCACGTCGGTCACCCGACACATGCCGCACCTGCATGACAGTCCGCAATGAGGCTGGCTGCGGCAGTACGCTGCGCTGGATCTGAATGGCCGCTTCGGTGAAACTGGCCGATAGACTGATCAGGGCCTCTGAGCTGCTTTATGCCTATGCCGAGGAGGAAATGACCCTTGACCAGCTCATGGCCTTCACGGTCAATTCCGATCGCGCACGCCAAGAACAGGTCTCAGAGGCGCTGCAGCGGCGTTACTCAGGAAACAACTTCCCGCGGCTCCGAACTGCCGTCGAGCAAGCAGAACGATTGCTGACAGGCTTCGCAGCAGCTTTACTTGGAACCCCGCCCCAAGATATCCACGACGCGGTCGATTGTGCGGCGGACCTCAGGCAACGAGCGGTCGTCGTCATGCGTTACAAGCCACTGATCGTGGGAGAGTTCAGGGATCAGGTCGCCCGTACGTGCCAACCCTGCCTCCGCATCCCCGATGAACGTCGGCAAGATCACGCGGCCGGCTCCCATTAGCGCCATGTCAAGAGCAAGGCGCGGATGGCTGACCTCGTGCGCGACGGTGTCGCCAGAGTTTGATGCGACCCAGCGGGCGGATGGCGTATCGGCGTGTACCTTGATCCAGGCCTGCGCTGCGCCGGGTGCTGCGTAAGGTGCAAAATGGACCCCTGCGAGCTTCCTACCTGCGAGCCCAGCCTCAACCGGTCGCCGGTTTCGGATCCCGATCACAGCCTCGCGCCGACTGATGTTGAGTATGTCTTCAGCCGCGATAAAGCGTATTCGAACGTCTTGCGGATCTGTCACCAGGTCGCGCAGGCGCCGGACCAGTACCAATGTGGTCCATGTTCCCGCGGACAGTTTGACCAACGGCAGGGCAACGCCAGCACGCCTCGCCGTGATACGCTCGATCCTTCCGGCTATGCCTTCGAGTTCAGCGAGCATCATCCGACCGGCATCCGTCAGGTCGTAGCCGTGCGATCTACGCACGAAAAGTTCGCGACCAATTTCTCGTTCTAGGGCCCGCATCCTGCGTCCCAATGTTGGCGCGCTCGACCCTGTGTTTCGCGCCGCTGCGGAAAGGCCGCCGCTGCGGGCAACTGCCAGAAAAGCAGACAAGTCTTCCCAGCGCACGTCAGGTAATTTCTGTTCATACATGAAACGGTCCTTTCGTTTCATGTCGTTCCATATGTATGCGACGTTGTCTAGCTTCGGGTGATGCCTCATGCGAATTCGAAGGATACGTCTTGAAATCCAGAACACCGAATATTTCGGATAGCTCACCATCGCCAGCGCTTTGCCGAGCACGTGAGCGGCACGAGCAGGAATTCCTGGTGGCACAATCCGGGCTTGGAGTCCGCACGCTCTATCGGCTCCTGACTCTTTTTGATTGGAGATAAGAAGATGACCGCACTATTGAAAAATACGGCCGACCGCGCCAAGATGCCAACGTCAGTACTCGGTCGGAACGGGCCCATCGTCTCGCGCCTGGCTCTGGGTAGTATGACCTTTGGCGCAGAGACCGACGAGGCGGAGGCGCATCGCCAACTCGATATGTTTGTCGATCACGGTGGAACACTGATCGATACGGCCGACGTCTATTCGGATGGCGTTTCCGAAAAAATCATCGGTCACTGGGGCAAGAGCCGCGGTGGCCTTGGTGATCTGCTGATAGCCACCAAGGGACGCTTCTCCCCTCCGCCGGGCAGCCACGGGGCCTCACGGCGCGCCTTGGTTCGATCCGTTGATGCGAGCCTCAGGCGGCTGCAGGTCGAAGCCATAGACCTCTATTTCGTGCATGGCTGGGACCCACATACGGATGTATCGGAGACATTGGCCACACTGAGCGATCTCGTTACTTCCGGAAAAGTGCACCATACCGGGTGGTCCAACGTGGCAGGTTGGCAGCTTCAGCGCATCGTCTCCACAGCGCAAGCACAAGGATTTCCCCTTCCGGTGGCACTACAGCCACAGTACAGCCTACTTGATCGCGGCATCGAACTCGAAGTGCTGCCCTGCGCGCTCGAGAACGGCGTCGGCGTGACGCCGTGGTCGCCGCTGGGCGGCGGCTGGCTGACGGGCAAGTACCACGCCGACGCAAAACCTACCGGAGCAACCCGGCTGGGCGAAGACCCAGATAGAGGTGTCGAAGCATACGATCTTCGCAACACGCCGCGCACCCATGCGATATTGGAAGCCCTTGAGATGGTTGCCGCACGCCGCGACCGGCCGATGTCCCATGTCGCAATCGCCTGGCTCCTAGCGCGACCGGGCGTCGCATCGGTTCTTCTTGGCGCGCGCACTGCGGAACAACTCGAAGGCAATCTTGCAGCGGCTGATCTTCAGCTTGGAGCCGACGACCTGGCTGTACTGACGGAGGCATCGGCGCCTGGGTTGCCACCTTATCCCTATCGGTTTTTGCAAGATTGGTCCCAGATGGACATATGGCGGACACTTGGACTCTAACCACCGAGAGTAGCAGGCCACCAAGTGTTCGCGGTCTGATACCAGATACCCACTGACGGCTTTGAGGCTTGGCACGGCGACGAGGCCCACATCCAGGCCACAGTCTGCGCCGTCCGCTATTTGTGCATGCCGCCGCTTAGGTCAGCTCATCCTGTATCTGCTTCTTGCGACTGGACGTTCCGCCGCGCCGAGCCGTCGCATCGTGTGTTTTGATCGCGGTCCTTGACGCAATAGAGGGAGAGTTAAGCGGGGGGTTTCGTGACGGGTTTGGAGGGCGGGAGAGAGGCTCCCGGCTGGCCCGTCGCGGAGATATCCCGATGACCAAGCAACAGAAAATCACCCTCAGCGCCTCGCGCGACATTCCCTTCAATAAGCTGATGCTGAGCCAGTCGAACGTGCGCCACGTCAAGGCGGGCGTGTCGATCGAAGAACTGGCCGAGGACATCGCCCGGCGGACGCTGCTGGCCTCGCTTACTGTGCGGCCCGTGCTGGACGACGGCGGTGCCGAGACCGGCATGTTCACGATCCCTGCCGGTGGGCGGCGCTTTCGCGCACTGGAACTGCTGGTGAAGCAAAAGCGCATGAACAAGACAGCACTTGTGCCCTGCATCGTGCGCATGGACGGCCTCGCTGAAGAGGACAGCCTGGCCGAAAACATCCAGCGCGCGCCGCTGCATCCGCTCGACCAGTTTCGCGCCTTCCAGGCGAAGCGCGCACAACGCGAACAGGACGGATCCGAGGTCCGCTCGGTCGAACTGGAAACCCTGATTGCAGAAGGCATCACGCTGATCGAGCGGCGCAACGCCTATGAGGGCATGCGCGATCTGGCCGCCGAACTGTTCGAGACCCATCTCCGCCAGACCTGGCACCCGCGCGCGGGCAGCCATATCCATCGCCGCACCCTGACCGCGTCGCTGATCGACAGCCGTGACCACATTGCCGCCAAACGCCGGACTGATCTGGAACCGCTCCTGCCCCAGGGCACCAAGATCGCCTTCACCGGCGGGCTTGAATGCAACGATCACGCAGCCATCTGGGCCGTCCTCGACCGCGTCCACGCGAAACACGCCGACATGGTCCTGCTGCATGGCGGCGCACCGCGCGGCGCAGAACGGATCGCCGCTACCTGGGCTGACAACCGCGGCGTGACGCAGATCGTCTTCAAGCCAGACTGGACGCGGCACGGAAAATCCGCCCCGTTCAAGCGCAATGATCGCCTGCTAGACATTCTGCCCATCGGGCTGATTGTGTTTCCGGGCTCCGGCATCACCGACAATCTCGCCGACAAGGCGCGGGCCATGGGTATCCCGCTCTTCGACTTTCGCGCCAAAGCCACCCCACCGGCATGACCGGATTTCCGCCGACGCCCGCCCCGGACCCTCCCGGGGCGGGCCGTTTTCTGCTATGATCTGCGCGTGCCAATGGTGGTGGTGGCGGCGCAATCCTTCTTCGCAAAGGAGTGCCCTATGGTTGCATCCACCCTGTTTACCGTGTTCGGTCTTGGCGCGCTGTGCTGGATCATGTTCAACCTCGCGGTCTACGCCCTGCCTTTTGCGGTCGGGCTAATCTCCGGCCTCTATTTTCATGACGCAGGCCAAGGCGTTTTTCTGTCCATCGTCGCGGGCCTGTTCATCGGGGGCTTTGTTGCAGCACTTGGCGAATTCGCCTTTGCGCGCATCCGGTTTGCTCCTCTCAAATTCGCCATTGGTCTGGCCTATGCGGTCCCGGCCGGGATCGCCGGATTTCATGCCGCCAAAGGCTTTGCCGAATTCGGTGGCGCAAGCGGCTTGACCATCACCCTCCTGTCATGGCTTGGCGCGCTGGTCGTGGGCGGCACGGCCTGGGCGCGGGTTTCGGGATGGGCCGAGGCCATGTCAGACGCACATGCACAGCGGTCATTTGACGAGCCCTGAACGCCCCGCCTTGAGACCTGAGCCCGGGCCTGCTGTCACCACCATTGCAAACGTGCGCCGCAGCGAATGAAAGTGCGGGCAATCCGCGTGCTGTCAGCCACGCGGGCGCCATGGGCCTGATGCAGGTCATGCCCGGGACCTGGGCCGAGTTGCGTGCTGCCCACCAGCTTGTCGATGATCCCTTCGATCCGCGCGACAACATCCTGGCCGGTGCCGCCTATCTGCGACAGATGTATGATAGGTTCGGATCGCCCGGCTTTCTCGCGGCCTATAATGCCGGGCCTGACCTGATAGAGGAAGCCGCCGAGGATGTCGTGCTGATGCCCGGTGGCTGTGTGTGCTGCTCGATCCGGGGCGATCTGTCCAAGACGCTGCTGTCCCTGCTGGCACGGCGGGTGCGGGATGAACTGGCCTTTGACCGCGTGGTGATCGAAACCACAGGACTGGCCGATCCCGGCCCGATCCATCACACGCTGCTGGTCGATCCGGTGCTGGCCC
>JAFIEM010000138.1 GCA_020832555.1 Natronohydrobacter sp. | reverse complement strand
CATATTCGCCAGAAACGCCGATTTCGCGCGGTTCGCGGCTTCGGCGTGGTTGCGCGCCTCGACCAGTTCGGTGATGTCGGTGCGCAGGCCCACGCGTCCGCCATCTGCGGTTCGCTTCTCGTAATAGCGGATATGGGTGCCATCCGGGGTGCTTTGTTCATTGGCCTGCACAGGTTCCCGGAACTCGGCAAGCCGCTTGTTCATCCACTTTTCCTTGTCTTGCTCTGCCTCGAGAATCTGGCCGGACTCGGCGGCGTGCCGCACGATTTCAGCGAAAGAGGTGCCGGGGATCAGCTTGGATTCGAGCAGCGGAAACAATTCGGCATAGCGGCGGTTATGGGTGACAAGCCGTTCATCCTTGTCATACATCACGAACCCGTCCTGCAACGCCTCGATCGCGAAGAGAAGCTGTTCGCGCGCTTCTTTTGTGGCCCGTTCCGAGGCGCGCAGCATCTGGTTGCTTTCCAGCAGCTGGGCCTCGACCTTGCCCTGCCGGTGGCGCTGTATCCCGAGCACGAGGATGACCAGCCCGAAAATCAGCAGCAGCAGATAGGTGATGGCGATGGCGTTGCGCTGCAAAATGGCGAGTTCCGTGCGGGCCAGATCGGATTCGGAGTTGAAGAAATGCATGACGTCCAGAACGAAGCGACGCGACTGTTCCGCGAGTTCTGCCAGCGTGTCACTCATCTGGGGCAGGGCCGCGATCAGGCCGGGATCGGGGCCGTCGATCGCGGTCACATAGGCATCCAGAAAGCCGCGAACGGCCATCATTGTGTCCCGCTCTGCATCGGCGCGTTCCAGCGCGCTGCCGATCACGCCGCGCGAAATGATCCCTTCGCGACTGTAGAGGATGTCAAAGCGCTGCCGGACATCGGCAAGGGTGTCCGCTGTCGCATTGCCCTGGGCGACGGTCACGGCCAGCCGAAGGCGCTGGATATCGGTTTCCAGTTGGCCGACAGTCCAGTAGGCATTGTCCGCCCCGGTTGACCGAAGCTGGTTGAACTTGCGATTGATGTCCTGCGCGAGCCAGATCAGTGTCGGGATGCAGATGATCACAAGCGCCAGGCACAGTGCCCAGTAGGCGCCCTTCAGATGGCGCCGGGCCGTCCTGAGCGCGCGTATCATCATTGTCGGATCTGAATTTCCTCTATCTGCCAGATACTGAGCGCATAGATCGATTCCTGTCGGAAAGCGGGGTCCTCATCATAAGGAAAGATCAGCCAGAACGGACCCTGCCCGCGCCGGGGCATCGGCTCTCCGTCGCGCAGAAAGGCGATCATGGGGGCGGTTTCGGTTATCTTGTGGAAGGGCAGTGTTGCGGAATAACCGTCCATGGCGGTCAGAAGCACCTCACCCGTGCCATCATCCACATCCACCGAAAAGGACGCGAGGATATCGCGCAGCAGGACGCCGGAATACTGGTGAACCGCATCGGTCCAGACTGTCGAGGTGCGGTATTCGGCCCCTGGCAGTTCGGCAAGGTCATCGCGCGACAAGGTCGTGGGCGTGTCGCTGTCGGGCAGAATGACACGCATGTTTACCTTGCTGCCATCAGCAAGGTTGTGGTTCGCAAGCGACACTGACGCGAACACACATGCCAGTATCACCCACGTAATTGCGGTGATGCGCGGGGCGGAGTGATGAGGGAACACATGTAACAAACTTATGCGTGAATCTGTCATGCGACGGCTTTCCATCTTTCTGGGAAGATAGCCCTGAACATCTGCGAGGCTAGCACATTCTGGCCAAACAGATAACGTGTTTCTCTCAACACAAGGTGAAGATTGCATGCGCTGCCCCAAAACGGTTCGGTTTTCTGCCGCACTCCTGCGTATCTGCCGGCCGAGCGTGCATGCGGCGTATCATTGCACGCATGATCGCACCGGACCTTCGAGCTACGTGCATCGCGACGCTGACGTTTACAATGATTGCCGACAGATGCGGGGAAAGCTATACTCACCTTGCTGCGTGCTGGCTCGTAAGTGTTTGTTAGCGAGTCTGGAATACCCTGCGCAGCATCGCCGTGGCTGGAGGTCTTGATGGCTGGCTTTACCCATCTACCCGCGTTTTGCCGCAACACAGCGGGCAGGATGCTTGCCTGTATGGCTTTGGTACTGCTTCCCGCCGGTACGACTGGCGCGACAGAGCTTGTCATCTCCACCGGCGCAGGTGAAATCCGCTATGATCGAGATGCGCTGCGCGAAATGCAGACGGCCGAGATCACGACAAGCACCCCCTGGACAGATGGCGAACAGATGTTTCTTGGTGTGCCACTGTCGCTGTTGATCGACGCGCCGGACGATGCGTTCGAGATGGAGATGCGGGCGATCAATGATTATATCGTCGTCGTCCCGTCGGATGCGATGTCAGAGGACTACCCGATCATCGCATTCGAACAGAACGGTGAGCCGATGTCATTGCGCGACAAGGGGCCGTTCTGGTTGATCTATCCGTTTGATGACGGGCCGGAATACCAGACCGAAACCATGTATTCGCGCAGCATCTGGCAATTGGTGAAAATTACGATTCTGGATTGATCGCAGGCGCGCGTCGGGGTCTCGGGTCGCTGCGAAAACGCTTCGCGACACCAAGCCTTTCACAGGCATGCGCCATGCCATGACCTGGCATCCTGCCGCGTCATGAACTGTCATGAAGCTGTCATGAAACTCCGATACGTGAGCATCATGACACATGCAGATGCCGACTTGTTCGCCCGCCAGCCTGCACTTGTCGCCGAAAGTGTCGGCAAGCGGTTTGGTGATACAGAGGTCCTGAAAGGGATCGATTTGAACGTTGCGCCGGGCGAGATTGTCGCCCTGCTCGGCTCCTCTGGCTGCGGCAAGACGACCCTGCTGCGGATCGCGGCGGGGCTGTTGTCGGCATCAAACGGGCGCATGCAGATCGCGGGGCATACTGTTGTCGATGGCGCCGTGCATACCCTGCCACCCGAAGCGCGCGGCATTGGCATGGTCTTTCAGGACTATGCGCTCTGGCCGCATCTGAGCGTTCTCGACAATGTCGCCTTTCCGCTGCGAATGCGTGGCGAACGCAAGGCCGCGCGACAGGATCGCGCGCGCAAGGCGCTGGCGCGGGTCGGGCTGGACCATCTGGCCGACCGCTCTCCGGGCACCTTGTCGGGCGGGCAGCAACAGCGCGTAGCCCTTGCGCGCGCTATCGTCGCCGAACCGCCGCTGGTCCTGTTTGACGAACCCCTCTCGAATCTGGATCGCGAATTGCGCGAAAGCCTTGCGCTTGAGATGAGCACACTGCTGCGCGAACTGGGGTTGTCGGCCATTTATGTGACCCATGATCAGGCCGAGGCCTTTACTGTCGCAGACCGCGTCGCCATCATGATCGGCGGCGGGATCGCGCAGATCGCCGCGCCCGAAACCATCTTCTCGGATCCGGCCTCGGTTGATGTGGCGCAATTCCTCAATATCGGCGCGCTGATCGACGGCGACATTGCCGAGAAGCGGTTTCGCGGATCATCCGAATTGCTGTCGGTCGAAACACCGCTTTCGAACGGGTATGAGGGGCGCGCCAAGCTGCTGATCCCCCGAACGGCTGTGCGCGCCGACAGCGCCGGACCGCTGAAAGAGCGCGTGCGCCGCAGCCAGTTTCAGGGCGACCGTTACCTGTTGCATCTGGAACTGGGCGAGGGCGGGCATCACCTGGTCTGCCCGGCAGATGCCCCTGCAGCGCAAGGCGCGGAAATCGCGCTCGCCCTGCAAGGCGAAAGGCTGCGCGTTTTCACCGCGACACACTGACGCATATCACAGGAAAGGACGGAACCATGCTCCGCACCGCCACGCTTGTCGCCAGCCTCGGGTTCGGCGTGTCGATTGCTCAGGCCGATACGCTGACCTTCTACACCGCCGGTCCCGGCGGGCTGGCAGATGCGCTGGCCGAAGCGTTCGAGGCCGAAACAGGCATCCGCGTCAATGTGTTCCAGGCAACCACTGGCCAGGTCATGGCACGGCTGGAGGCCGAGGAATCCAACCCGCAGGCTGATGTCGTTGTCTCGGCAAGCTGGGGGTCGGCCGAAGATATGCATGAGCGCGGGCTGCTGAGGGAATACACCTCGCCCCATGCCGAGAATGTTCCAGATTTCCTGACGCACAGCCACTACGCCGCCCAAGGCATTTCGGCGCTTGCCATTGCGTGGAACACCGAAAGCGGCACGCCGCAGCCGTCTGAATGGAGCGATCTGGCAGATGAGGCCTATCGCGATCTGGTGACCATGCCCGACCCGGCGCAATCGGGCTCTGCCTTTGACCTTGTCGCCGGGCTGGAGGCCGCGATGGGCGATGAGGCCTGGGAATTGCTGGCCGCATTGGCCGAGAACGAGATGATCGTGCCCGGCCCGAATGCCGCCGCGCTGAACCCGGTTCTGCAGGGGGCCAAGGCGGCTGTTTTCGGTGCTGTCGACTATATCAGCTATGCCCGCGCGGATGAGGGTGAGACAATCGAGGTCATTGTGCCGGAAAGCGGCACTGTGATCGCGCCGCGCCCGATGATGATCCTTGAATCGACCGCGAACCCGGAAGCGGCGCAGGCCTTCTTTGATTTCGTCCTGTCGGATGCCGGGCAGGCACTGGTGGCCGAAACCTTCCTGATGCCCGCGCGCACCGATATCGAGGGCCGCCGCCCAGGCATTGAAGACCTGAATGTCATCGATATCGACACAGACGCCGTTGCCGCGCGCCGCGACGAGATCATCGCGCGGTTCAACGAAACCGTCATCGACCGCTAAGCCGCGCACATCGCGCCAGGGCCCCGGTTTCCGGACCGGGGCCCTGTTCTTGTCAGGAGCCGCCCGCCCATGCCCCGCGCCGCAACCGTGATGACAACTGCCGCCGCCGGTGCCCTGATCCTGCTGGTGGGGCTGCCGGTTCTGTTCATCCTGCTGCAGGCGATTTTCCCGGAATTCGCACGTGGATCGCTGGCTGACCCCTTCTCGAAAATCGTTATCCTGACGGAAAATGACCGCCTGCTGGTCCAGACCCGCAATACATTGCTTCTGGCGGGATCAGTGATCATCGGATGTCTGATCCTGGGCCTGCCTGTGGGGATCTTGCGCGGGCTGTGTGACATTCCGGGCGCGCGGGTCTGGGATGTGATCTTTCTGATCCCGTTTCTGATCCCGCCCTTTATCGCGGCGATTGCCTGGATGATGCTGCTGCAGCCACGCGGCTATCTGTTCCAGCTTGTCGGGTTTGACATGGCCGGGTTCCTGTTCACCTTTGCCGGTGTTGCCTTCGTCATGACGCTGAACCTGTTTCCGCTCGTCTATTTTGCTGTCTCGCGCGCGTTCGAGGCTGTGGGCGGCCGCTTTGCCGCTGCCGCGCGGGTGCATGGTGCGGGGCCCGTGCGCGCCTTTCTGATGATCACCCTGCCGCTCAGTATCCCTGCGGTGGCCGCCAGCCTGCTGATTGTCTTTGCCATGTCGATCGAGGAATTCGGCACCCCCGCCGCACTGGCCGCGCGCACCGGGTTCGAGGTTCTGGTCACGGGGATCTACACGCGCCTGTCAGACTGGCCGATCGACCTGTCCGGCGCGGCGCTGGGCTCGGTGATCCTGATGCTGTTGGTGCTGGCGGCCTTTGCGATCCAGAACTGGATCGCAACGCGCCGGTCCTATGTCAGCCAGACCGGCAAGCCCGCTGATGCAGAAAAGGCGCAGCTTGGCCACTGGCGCTGGCCTGTAATCGGGCTGTTCACGCTCGTCGCCATGATCGGTGTGGCGATACCGCTGGCGACCATCGTGGTCACATCCTTCATGGGCACGATTTCCGGCGGGTTGCGGTTGTCGAATTTCGATCTGCGCCATTATGCGCCGATCTTCGCAACCGGCAGTCGCGCAGGGCAGGCGCTGATGACCAGCGGCTGGCTGGCCGTTCTGACCGCCTTCGGCACCGCGTTGGTCGGAGGGGTTGTAGCCTACATCGTCGTGCGCGGCGCCGGGTGGGGCCGCGCGGTCATGGACGGGTTGTCCGTGTTGCCCAACGCGATCCCGGCAATTGTGCTGGCGGTCGGGGTCATCCTGGCCTGGAACAGCCCGTTCCTGCCAGTGACACTTTATGGCACTGCGGCGATCCTGCTGGTGGCCTATATCGGCATTCTGCTGCCGTATCCCATTCGCTACGCCGTTGCCCGTCTGCGCCAGATCAGCGGATCACTGGATGATGCCGCGCGTGTCTCGGGTGCCAGCCAGGGCAGCACGATGCGGCATATCACACTGCCGCTTATGGCGCCCTCACTGATCGCGGCAATGATGCTTGTGTTCGCGATTGCATCGCGCGAACTGGTTGCCTCGATCATGCTGGCACCTGCGGGCATGCGCACTGTCGGCACATTCGTTTTCGCCCAATTCGAACAGGGGTCCGTGCAGACCGGGATGGCGATGAGCGTCATTGCCATTGCGATAACATCGACGATTCTGCTGGTGGTCAACCTGTGGCTGGTTCGCCAGGGCGGCAACGCGTTCTCGGGCTGAGCTTTGGTTGCGTCCGGCGGGTGACGCCTGCGCCGCGCATTGCGGGGGGCTGTGGCGATGGCAGATGCGCGATGCCTGCCGGACGCGCGCGACACCGTCCGATGACATTGTCCGACTTTCTGCTTGCGGGTGCCGGGCCGCATCATTAAACGGGGCAGCGGAGACGTGGCCGAGTGGTCGAAGGCGCTCCCCTGCTAAGGGAGTAGGCCCGAAAGGGTCTCGTGGGTTCGAATCCCATCGTCTCCGCCACTTAATTTCTGGATGGAAATTAAATTTTCCTTCAATAACAGAGATTTGGTGCGAAATTGCCCGCATGGTGGACGATCGGCCGCTTGAATCGCTACCCAATTCGCTACACATTCTGCTACACAAGCCATGCTTGAGG
>JAFIEM010000137.1 GCA_020832555.1 Natronohydrobacter sp. | reverse complement strand
GTGATCGACGGAGAGATATTCTGGGGTGACGACCGGCTGGAGGATGCTGTGTCCTGGGCACGACACGGCCGACTTGCCTGAAGCGGCTTTTTCCACAGCGATACCAGCGCTGTAAGCGACAGATCACAGACAAACAGGAGACGAGACGATGGCACGAGCGCAAGGCGCGCGGGCGCAGATGGCGCTGGCGTTCGAGACGACATATGGCACCCCGCCCGCGAGCGGCTACACGCGGATGCCCTTTGCCAGCGCGACGCTGGGGGCTGAGCAGCCGCTGCTGAACAGTGGGCTACTGGGCTATGGCCGCGATCCGCTCCCGCCGATCAAGGATGCGGTGACCTCGGATGGCGATGTGGTGGTGCCGATTGATGCACAGGCCTTCGGCTTCTGGCTGAAGGCCGCGTTCGGTGCCCCGACTACAACCGGGTCGGCCGCCCCCTACACTCATGAGTTCCAATCTGGGGCCTGGACCCTGCCGTCGGTGTCCATTGAGACCGGCATGCCAGAAGTGCCGCGCTATGCGATGTATTCCGGCTGTGTGCTGGATCAGCTGTCATGGCAGATGCAGCGCTCGGGCCTGCTGACAGCGACTGCCAGGCTGGTTGCGCAGGGTGAAACGGTCGGCACTGCCACCAGCGCGGGCACTCCCGCCACCCTCGATCTGCAGCGCTTCGGCCACTTCAACGGCTCGATCAAACGCAACGGGACAGCGCTGGGCAATGTGGTGTCAGCCGAGATCACCTATGCCAACAATCTCGACCGGATCGAGACTATCCGCGCTGACGGGCGTATTGATGGGGCTGATCCCAGCATCGCCGCGCTGACCGGGCGCATCGAGGTGCGCTTCGCCGATCAGACGATGGTGACGCAGGCGATCAATGGCGATCCCTGCGCCATGGAATTCGCCTATCTGCTGCCCTCGGGCGAGAGTTTCATCTTTGTGGTGCATGCTGTTTATCTGCCCCGCCCGCGTATCGAGATTTCTGGCCCCCAAGGGGTACAGGCGACATTCGACTGGCAGGCAGCGCGGGATGCAACTGTGGGCCGGATGTGCACCGCCACCCTTATCAATGCAGTGGAGACCTATTGATGCTCACTCTTGATCTGACCAATGCCCCCCGCTGGCATGACCTCGCCCCCGGCGTTCGCGTGCAGCTGCGCCCCCTGACCACTGCGCTGATGGTTGCCACGCGTGCGGACCCGGAGGTGGAAAGCCTGCCGGACGAGGCCAGTGATGAGACCCGCGCCATGGCTTTCGCCAAAGCCCTCGCGCGGCGGGCGGTGCTGGATTGGGAGGGCATCGGTGATGCCAACGGTGTGCCCATCAATCCCAGTCCCGAGGCCATCGACGCGCTTCTCGATATCTGGCCGATCTTCGAGGCGTTCCAGCTGACCTATGTGTCCAAGGGCCTGCTGCTGGAACAGGAAAAAAACGCCTCTGCGCCCTTGCCGAGTGGGAATTCGGCGGGGGCGCGCGCTATTGCCAAGCGTGCACGCAAACCTGCCCCGACTGCCCCACGCGGCTGAACCGCCCACTGACCCATGAAGGCTGGCAGGTCTGGGACGTTGTCGGTCGCCTTGGTGGCCAGCTGCGCATCGCCCCTGGCGCGGTGATCGGCTGGGACATGAACGCCGCACTGGCGCTGGGTCAGGCGCTGGGCGTGTCGCCTATCGTTATGGCGGAACTTCTGCCCGGCATCGAGGCCGTGATGGTCCTCAAACTCAACGAACAGATGGAAGCTCACGATGGCAGAGAAATGGGTTAGCGTCCGCCTTGCCGCAGTGGGCGGGCGTCAGGTTCGCTCGGAGCTAGAGGGCGTTGGCGAAGCTGGCAAGCGCGGCTTCGGGCGGCTGAGCCAGGAGATGGAGGCCGCGAACCGGCGGCTGGCCGCCTTCTCGCGGCGGGTGAAACTCGCTGCTGCGGCTGCTGTTGCTGCTGCCACAGAAGCAGGCGTGGCCATGATCCGCTCTGGCCTGCAAACAGTCGATGCGCAGGCCAAGCTGGCGGCCTCATTGGACACGACTGTCGCCAGCATTCAGGTGCTGGAGCGCGCAGGCGATCTTGCTGGTGTGTCGATGGGTCAGGTCGAACAGGCCACGATCCAGCTGACGCGACGGTTGTCGCAAGCGGCCTCAGGAACTGGCCCTGCGGTCGAGGCCCTGCGCCGGTTGCGCCTCTCGGCGGAAGACCTGCAGCGCCTGCCGCTTGATGCGCGCATTGCGACTATTCAGGAGCGGCTCGCTGAGTTCGTGCCCGAAGCGGAGCGCGCCGCTGTCGCCTCGCAGCTTTTCGGTGATCGCGCAGCGCTGGTTTTTGGCCGCATCGACAGCGCCACCTTGCGCCAGGCCACACAGGATGTGCGCGATTTCGGGGTCGTGGTGTCTGATCAGGATGCCGCCCAGATCGAGCGGACCAATGATGCGATTTCCCGGCTGGGTCTGATCTGGCGCGGGCTGTCGAACCAGCTGGCTGTGGCCGCAGCACCCGCGCTGGAATCTGTCGCCAATGCCATGGCATCTGTCGCACGCACCACCGGGCCGCTCGGTATGGCGATCCGGGGGCTGTTCGACAATCTCGGGCGTCTGGTCAGCATCGCAGGCACATTCGTGGCCTTCATGGCCGGGCGCTGGGTTGCGGGGCTGGCTGCTGCTGCACTTTCGGTGCGCGGCCTCGCCACGGCGCTGGTGGTTCTGCGCGGCGCGCTGATCCGGACGGGCATCGGTGCCCTGATCGTCGGCGCGGGCGAGCTGGTCTATCAATTCGGTCGCCTTGTCTCCGGCGCGGGCGGGTTTGGCGCCGCGCTGGAACTGATGGGCAATGTCGCGCGCGCAGTCTGGGACGGGATGGCCGCGTCGATGTCGGCCTTTGCGGATCGGTTCCGCGCCATGCGCGCTGATATCGAAGCGCTCTGGCTACGGCTGATGCGGTTCCTTGGTCAGACATGGGCAGATTTCCTGAGCCGGATTGCACCGGGCTTCAATCAGATCGCCGATGTGATCGGGGCCGGTTTCCGGATCGATGCGCTGGGCGTGCAGGCATGGGTGTCGAGTTTTGATGCCGGCATTCTGCGCGCCGAGCGATCCGCAGAAGGGTTTCGCGCGCGGGCAGATGCGACACTTGCCAGCGCCTTTGATGGTGCGCGCGAGGCTATGGCAGCATTGCTGGTAGCAGTGCGAGGGTCCAGCGAAGAAAGCGCAGATGCCTTGGATGCAGCCACGGCTGGCGCGCAGCGTATGAGTGACGCGCTGGATCAGGCCGAAGCAGCCGCAGGCCGCGCGGGCGCTGCGGGGCGTCAGGCTGGATCGGATACGGCCAGTGGGGCGACAGAGGCGCTGACAGGCTGGCAGGCGGTCACAGCAGCACTGTCCGACTATGCCGACAAGGCGCGCGATATCGGTGCGGATATCGGTCAGGCACTGGTGGGCGCGTTCGGGGCGGCCGAGAACGCCGTCGCCGATTTCGTGCGCAAGGGGAAGCTGGATTTCCGCGATCTGGTCACTTCGATGATCGCGGATCTGGCACGGCTGGCTGCGCGGCGCTTCATACTGGGCCCGCTGGCGGGGCTCTTGTCCGGGGTGCTGGGCGGCGCGGGGGGGCTGTTTGCCAATATCTTCCATGCAGGCGGTGTCGTGGGCGGCCCTGCTCCGGGGCGGATGGTGCCTGCCATAGCTTTCGCAGGTGCTCCGCGCCTGCATTCCGGTGGCTGGGCGGGCCTCAAGCCCGACGAAGTGCCCGCGATCCTGCAACGCGGGGAACGCGTGCTCTCGCGTCGCGAAGCGGCTGGCGATGGCGCGCGGGGTGCGGGGCCCGATGGCGGCACGACAGTCAATGTCACGATCATGGCGCGCGATGCGGAGAGTTTCCGGCAGTCGCGCACGCAAGTGGCCGCAGATATCGCCCGCGCAGTGAATCTCGGGCGGCGGGGGATGTAATGGCGTTTCATGAAGTGCGCTTCCCCGACAATATCAGCCGCGGCGCACGCGGCGGGCCGGAGCGGCGCACGCAGATCGTTGAACTGGCGAGCGGCGATGAGGAGCGCAATGCCAGCTGGGCCAACTCGCGGCGACGCTATGATGTCGCCTATGGCATCCGCCGCGCTGATGATCTGGCCGCTGTCGTGGCGTTTTTTGAAGCCCGCAATGGCCGGTTGCACGGGTTTCGCTTCCGGGATTGGTCGGATTACAAATCCTGCGCGCCGTCACAAACCCCGGGCCCGCTCGACCAGCCCATCGGCACCGGCAATGGCAGCGTGACCTCGTTTGCGCTCCTGAAACGCTATTCCTCTGGTAGCCAAAGCTGGACCCGCGCGATCACCAAGCCGGTCGCAGGCACTCTGCGCCTCGCGCTGGGCGGCGTTGAACAGGCCAGTGGCTGGTCGGTCGATACCACAACGGGCGTGGTGACATTCGCGACCGCCCCGGCGGCCGGGATCGCCATCACCGCTGGGTTCACATTCGATGTCCCCGTTCGTTTCGACAGCGACACGCTCGATGTCACCCTCGATATCGAGGGGCTCGGCTCGATCACCTCCATTCCGCTGCTGGAGATCCGGCGATGAAACAGCTTGACCCTGCTTTGCAGGCGCATCTCGATGACGGCACCACGACGCTCGCCTGGTGCTGGCGGATCACCCGCGCTGATGGTCTTTCCTTCGGCTTCACCGATCATGACTGCGTGCTGATGTTTGAGGGCACGGATTTCGAGCCGGAAAGCGGCTTTGCGGCCTCAGAAATCCGTGCTGGATCGGACCTGTCGGTTGATGCACAGGATGCCGAGGGCGTGCTGTCGTCTGACCGGATCACCGAGACGGATATTCTGGACGGGCGCTGGGATGCCGCCGAGGTCGAACTCTGGCGCGTGAACTGGGCCGACACCAGCCAGCGCGTGCTGATGCGCCGGGGCGCCGTCGGGCAAATCCGGCGCGGGCGCATGGCGTTTGTCGCAGAAGTGCGCAGCCTCGCGCATGTGCTGGGCCAGACAGTTGGGCGAACGTTTCAGGCGGGCTGCGATGCAGCACTTGGCGATGCGCGCTGCGGCGTTGATCTGGAGGACCCCGTGTTCAAAAGCGCAGGTAGTGTGGTCGATCTGATGCGCGACCGGGCCTTTGTCGCCTCGGGGCTTGGTGGGTTCAATGCGGGCTGGTTTGCCTTTGGCACGGTCGAGTGGACCTCTGGTGTCAATTCCGGGCGGCGCGCTGAAGTGCTGGCGCATGATCTGATCGATGGTATTGCTCACCTCTCGCTACTTGAAGCCCCCGTGCGCGCTATCACCGAGGGCGACAGTTTCACAATCCGCGCGGGCTGCGACAAGCGGATCGAGACCTGCAGCGCAAAATTCGCCAATGTCGCCAATTTCCGGGGCTTTCCGCATATCCCCGGACAAGACACCATTCTGCGCTACGCCTCGCGCGAGGGCGGCCATGAAGGCGGTGTGCTTTGAACCCGGCTGATCTGGCTAATTTGCGTACTGCTGACCCCAGGCGCGTCATCGCCGTCGCACGAGGATGGCTCGGCACACCCTATCATGATCAGGCGAGCTTGTGCGGGGTCGGCTGTGATTGCCTTGGCCTCGCGCGCGGTGTCTGGCGCGAGGTTGTGGGCGCAGAGCCGTTCCCGATCCCGCCCTACAGCCGCGACTGGGGCGAGAGCGGGCCGCGCGAGGTGCTGGCTGAGAGCGCACGCAGGATGATGATAGAGCTGCATGTCGCTGACGCCCCACCCGGCGCGCTGATCCTCTTCCGCATGATGCCGCGCGCGATCGCGAAGCATGTCGGCATCCTGACTGGTCGCACCAGTCGCACCGCGCCCGACCGTTTCATCCACGCCTATGAGCGGCTCGGCGTGATCGAGCAGCCGCTCACCCCCGCCTGGCGGCGGCGCATCGCCTTCGCCTTCCTGTTTCCCAAACGCTGAGAGTTTTGCATGGCCACCCTCGTTCTTGGCGCTGTTGGCTCCAGCATCGGTCTGGGCTTTGGCGGGGCGTTTCTTGGTCTGTCAGGTGCCGCGATTGGCGGGATGATCGGGGCTACTGTCGGCTCGGCCATCGACAGCTGGCTGATTTCCTCGTTGGCACCTGTGCAGCGCATCGAGGGCGCGCGGCTGGACACGCTGCGCATCACCTCCTCGACCGAGGGCGCCGTAGTCCCGCGCGTGTTTGGGCGCATGCGCATCGGCGGCAATATCATCTGGGCCACGGATTTCCGCGAGGAAACCCGCACCACGACCCAGCGCGGTGGTGGCAAAGGCGGCGGGCCGAAGGTCAGGACGACCGAGTATCTCTATTATGCCAGTTTCGCGGTGGCCCTTTGTGAAGGCTCCGAAACCGGTCCCGCAGGGACCAATCTCTCCGGGGGAGAGATTGGAGGTGGAGGAGGCCCGGCAGGGCGGCGGATCACAGGGATCGGGCGCATCTGGGCGGATGGCAAACCGCTTGATCTCTCGGGCATCACCTTGCGCTGGTATCCGGGCGATGACGCGCAGCAACCCGATCCTTTCATCATGACCAGGATGGGTGCGGCCCGCACGCCCGCCTATCGCGGCACGGCCTATGTCATGTTCGAAGACCTGCCGCTGGGCGATTATGGCAACCGCATCCCGCAGCTCACGTTCTAGGTTTTCCGCCCGCTGGCCGATCCCGACACCGCCGAAGGGCTGACCCGCGCTGTCACGCTGATCCCTTCGGCGGGTGAGTTCACCTATGCGACAGATGTTGTGCGCAAAACCGAGGGTGGGCGTGCAATCACCAACGCGTTCCTGAACACGACCATCGGCGGCACCAGCAGCGCCGAGAATGCCAATGCGGTAACCGACACGGCCGATATCATCGTGGCGCTGGATCGCTTGCAGGCCATGGTGCCCGCCGTCGAAAGCGTCAGCCTCGTGGTATCCTGGT
>JAFIEM010000136.1 GCA_020832555.1 Natronohydrobacter sp. | reverse complement strand
AGAACCGGCCATCTCGGTTGTCGGCACCGGTCAAAATGGTTGACGCTCTACAATCCGCACCGTTCCAGGACGCGAATGCCAGATTCGCGCGGCATTTCGACAGGATTTCAGGACGCGTCATCTTCTGACGGGTTCCACCCCGCAGTTGCGGCTGATGTTCGCGCAGCCTTTGGCCCGATTTCAGGCGCAACTCGACCGTGCCGGTATAGTTGCGTGGATACTCGTCATCGGGGTCGATCTCATAGCGGGTCTTGGCGGCCATGGCGCGTGCGCGCGGATCGGCAATTGCCGTTTCGGTAAACTCTGACAAACCTGCATCGCCGAACACATAGCCCGCAGCCACTGTATAAGGCCCCGAGAATTTCGCTGCATAGGGTGTCGGCGGGGATTGTTTAAGCTCCAGCGGCGCCCATAGCCTGTGCACGGTTCCCTCGCCCACATAGCAGACAACCTCTTCGATCTCTTCGACGGGGACCTTGTGGGACGCAAGGCGGACGGCACAATCGATGAAGGGTTGGGTCATGGTCCCGCATGCATAGGGTTTGAAGGCAACATTTGCCGCTTCCCAGCGCGTGCTCAATTCACCCGTGAGCGAATCGAAATCAGGCGTTCCGAGCGATGGCGCGAAGGCCTGGTATAACCCATGGACCCCTTCAAACACCGTTACCGGACCGCGAAACCCGGCCCCGCCCATCGCGGCGGCCCGGATCGCGGCCTGTGCGGCCCAACCGGGATGCATCCGTTTGGTCCATGTGCCATCGGCCAGATACTCGATGATACCGGAAGACTGACTTGCCGACACACCCAATGTGTCGCGCAACTGGGTTGCGCTCTGCCCGCGGGCAACACCAACCCCGAGGGCTGCCGCCACGGTTCCCAGCACCGAGGTCGGATGAAAGCCCTGCTTGTGCACCGCTTTTTGCGCAACAAGCCCCATACGGCACATCACCTCGATGCCTACAGCCATGCCAAGCGCGACACGTTCTGAAGGCAATTCATAGGCTTCGCCCGCCGCGATGAGGGCCGGCACGATCACAACGCCTGAATGGACGGGACACCCTTCATAGGTGTTGTCAAAATCCTCGCCATGGCCGGTCGTGCCATTGATCAGCGCGGCATCAAACGGGCTGCGGGTTTCACGCGCCCCGTAAACTGTGCATCCGCCCTCCAGATCGGCGGCGGATCGAACGGCCTGGCCATAATCCGTCTCTGTCGCGGCGATCGAAAGTCCGACAGTGTCGATCAGCGTATTGGCAACCGCGTCGCGCACCTCGCCGGGCAATGCGCTCACTTCAAGACCTGCGGCCCAGCCAGCCAGTTCCTCGGACACCGCTTTCTCGGCCACAAGATCCGATCCTGCAACAGTCATGCTCTTCTCTTCCATCGTCAATCGTCCTCCCCGCCGAAGCGTGCCAACCCGGACATGTCCGCCGCTGTGTCCAGCCCGCGCAGATAGCCCAGAAGCCTGGCACCGCGCTCGGCCCTCCAACCGCCATAGGCGATGTTGGCCGCAAATTTTTCGGTAATCTCGGCCTCGGTCAGCGGCTCGCGCTGCCCACCGCGCATGTGTGGCTGGTCGTAGGACAGCTCGCGACCGTCCTTCAGCCGAACCCGCAGATGCCCGGAATAGTTCCGGGGGTATTCGTTCTCGGGGTCTATCCGATAGCTGATCTTGCGCGCGAGTGCGCGGATCGCGGGATCATGCGCCTTTTCATCGGTGAACTGGCCCAGCCCCGCGTCACCTTCGAAAAAGCCCACAGCCATGCAATAAGGCATGCTGAATTTCGCTGCATATCCGGACGGGGGCTCGTGCTTGGCGCCCAATGGCTCCCACAGCCGGTGGACAAGGCCTTGGCCGGTCGGACAGATGATTTCCTCGATCTCGTCAGCATGGATGCCGTCGCGCCCCATCCGGATCGCACAATCGATATAAGGATGGATCATTGTCCCGCACGCATAGGGCTTGAAGGCGATCCGCTCCATGTAAAAATGCGTTCCCAGACCATCGGTTACATGCGAGAAATCGGGGGTCGCCGTGGGCGCGAATGCGTGGAAGAAGCCGTGATCGCCCTCCAGTACAGTACGGGGGGCAAAGAAACCCGATTGCGCAATGACAGCCGCACGCAGACCCGATTGCGCTGACCAACCCGGATGCAGCCGTTTCGTCCAGGCCCCATCGGCCAGATATTCGATAATCCCTGACGAAAAGCTGCCCGCGATCCCCAGCGCCATGGTCAGCCGACGCGCATCCAGCCCAAGCGCCGTACCTGTACCGACTGCCGCGCCCAGCGTGCCGATCACGCCCACAGGGTGAAAGCCCGCCTTGTGCATGTGCCCCGCCGCGACATGGTTCAGACGGCAGATCGCCTCGCAGCCCGCAACGATCCCGGTCATCACCCGCTCGCCCGACAGCCCGAAGCGTTCGCCTGCGGCCAGTACCGCAGGGATGACCATGGCCCCCACGCGGATGGGCGCACCTTCCAGCGTGTCGTCGAAATCCTCTCCATGCGTTGCCGTGCCGTTCACAAGCGCCGCACCACCCGCATCCAGTCTGCGCCCATGGCCCAAGAGTGTGCAGCCCCCGTCACTGTCCCATGTCCGGACAAGCTGACCGATATAGTCCGTGTGCCGCGCAGCAATGCACAGCCCCGCCATATCGATCAGGTCCAGCATCGCCACATGCCGCGCGCGTTCGGGCAGATCGGCCCATCGCAGCGCGGCCATCGCCTCGGCGAGATGCTCGGCCTGTGTTCTTGTGTCCATGCTCACCCGTCCTCTTCCGTGGTTCCTGCCATCATTCCGAAAAGCCCGCGCTTGCGGATTCCGCGACGGCAGGCCTCCAGCTCAAGAACCTGATCGCTGTCCACATCCAGGTTCACCGCTGCACCAAAGCGTGACAGGAAAAAGACGATCAGGTCAGATGTCTTTGCCTGAAAGATCAACGGTTTCAGGCCAAACCCTGCGACCAGATCCTCGATTACCGCGGCATTAATCTTTGCCACGCCCTCATTCAGCCCCTCTGCCTGGATCAACACACGCTCGGCGCCTGCATCGAGGCATGCCGCAACATCGGCGCGAACGCGCGCAGCACTTGTGGCCCAGTTGGCACCGCCCTTGGTGCCGACTTCGGCAACCACTTCAAGCCCTGCGCCGCGCGCGGCACCGATAAGTCTTGTTTTGGTGGGCAGATCGAGCGTGATCTGCGCATTCGACACCTCGACCCCCCAGGCACCAAGATCTGCAATGGCCCGATAATAGTCCTGCGCCACGCCCTGCAGGATCGCGAGTTCCGAAACCTCACCCGCCAGAAATACCGGGATTTCTGCGCGGGAATACTTTGCAATCTTGTCTCGCAGCACAGCCTCGGGCAGCAATCGCGCAAGCCCCATCGCCAGTTTTGCCCGGTCAATGAACGCGGCCGACATGCTGATCAGATCGTCCTGCGCATAAGGGCCCAGACCGCGATCGGCCGCGACGGTCAATCCGCTGCTGCGCGGGCGCAGCGGGCGCGCGGCCATGCCCACCATCCCCAGCGGATGTTCTTTCAGGCCAGTATCAGTAAGGGTATCGTCCATCTGGGTGCAGCCTTTCGAAATTACGGCAGGTAGGTGCCGCCATTCACATGAATTGTCTGACCGGTCACAAATCGACCATCCGGACCGGCAAGGGTCGCAACCATACCGGCAATTTCGTCCGGCGTGCCACGCCGGCCCAGCAATGGTTTGTGAATATCGTGATGACGCGGGCGCGCCGCGACAGTGGACGTGTCGCGTTTGGTGTCGACCATTCCGGGATGCACCAGATTGACTGTAATGTTGTCGGGCGCCAGGTCCCAGGCAAGCGCCTTTGTCATGCCTTGCAATCCGGCTTTGCCCGTTACCACATGGATACGATCTGCGGCGCCCGACGATCCGGTCATGCCGCCAATATTGATGATCGCGCCTGCCGCACTCTTGCGCAGATGCGGGACCGCTGCCTGCGCACACAGGAAAGCACCGTCGAGAATGATCGACAGGATATCGCGCCAGTCCTGCAGACTGACTGAGTCGATCCTGGCTTCACGCCGGATAGCAGCGTTATTGACCAGAATATCCAACCCGCCGAACTCGCGCTTCGCTGTGCCGATGAGGGTTCGAACCGCGTCCGGGTCGGTGATGTCAGCCAGACAGCCCACGGCCTGCCCACCGGCCGCACGTATGGCCTGCACTGTCTCATCCACCTGATCCTGACGCGTCCGCGCATTGATCAAGACACTTGCGCCATCTGCCGCAAGACGCATGGCGATAGCACGCCCGATATTGCGCCCGCTGCCCGTCACCACGGCCACGCGACCCGCCAAAGGTTTGTGTTCTGCCATTTCTGCCACCCCGAGCCCAGTATTGATTCCGTCCCTTAAATTCCTATCTTATATAAAATATAAAATCTAGCCCAGAGTTGCCAGCAAAAGTGGCAGATGGCACAGAACTCTGGGAGGGTGAGGCAGAATGACCTTGGTTACACGAAAGAGTTTCCTGGAAGCGCTGCGCGATCCCGGCGGTTTGCCACAAGGCGAAATCGACAGAATCGATGGCCTGTGGCCGGGAGCAAAAGCAGCAGCGGAACAGGCACGCGCCGTGATGCCCGGGATCGGCTTTTTTTCGCCGCGTCGCCGGGCCGAGGCCTTTGTCGCGCTTTGCGCTGAACTTGACCGCGCGGCAAAGGATCAAGGCCTGGCGCAAGAGCAATGCCAGCTTGCGCTTGCCATCCTGCGAATGAGCGCAGCGCGCATCCGCAAAGCCGAAGCAGGGTTTCTGGCCCGGTTTCCACGCATGGACAGCGCCGCACAAGCGTCTCTACCAGAGACTGCCAAACATTTCCTGTATTCAATCCATCTGTTGCAGCAAGCCGACACTCCAGACACCTGATGTAGCGATTGGCAATGCACGCGCGGAAATTCATGCTATATCAATGCGCCAGGACTTGTATATTATGTATCGGCATCCAGCAGAATGTTGACGGGAGACCGGGATGAACAGACGCGCACTCGATCCGGGTGGCAGCAGCAGCGACAGCGACGATTTGCGCCCAAGCCCGCTGCCGCTTTATCAACAGGTCAAACGTCACCTGGTCCAACGTGTGCTCGCCGGTGAGTGGAAGCCGGGCCTGTCGCTGCCCTCGGAACAAAAGCTCGCGCAGGAATACAAACTCAGCCAAGGTACAGTTCGCAAGGCGATCGAGGAAATGGCGCAAGAAGGGCTGGTCAGCAGACGCGCCGGGCGCGGCACTTTCGTGACGTCGCATAGCGGAAATTATGAACCCTTTCGCTTTCATCGTCTGTTCGACAATGAGGGCCGGCGTATCGCAACAGACGCCGTTTCATTCGTCCGGGTCGAGGACAAACATATCCATGCCCGCGCGGCCGCCGGGCTTGAGCTTGATCATAGCGCACCAGGTACCGAATGCGTGCGTCTTCGCCATCTTGAAGATGAACCCGTGCTGGTCGAACAAATCGTGCTCGGCGCGCGCCTGACACCGAATATCGCACCTGCACTTGAGCGTGAACGCCCGCCCTCGATTTATCAATTGCTGGAGCGGGATTATAATCTGTTGGTCACGCGGGTTGTGGAACGCGCACGTGCGCGCGGCGCCACGCATGAAGAGGCTGATTTGCTGAACATCGCAGAAGGCACGCCTGTCCTCGAAGTGGAGCGCGTGGCTTACAGCCTGGGCGGCGAACCTGTCGAGTGGCGCATCATGGTGGGCGAAACCAGCAAGATCCACTATCTGCAAACCAGCGATTAGATGCGCCCGGCTACTCTTCTGGCGAGCGAATGCCCGTGCGCTTGCCGATGTGATGCAGGATGATGGGCGAGAGGCTGTTCAGCAGAACACTGCGCACTGTCTGATGAAATATCACGAACAGCGGATCGACCCCCAATGCGGCAGCAAGAATCGCCATCTCGGCTATCCCTCCGGGCGTAACGGCAAGTAGCGCCACATAAAACGGCACCCCCGTTGCCCAATGAATGATCAGCGCAAGCCCGGTGGCCAGCCCAAGGATCAGAGCAGTCGCGACCACCGCATGGCCGCCCGGCGCAAGCAATTCGCGCGGGCTGCCGATACCATGGAACCGCCCGCCAATCGCAGTGCCAAGCACCAGGAACGTGCAGGCAAACAGCCATGGCGGCAGCGTGATCTGCACAGCGGACAGGCTAAGCGCCGCGGTGACACACATCGGCGCCAGCAATTCGGGCATCGGCAAGCGAATCGCCCGGCCCAGATACCACGCGGGTGGCGCAAGCAGCAGCACCCAGATCCCGTCACCCAGCCAGCTGGTTTGAGGCCCGCTCCAGCCGCCATCCATGCCGGCGCCCTGCCAGACCATGTAAAGCGGAGGGACAAGGATAACGACAAGACTGATGCGCAGCAGCTGGGCGATCACCACCTGGCGTGGCTCGGCCCCCAGTTGCAACGCAATCACCGTGACATTGCTCAACCCGCCGGGCAAGGCGCTGGCAACGGCCGTTACCGGGTCGAATCGCGCGACCAGCCGGTAATACAAGGCCACCAGCACCACGATTCCGATCATGCCAACAATCAGAATTGTCAGGCTCAGGGGCCATTGACCTACGCGCGCAAACACTTCTGGCGTGATCGCAGCCCCCAGCAGAACCCCGATCACGCCGCGCGCGCCCACCTTCAACGGATTGGGGATTCGGTACTTCATGCCTGCCATAGATACGACCGCACCAACCAGAAGCGGCCCCAGCATCCACGGCAAAGGTAACCCGATCAGATTTGCGAGCACCCCCCCAACAAGCCCCACGGCAACCGCACGACCGAACAAGACAAGTGTTTCGCGTGTAAGCGTCAGTGAAGAAACCTTCATGTGCCTGTATCAGCCAGAATGGGGTCGGGCCCCCCACGCCGCGCCCCAACGGGGGGTTTTAAACCCGCGGGCCCCCCCCCGGCAACCCCCCC
>JAFIEM010000015.1 GCA_020832555.1 Natronohydrobacter sp. | reverse complement strand
AGTTGCAAAGGCCCCCTCCTCCTCCCTGGGGTCTTGCAAAATCGGCGGCAGTCCCCTCCTCCTCCCTGGGACTGTCGCCTTTTTTATTTCAGATGCTGGATCGTTCAGGCCGGGTCAGAACGGCACATCATCGGCTTGCGCGGCAGGAACGACGAATTTAGCCACGATATGCCGCGCGCCGGATTTTTCAAATTCGATGAACAGCTTGTCACCTTCGACCGCAGCCACGCTGCCATAGCCGAATTTCTGGTGAAACACTCTTGCCCCGATTTCAAATGCGGGGATCGCGCTGCCATCTATGACCATTTCGCGGGCCTCGCGTGGCTGGCTGACCCGTCGGGCGCTCGCAGCCTGCAAACGACGCCAACCGGGCGAGTTATACACATCGGCACGTTCGGCCCGAGTTTCGATCGTGCTTGTTGCCGGACTCCCGCCACCATAAAGACCGGGGGGTGTCAGCACCTCGACATGCTGCCCCGGCAATTCATCGACAAAACGCGAAGGCATCTGCGACTGCCATTGCCCATAGACGCGGCGGTTTGCAGCAAAGCTGATCGTGCAAAGCTGTTCGGCGCGGGTGATGCCGACATAGGCAAGGCGGCGCTCTTCCTCCAGCCCCTTCAACCCGGATTCGTCCATCGAGCGCTGTGAGGGGAAAAGCCCGTCCTCCCATCCCGGCAGGAAGACGGCGGGAAATTCCAGACCCTTGGCACCATGCAGGGTCATGATGCTGACCTTGGCCTCGCCCGCATCCGAATCATTCTCCATGATCAGCGCGATATGTTCGAGAAACCCTTGCAGGTTTTCAAAGGATTCCAGCGCCTTGATCAGTTCTTTCAGGTTGTCCAGCCGCCCCGGTGCCTCTGGCGTCTTGTCGTTGAGCCACATCTCTGTATAGCCCGACTCCTCCAGAATCTGTTCGGCCAGTTCGATATGGTTGATGGCCGCACTTTCGGGGCGGATCACTTCGATCAGATCATCTTCGGCCTCTGCCAGACCGGTTGTCCCGATTGCAGCGTTCCAACGCGCGATTCCCTCGATCAACGCGCGCAACTGGCCAGCGCCCTTGCCCTTGATTTCGCCCTGTTCCAGTGCCAGCGCCGCACCTGCGACCAGCGACAGATCATTGGCGCGCGCGATTCTCTGGATTGTCTGCTGCGCCTTGTCGCCAAGGCCGCGTTTGGGGGTGTTCACGATCCGCTCAAAGGCCAGGTCATCGCCGGGGCTGACCGCAAGGCGGAAATAGGCGAGCGCGTCGCGAATCTCCATCCGCTCATAGAAGCGCGGACCACCGATCACGCGATACGGCAGTCCGATGGTCAGAAACCGATCCTCGAAGGCGCGCATCTGGTGGCTTGCGCGCACCAGAATCGCCATCTGGTCGAGGCTGAACGGGTTCAATCCGCGGGTGCCGCGTTGCAGATCCTCGATCTGCTCGCCAATCCAGCGCGCTTCTTCTTCGCCATCCCAATGGCCGATCAGGCGGACCTTCTCGCCCTCGCGCGCCTCAGTCCAGAGGGTTTTACCCAACCGGTCCTCATTGCCTGCGATCACCTGAGATGCGGCCGCAAGGATATGCGGGGTCGAGCGGTAATTCTGTTCCAGCCGCACCACAGTCGCGCCGGGGAAATCGCGTTCAAACCGCAGGATATTTCCCACTTCCGCCCCACGCCAGCCATAGATCGACTGGTCATCATCGCCCACGCAGCAGATATTCTTGTGCCCTTCGGCCAAGAGCCGCAGCCAGAGATATTGGGCAACGTTGGTATCCTGATACTCGTCAACCAGAATATAGCGAAAGCGTTTCTGATAGCTTTCCAGAATGTCGCCATGTTTCTGGAAAATCGTCACGCAATGCAGCAGCAGATCCCCGAAATCGCAGGCATTGAGCGTTTTCAGCCGCTCCTGATAGGCGGCATAGAGTTCCGTGCCGCGATTGTTGAAGGCGCTGGCTTCGGAACTTGGCACCTGATCGGGCCGCCAGGCACGGTTCTTCCATTGGTCGATGATCGAGGCAAGTAGCCGCGCAGGCCAGCGTTTCTCGTCGATATTGGATGCCGCGATCAGTTGCTTGAGCAGGCGGATCTGATCATCCGTGTCGAGAATAGTGAAGGATGATTTCAGCCCCACCAGTTCGGCATGGCGGCGCAGCAGTTTCGCGCTGATCGAATGGAAGGTGCCCAGCCAGGGCATGCCCTCGACCGCCTCGCCCAGATAGCCGCCAACGCGCAATTTCATCTCGCGCGCGGCTTTGTTGGTGAAGGTCACGGCAAGGATGCCCGACGGGTAGGCGCGGCCAGAGTTCAAGAGATGCGCGATCCGGGCTGTCAGCGCCTTGGTCTTGCCAGTGCCGGCACCGGCCAGCATCAGCACAGGGCCGTCCAATGTCTCGACGGCCTGACGCTGGGCAGGGTTCAGACCGTCAAGATAGGGCGCAGGACGCGCGGCCATTGCGCGGGCGGACAGGGGTAAGTCGGTATTGAAATCGCTCATGCGCCATATCCTAGCGTGGGCATTGGACAAGGGAAAGCGGTGTTCTTTCAATGTTCCACCCCTTCTGCTCGAAGACGGTATAATTCTTCCAAATTATGGTAAAGTTCGGGATCAGCCACAGCCGCGGAGACCTTGCAATGCTTGCCATGATCGGATTCGGACTTCATCTTCTTGCAGCCTTGGGCGTGCTGGGACTCGCTGCGAAATATGCCTTTGGCCCGGTCCCGGCAGATTATCATGCACAGATCTTCAAACGCGGCGGCGTGATCCCTGATACCCCGGTGCTCACGGTCTTGCGCGCGGTCTACCTTGCGCTTGCAGGGATGTTGCTGGCTGTGGCCATCGGTATCGTGACCATTTCCTTTACTGTCTGGCAATCAGGTAGCTCCGCACCGGTTCTCGGGGCGCTGGCAGTCATGGCGCTGGCGGCGGGTGGCGTATCCGGGCTTGCGACCTTGCAGGTCGAGCGCGCGACCGGCGTCCGCACCCCCTGGCGACCGGCTTTTGGTCTGGCGGGGGTCGTCGTGCTGGGTACCGCCCTGCTGATTTGACTCACGGCACCTTGTGACACGGCAAAGTCCGGGTATTGTCCTGGCATGAATGTCGAATTGCGCTACCCTGCCCTGTCGGATCTGAAAACCGCCTGCAAGCGGCGCGTGCCGTGGTTCGTATGGGAATATCTGGACAGCGCAACCGGCACCGAGGCAGTCCCGCGCCGCAACCGTACGGCCCTTGATTCGGTAACGTTCTGTCCGGCAATCCTGCGCGGAACGATCACGCCTGATCTGACGACACGCTTTTTGGGGCGAGATTACGCGCTGCCCATAGGTGTCGCGCCCGTGGGCATGTCGGGGCTGATCTGGCCGGGGGCAGAACTGGCGCTGGCGCGCATGGCGCATCAGGTCCGCCTGCCCTATTGCCTGAGCACTGTCGCAACCCGCCTGCCCGAAGAGATTGGCCCTGTTGCGGGTGAGATGGGCTGGTTCCAGCTATATCCGCCGAAAGACCCGGCTATTCGGGCTGATATCCTGTCCCGCGCGCGCAAGACCGGATTTCAGGTGCTGGTGCTGACGGTCGATCTGCCCGGCCCTTCGCGCCGCGAGCGACAATTGCGTGCAGAACTGTCGATCCCGCCGAAACTGACGCCATCCATGCTGTGGCAGATCGCACGCCGCCCGTCCTGGGCGTTGGGCACATTGCGCCACGGGACACCCCGCCTGCGCCTGATGGAGGACTACCTCAAACTTGATGGCAACGCGCCTTCGACCGCGCATCCTGGCTATCTGTTGCGTGCGGCGCCGGACTGGGACTATCTTCATGCCGTGCGCGATCTTTGGGATGGGCCATTGGTGATCAAGGGCGTACTGGATGCCAAAGATGCCGCGAGACTGCGCGATGCAGGGGCAGATGCGCTCTGGGTGTCGAACCATGGCGGGCGGCAATTCGACGGAGCACCGGACGGCCTGCGAGCCCTGAGACAAATCCGCGCGGGGCTCGGGCCGGAAATGCCGCTGATCTATGATGGCGGTATCGAATCGGGCCTCGATGTCCTGCGGGCGCTGGCCTGTGGCGCGGATTTCACGATGCTGGGTCGGGGATGGCACCATGCTCTTGGCGCGCTTGGGGAATCTGGCGCCGGACATCTGGCGCAATTGCTGAGGGATGATCTTGTCGCAAACATGACCCAGCTGGGCGCGAACCAGCTTGAACAGGTCAGATCGCGCATGCTGGATACGGTCTGATCGGCCACCAATTCTAACGAAACCTAACAAGCACTTTACTGCACCGCAGAAATCGGCCTAGAAATCTGACCAATAAACGCACAATCCGAACTCGGGGGACTGAATGGCCGACTTCAAGAAGATCCTTGTTGCGAACCGTGGTGAGATCGCCATCCGTATCATGCGCGCGGCCAACGAATTGGGCAAACGCACAGTCGCGGTCTATGCGGAAGAGGACAAGCTCGGCCTGCATCGGTTCAAGGCGGACGAGGCCTACCGGATCGGCGAAGGGCTCGGGCCGGTTGCGGCCTATCTGTCGATTGACGAGATCATCCGCGTGGCCAAAGCCTCGGGCGCGGATGCGATCCATCCTGGCTACGGTCTTCTGTCGGAAAACCCGGCGCTGGTGGATGCCTGTGTCGCCAACGGGATCACCTTCATCGGGCCCAGGGCAGAGACCATGCGCGCGCTAGGCGACAAGGCGAGTGCGCGGCGCGTGGCGATCGAGGCCGGTGTGCCTGTCATTCCCGCAACCGAAGTGCTGGGCGAGGATATGGATGCTGCCCGCGCCATGGCCGAAAAGATCGGCTATCCGCTGATGCTGAAAGCCAGCCATGGCGGCGGTGGGCGCGGCATGCGCCCGATCCTTGGCCCGGATGAGCTGGAAACCAAGGTGCGCGAGGGGCGGCGCGAGGCGGAAGCTGCCTTCGGGAATGGCGAGGGCTATCTGGAAAAGATGATCCAGCGCGCGCGCCATGTCGAGGTGCAGCTTCTGGGCGACACGCATGGCAATCTGTATCACCTCTATGAGCGCGATTGCACTGTGCAGCGGCGCAACCAGAAAGTCGTCGAGCGCGCCCCTGCGCCCTATCTGAGCGAAGAACAGCGCGCTGCAGTCTGCGAATTGGCGCTGAAAATCGGCCGCTCGGTGGGCTATCAGAATGCCGGAACGGTCGAGTTCCTCATGGATATGGACACGGAGGAGTTCTACTTCATCGAGGTCAATCCGCGCGTGCAGGTCGAGCATACCGTGACCGAGGAAGTCACCGGCATCGACATCGTGAAGGCGCAGATCCGCATCGCTGAAGGCTCCACGCTGTCAGAAGCGACCGGCACGCCGTCGCAGGGCGATGTGACCTTGACCGGCCATGCTGTGCAGTGTCGGGTCACGACCGAAGACCCGCTGAACAATTTCATTCCCGATTATGGCCGCCTGACTGCCTATCGCTCTGCGACCGGGATGGGTATTCGTCTGGATGGCGGCACGGCCTATGCTGGCGGCGTGATCACACGCTATTACGATTCGCTGCTGGTCAAGGTTACGGCCTGGGCCCCGACAGCCGAGGAATCGATCACCCGCATGGACCGCGCGCTGCGCGAGTTCCGCATTCGCGGTGTCAGTACGAATATTGATTTCGTGATCAACCTGCTCAAGCATCCGACGTTCCGGGACATGAGCTATTCGACCAAATTTATCGACACAACCGAAGACCTGTTCCAATTCCGCAAGCGCCGCGACCGCGCGACCAAGATCCTGACCTATATTGCGGATATCACCGTGAACGGGCACCCCGAGACCGCAGGACGCGCCTTGCCACCGGCGGGGATCAGGACGCCGGTCGCGCCAAAGGTTTTCGGCGACGCGCCACGCGGGGCGAAGCAAATCCTTGATGAGCAGGGTCCGCAGGCCGTCGCCGACTGGATGGCGGCTGAAAAACGCCTGCTGCTGACCGATACGACCATGCGCGACGCGCATCAGTCCTTGCTGGCGACACGGATGCGCTCGATCGACATGGTGCGCGTGGCGCCTGCCTATGCACATATGTTGCCACAGCTTTTCAGCGTCGAATGCTGGGGGGGTGCCACATTTGATGTGGCCTATCGCTTCTTGCAGGAATGCCCCTGGCAGCGTTTGCGCGATCTGCGCGCGCGGATGCCCAACCTGATGACACAGATGCTGCTACGCGCATCCAACGGGGTGGGCTATACGAATTACCCTGACAATGTGGTGCAGTTCTTCGTGAAGCAGGCCGCTGAAACCGGCGTCGATGTGTTCCGCGTGTTCGACAGTCTGAACTGGGTCGAGAACATGCGCGTTGCTATGGATGCAGTGATCGAGGCGAACAAGGTCTGCGAGGGGACGATCTGCTACACGGGCGACATTCTGAACCCTGACCGGGCGAAATATGACCTGAAATACTATGTCGAGATGGGCCGCGCGCTGCGGGATGCGGGCGCGCATGTTCTGGGCCTGAAGGATATGGCGGGGCTGTTGAAGCCTGCCTCTGCACGGCTGCTGATCAAGGCTCTGAAGGACGAGGTCGGTCTGCCGATCCATTTCCACACCCATGACACGGGCGGGATTGCAGGGGCAACGATTCTGGCGGCGGCAGAGGCCGGGGTGGATGCGGCGGATGCGGCAATGGATGCGCTTTCGGGCAATACCTCGCAGCCGACACTGGGCTCGATCGTGGAAGCGCTGCGCTTCACCGAGCGGGATACCGGTTTGGACATGGGCGCGATCCGCAAGATTTCCGACTATTGGGAGGAAGTGCGCCAGCATTATGCCGCATTCGAATCCGCCCAGCAGGCACCGTCCTCGGAGGTCTATTTGCATGAAATGCCGGGCGGGCAATTCACCAACCTGAAAGCGCAGGCGCGCTCGATGGGTCTGGAGGACCGCTGGCCCGAAATCGCGCGGACCTATGCCGATGTGAATATGATGTTCGGCGATATCGTGAAGGTCACGCCGTCGTCAAAAGTGGTGGGCGATATGGCGCTGATGATGGTCAGCCAGGGCCTGACGCGGGCTGATGTCGAGAACCCGGACAAGGATGTGAGCTTCCCCGACAGTGTGATCGACATGCTGCGCGGTAATCTGGGCCAGCCGCCGGGTGGGTGGCCCGAGGGGATCTTGCGCAAGGTGCTGAAAGGCGATGCGCCGCTGACCGACCGTCCGGGACAGCATCTGGAGCCGGTCGATCTGGAAGCAATGCGCGCGAAACTGATCGAGGATCTGGACGGCTACCGCGTCGATGACGAGGATCTGAACGGCTATCTGATGTATCCCAAGGTGTTCCTGGACTACATGGGCCGCCACCGGGTTTACGGCCCGGTGCGGACCCTTCCCACGCGCACCTTTTTCTATGGGATGGAGCCAGGTGAGGAAATCTCGGCCGAGATCGACCCCGGCAAGACTCTGGAAATCCGCATGATCACTGTGGGCGAGACCACGGATGAGGGCGATGTGAAAGTGTTCTTCGAGCTGAACGGTCAGCCGCGCACGATCCGGGTGCCCAATCGCGAGGTCAAGGCCAAGACTGCGCAGCGTGCGAAAGCGGATGCGGCGAACCCTGATCATGTGGGGGCACCGATGCCGGGCTCAGTGGCCTCGGTCGCCGTATCAGTGGGCGCAAAGGTCAATCCGGGCGATCTGCTTTTGACCATCGAGGCGATGAAGATGGAAACCGGTCTGCATGCCGACCGGGCGGCGGTCGTGAAGGCCGTGCATGTCCAGCCCGGCACGCAGATCGAGGCGAAGGATCTGCTGATCGAGCTTGAGGGCTGAAGGAAGAGCCGGCGCAGGGGGCATCGAGCCCCCTGCGCCGACGCTGCCGCGGAACACCCCGTTCTGTCAGAAATAGCTGCGCACCAGTGCTTCCGAGACCAGCCGCCATCCATCCGCGATGACGAAGAAGGACAGCTTGAAGGGCAGCGACACGATCGCGGGCGGCACCATCATCATGCCCATCGACATAAGCACTGCCGCCACCACCAGATCGATGATCAGGAAAGGCAGGAAGATCAGGAAACCGATCTGAAAAGCCCGCGTCACTTCACTGAGCATGAAGGCGGGCACCAGGACTGACAAGGGCGCGTCAGGCGACAGCCCCCGATCCACGCCGGGTCGGAGTGCCGAGAGACTGTCATAAGTTCCGGGATCGACCCTTGCCAACATGAAATGCCGAAAAGGATCCATGATCTGCACGAAGGCCTCGTCGATCCCAAGCGCGCCTTCATTGAGCGGCACCACCCCCTTTTCCCATGCCGCGAGGAAAACCGGTTCCATGACGAAATAGGTCAGAAACAGCGCAAGCGACACGATCAGCATGTTGGGGGGCGACTGCATCAGACCCATCGCCTGACGCAGGATTGCCAGAACCGTTACAATAAAGGGGAAGCATGTGACCATGACCAGCAGACCCGGCACGAGGCTGAGCAGGGTGAAAAGGATCAGGATCTGAACGGTCCGAACGCTGAGCGCACCCTGATCACCGAAATCGAGCGTAATTTCCTGAGCCTGTGCCCCCAAAGCGCCGGTCAGCAGGATAACAATGGCCAGAAACGCCAAACGTAGCACCATGTCTCAGAGCGCCTCACGCAGATCGATGATCTCGGTCAGGCGCACGCCAAGATACCCGGCCTGTTCGCCTTCCAGTTCCTGCAACTGCCCGCGGGCGATCAGCTTGTCACCGATGAACAGTTCCACCGGATCTTCCACGCGGCGATCCAATGCAAGCACGGAGTCCCGCTTCAGTTTGACCAGATCGCGCACCAGAGGGCGTGCACGACCCACGGAAATGCTGATTTCAACGGGCACTTGATTGAGAATTCCGCTGGCCAGATCGCTGTCATCCATGTCCTGTCTCCTTGTCGGTTTGACGTTGCATGCCCTGCGCAAAAATCTCTCGCATCCGGTTCAGCAAGCTGTCGAGGTCGATCATGCGTTCCTGCGCGCCCAGTGTCAGTGCGACCTGCGCCTCGGTGAAACTTGGCTCGGGGACGAGTTCGACCGACAGGCCCTGCACGGACTCCAGGATCGGCTCCAGTGTCGCGTAGGCACCAGGCGCACAGGTCAGACGAAGTGGCAAAGCTGTATTCTGCGCGACCAGCGCCTCCAATTCGGCACGCAGGCACCCCGGAAGTGCAAGCCGCATCGCCTCTGGCAGCACCCGCGCGAGCATGGCATCGGTCAAGGCCAGAAAACTTCCCTGCAGACAAGCATGTGCTTCCGCATAGGTGAAACTGAGTCGCTGCAGCGCTTCCTCGGCTGCGATCCGGCGCATGGCATCCTCGTTGCGCATGTATTCCAGCGCATCCTGCCATCCGGCGGCGTAGCCCTGTTCAAATGCGACTTCGCGCAGCTTTTCGGCCTGTTTCGAGTCCACAACAGCGGTTTCGGACTCGTCGGGAATCGTTTCGAACACTTCCAGTTTCAGCATCGACTGTCTCATTGGGATTCCCTGCGCTCATCCATCCAATGGCGGAGAACATGCACGGACTCCGCACCCCGCTCATCAATCAGTTTCCGAAGCCTCTCGACGGGATCGCTGGCCTCCCCGCCCTGTTCAACTGGCACATAATTCTGCAACAGCGCCTCAGTGCCGGAAGGCTGCGGCAAAAACGTCTCTTGCGGCGCAGACAGCTGCGGCCGGCCCCCCTGGCTGCGCGCGGATGCAAGGATCGGGCGGATCACGAAGAGCGCCAGCACAACCACTGTTACCAGCAGCAAAAGCCATTTGAGCAAGCTCATCACATCAAGCGCCCCGATCGAAAGAAAACCCGCGCCAGCTTCGGTTCCAAGTGCCGCTACAGGCTCGAAAGGCAAGGACCGCAAGGTGATCACATCCCCCCGCTCAGCGTCGAAACCGACCGCAGAGGCGACAAGCTCGCGCAGGGCTTCCAGCTCTGCATCGGCGCGCGGACGCCAGACCATCGCGCCATCCGGACCAGGTTCGCGCACTCCATCAATAAGCACAGCAACCGTCATACGCCGGATGGCGCCAGGCTGGCGTTCAATCTCGCGCCGTGTTTCGGACATTTCATAATTTGTTCGCTGCCGGGTCTGATTCTCTCGCATTTCTGCCTTGCCATCGGTTGCGGCAGCGTCGCCATCGGGCAGATTGCTGGCCACGGTGACACCCTGCGCGCGACTGTCCGTGCTGCTGCTGGTGTTTTCCTCAGTTTCGCTGCTGATGGCGATCCGCGTTTCCGGATCCAGCCTGCGTTCATGGATCACTTCGCGGTCGGTCACTGTGTCGATGCTCAGTTCGACCACCGCGCGGCCATGACCCACATGCGCTTCGAGCAGGCGCTCGACATTGCGACGCAACGCCTGCATCCGTTCCGCACCCTGTGTCGCAACGCTGGTTTCACCCTCTGGTCCGTAAACAAGGCCGCCATTGCCATCAATGATGGAGACATCCTCCGGCGTCATGCCGGCCACCGCCGAGGCCACCAGAAACCGAAGCGCCCGTGCCTGCGCGGCTGTCAGCGCAGCGCCGGTGGTGGTGACTGTCACCGATGCTGTCGGTACGATTTCACGGCGAAACGCACTCGCGCTGCCTTGCGCGATATGTACACGCGCCGAGCGGATAAAGGGATTCGCGACAATGGTGCGGGCAAGCTCCCCCTCCTTCGCGCGCCAATAAGCTGCATCGAACATCTGCGATGTCGTGCCAAAACCGCTAAGTGATTCGAGCAATTCGTAGCCCGCATGGCTGTTGGTCGGCAATCCGCTGGCCGCCAGCATCAACCGCGTTTCGTCTCGCTGCCTGGACGCTACGAATATGGCATCGCCGCGCACCTCATAGGGCACGGAACGTGCTTCGAGCGCCTGAATCACCTCGCCCGCAGCGGCCTCTTCCAACCCGGCATATAACAGCGACATGCCGGGGGCCGTGGCAAGCCGCGCGAGCCCAAGCACTGCAGCGAACATGGCCAGAGTTGCCGCGATCACCACCATCCGACGCCGTGTTTCCAGGGCGTCCCACATGGATTGAAGCTGCTGCACTGCGATTCTCCTTCAACCGGCCTTCTGCCGTCCAAGGGAGTTTTCACCCGGATCGTTTAACATTCGGTTAGTGACCTTGTGCGAAAAGACATTCAGTCACTTCATCCGGAAATCCTAATGTCAGACAGCCCAGCCCCCACAGAAACGCCCGCTGAGCCGAAGAAGCGCAGTCGTTTCCCGCTGATCGCTGGATTTATTGGCGCCATTCTTCTGGGCGGTAGCAGTTTCTATGCAGTGTATTCAGGACTGGTGCTGAGCGCTGATCCAGGGCATCGCGCGGTCGCCCCGATCGACATGGATTTTGCCTATATCCCGCTGGAAAACATAACCATTTCGCTGGCGTCACCTTCCACCGCCCGTTTCCTGCGCTTTTCTGGTCAGATCGAAGTCGCCGCGCGATCCGAATCAGACATGGCGCGTCTGCACCCGCGATTTCTGGATGTCGTGAATACCTATCTGCGCGCAATCGACCCGCAGGATCTGTCGGAACCTGCAGCGCTGATCCGGATCAGGGCACAGATCCTGCGCAGACTGCAGGTCGTCGCCGGAGAGGGTCATATCCGCGATTTTCTGATCACTGAATTCATACTCAACTGACGGGGGACAGCATGGTATTGGTCATTGACATGGCAATCGGACTCGCAGCCCTGCTGGCGGCTGTCTATTGCATGGTGCTGTCGCGCCGTTTACGGGCGCTCACCCGGCTTGACGGTGATGTGGGCAAGGCCATCGCGGTACTCTCGCAACAAGTCGATGCTCTGACCCAAGCGCTTCATCAGGCCGAGAAAACCAATGCGCAGGCGAGTTCGGCGCTTGACGCTCAGATTGACCGCGCCGACGCAACCGCGCGGCGGCTGGAGTTGATGATGGCCGCGCATCAGGGTGGCGAGCGGAACGTTCCGACCGAAGCCGATGCTTCGAATAGTGCTCCGCGAAAGCATGATGACGCTGCTGAGGTATCTTCTGATTTCGCCCCATTTGGCCGCGCCGGGGGGCGCAAGGGCGACACGCGTCCTCGGGTCCTGCGCCAGCGAGAAGCTTTCGGAGTCACACGGTGAGCAGAAATGCAACATATCGGCCTGCCACGTCGCATGTGCTTGTCCTGTTATCCCTGCTGTTTCTGGGTGCGGGCATGTCACGTCTGGGGGTGGGGGTGGCGGAAGTCATCGCTGCCGAACCCGACATTGATAGCACAGTCGAGACCACTTCACTTTCCGCCGCCCCGGATCCGGGGGATCTGCTGGCATCGCTGCGCGCCCGTGAAGAGCGCATTTTGCAGGCCGAAACAGACTTGCAGGAGCGCTACGACAGGCTGCTTGCGGCCGAAGCTGAACTCGAACGCCAGATCGAGATACTTGTCGCGACCGAGGCCAGACTCGCAGCGACACTGCGTCTGACGGAAACCGCGGCAGAAGATGACCTGCAACGTCTGACCACGGTTTTCGAACATATGAAGCCTGCGCAGGCGGCTGAACTGTTTTCGCAGATGGATACGGATTTTGCGGCGGGTTTCATGGCGCGTCTGCGACCTGAATTCGCGGGAGAGGTCATGGCGGGTCTGGACCCGATCACCGCCTATGCCATCAGCGCGGTATTGGCCGGACGTCACGCTCGGACGCCAAGAAACTGAGTCGTAAGGCGCGTAAATCGTGAGGCAGAAGCGGTTTGTTAATACCGCTTTGCGAATGTGAAAACCTGGTGCAACCGGATCAGAGAAGACGGCACCTGTTGAAAGCAGCGAATTAAAAGGGCCGAGGTTTGACGTGATCGCAATTGTTGGAATTCTGATCGTCCTCGTCATGGTATTTGGCGGATATCTCGGATCTGGTGGTACCATGGGTATCATCCTGAAAGCGCTTCCTTTCGAGATGGTCATGATTGGCGGGGCCGCAACCGGCGCCTTTGTTCTGGGCAATGATCTCAGCACGATCAAAACGACCGGTCGCGATATCGCGCGCGTCTTCAAGGGGCCAAAATGGCAACCCGCCGACTATCGCGACATACTCTGCCTGCTTTTCGAGTTGATCTGGCTTGCGCGCCAGAACCCCGTTGCAGTGGAAGAACATATCGAGGCACCGGAATCTTCGGCTATTTTTGGCCGCTATCCCAAGATCCAGGCCGACCACGATGTTGTGGATCTGATCTGCGATACCATGCGTGCGGCGTCCATGAACTATGACGACCCCCACCAGGTAGAAGATGTACTGGACAAACGCCTTGTCGCGCAAAAACATCACGCTCTGCATTCCAGCCACGCGGTTCAGGTCGTCGCGGATGCTTTGCCGGCCCTCGGCATCGTGGCTGCTGTTCTGGGCATTATCAAGACGATGGGCGCAATTGATCAGCCTCCTGATATTCTTGGAAAAATGATCGGTGGCGCCTTGACGGGAACGTTTCTGGGCGTGTTCCTCGCCTATGGATTTGTCGGACCCATCGCTGGCCGCATGCGGGCGATTGTCGAAGAAGATGATCATTTCCATCAACTGATCCGGGAAGTGCTGATCGCGAACCTGCACGCGCACCCGGCAAATATTTGCATCGAGGTCGGGCGCCAGAACACACCGCATCACCAGCGCCCGGATTTCTCTGATCTGGAATCCGCATTGCGCGATCTCAAGAAAAACGCAGCATGAAGATGCCGCTTCTGCTACGCATTCTCCTGTTTCATGCGTTTGCTCTCATAGGCACCGCAGCCGCTGCCCAGATCACCACAATCCCGGTACGCGCGGGTGAACATATGGACTTCACAAGGCTGGTCATCCGGATTCCGAATGACAATGGCTGGCGTGTTACCACCGAGGGCAGAACCGCGCGGTTGATTGTCGACGGGCCAGAATTGCGCTTTGATCTTTCCCAGACTTTCTCGAGAATTCCGCGAACGCGCCTTGGCGCGGTGCGGACGACATCGGATGGCCTGATTTTCGAACTGGCCTGTGACTGCGAATTGCGCGCCAGCGAGGATATATCCCAATACCTTGTGATCGATATTCTGGGAGTTGCAAATCCCGCCGAAGTCGCCCGCCCCCTGTCGGGACTCCGTCCTCAACCGCGCCCGGAAAACATGTTGCCGAGGCCAGGCACCCGGTCCCCCGAGCTGGACCGGGCAGGCAGGGAACTCGCACGCCGACTGCGCGGAAATTCAGACCAGCCCAGAGATTCGCGCACCTTTCCACTCCATCCCGCACTCGCCCCGCCTGCCGCCAAAGAAGAAACAGATAGATACATGGACCTTCAGACTGCGCGCGACGCTATTGCGCGTGAACTCGGTCGCGCGCTCTCGAACTCTGTCTCGCTGGGCACGCTACAGCCCGCAGAGGATTTTGGGTCGCGCCCGGAGATATCAGATCGCATTGGTACTGGCAGCCCTGGAATTGACGGCACGCTTGACGCGCATTTTGCTCTGCCAGGCGAGAGCGCGCAGGCCGCGTCTGCGCCCGAGCGTGAAACATGTCGCCTGCTTGCCCTGCTCGATGTTCAAAGCGACAGCCAGACCCTAAACCGGCTACACGGACTTCCCGTTCTTGCCCCGATTTTCAGTGAGTTCGATCAACTCGATCACAGTCGGATGGTCGAGGTCATCAGGCATTACCTGAGCATCGGATTTGGTGCGGAGGCACGCCTTGGAGCGTCGCTTCTCGACCCGGACGATCCCTTGCGCCGGATCATCTTTCCGATCAGCCATGCAGTTGATCTTGAGCCAGTGGCGCGTGAATCGGCGCCAGAGAACCTGGCCTCTTGTAGCCCATCTGGCCTGCTTTGGTCTTTCCTGCTCAATGAAACGTATCCTGTCGGGTCGGATGCAACTCTCAATATGCTGGTGCAGGCAACCGAGGGCCTGCCTACTCTCTTGCGATTGCATCTAGGGCCAACAATCGTGCAGCGTCTGGTCTCTCAGGGGCATGTCAGTGCAGCACAGCGCATAGAGGCGTCGATCAGTCGAGTGACACAGACCGACACACCGGAATTGACACTCGCATCCGTCACTGTTGCTCTAGCTGGTTCCACGACCGGGCAGGATGAAATCCTTGAGGCATCCCTGTCACCTGAGCTTTCGGACGAGGCGCTTGTTTTCCTGCTGTCTCGCCGCGATCAGCAAGGGGAGACGGCAGAAGTTGAATTGATCGATCTGGCAGAGAACCGGCTTCTGGCACTGCGCCGGGACCCGCTGGGATCAGAGATTGCAAGATTGCTGGCGCGCGCATTCGCACGCAATGCGGCCTTTGAAGAGGCATTTGCGCTGGCGGATTCTCGTCACAACGGCCTGACAACCGCAGCGACCCGTGACCTGCGTCACTGGTTGTTCGACAAGCTGGCACAAACACCTGATGATACGATTTTCGTTGTGAATATCTTCGCGCAACGCCCGTGGATGGTGCCTGAATTGCCCGAGGATTTGCGCGCCTCGTTGGCTTCGCGTCTGGAACGCCTTGGATTTGCCGAACAGGCAGGACTTCTGCGAGAGGATCAAATGTCATTCCTTGGCCCGATCCCGGAGCAGATGCTCAGCGACAATCAGCAGATGCGGGCGTCCGAGCGCAGTGGCGAAGAGGAACACAACGCTTTCGACATCTCCAACTCGGCGGATATCGTTCGGGCGAGAATCGCACAGGCGGAATTGCGATCTGAAAGAACACTACCGGACCGTTTACCAGATCCTTCAGACAACTTGCTTACAGCACAGGAGGAGGATGCTGCGACCGCATCACCATCAGAGAACCAGCCAGAACCCGCCGCACTGGTCGCCGACGCCCGCCTCGCGAGTGATCCTGAGCAATGGTCGCGCAATGAGCCAACGCGCCCGGAACCGGAGCCCGGTCTTCTGTCACAGGCCCGAACCGCGCTTGATCAGAGTGAGGATTTTCGTGCGCGTCTGCAGGCGATGCTTGCGCAACCGGTATCAGGAGAAGATCGAAACATTGACTGATCCTATGCAGAACGCCAGTTCTGGCCATCTCGCCTGAACGGGGCCAGTCCACGAAAACTGAGGGAACTGGTGGGTGATGAGAGACTCGAACTCCCGACATCTTCGGTGTAAACGAAGCGCTCTACCAACTGAGCTAATCACCCGTGCGCTGGCTTGTAGTCGCTTTCAGAAGCGCGTTCAAGATGCCAACTCAACTCGGTTGCAGCTTGTACCAAACTCTGCCCGGACAACAATTGGAACCACGCCGGTTCTGCGGGAAACAGCATGGCCTGTGGCCCGGAATTTCCAGATCCTGTTTTCAATGTACCTGTCAGCTCTGGCCGAAGGGAAAAGACTATCGCCAAATTTCATGACCCTCTGACCACGACATAGTCGCAAACTGAACATCTTTTGCCCTGGATCAAAGACAGTGACCGCGAAATGCGCTGAACTGGCACCAAACCAGTCTGCCCAAAGGAGCGCAATATGCCAAAACTGTTTCCGCTTGTCTTCAGTATCGCCGGGGTCACCTGCGCCGGGATCGCGATGGTCATAGCCCTGAGTTTGGGTCAGGATACGCTGCAACCGATCCTGATATGGGTCGCCGGGGGTGGCATCGCCGGGCTGCTGGCAAGCTGGATTATCGCGCGTAAACTCGCAGAGGTCTGACCGCGCGTCAGTCAAACCACATGCGCGCGGTCTGTTCAAAAGGGCGCGGGGCCTCGGCATGCAGCCAATGGCCCGCGCCGGGCAGTTTCGCGAATTTCGCTTCCGGAAAATGTTTGCGGATCGCCGGGCGATGTTCTGGCAGCACATAATCAGACCGCGCGCCACTCAGAAACAAGGTTGGTCCGGAAAACTGCGCTGCAATGTCGGGCCAGCCCGTTACCTTGTCCATCTCTGCCTCCAGCACATTCAGGTTCAATCGCCAGCGCGCGGACGTGGACCGAAGATCCAGCGATTGCAGCAAGAACGCCCGGACCGACGGATCATCTACAGAGCGGGCCAGCGCGGCATCAGCCTCAGCGCGGCTGCGCAGTTGCGCAAGCGGCAGATCGCGCATGGCCGCGATCAGATGGGATTGGCTATGCGAATAGGCCACAGGTGCAATATCCGCGACCAGCAGGCGGCGCACCTGTTCCGGCCGCGTCAGCGCCAGCATCATGGCGGCCTTGCCACCCATCGAATGGCCAAGCACATCCAGCGCGCCGCCCTCGGCGTGGATCACCTCTGCAAGATCCTCGGCAAGATCAGCATAGCTGTGGCTGTTGAACCATGGGCTTTCGCCGTGGTTGCGCATGTCGACGCTGATCACCTCGCGGCTGTCGGACAGACGTTTGGCGATGGCCCCCCAGTTGCGGGCAGACCCGAACAGCCCGTGCACAATCAATAGCTTGGGGCGTTCGGACTCGTTACCATAGCGCAGGATATTCAGCATCTTGCCTCACGTTCCAACGGGCAATACCCCCTGTGCAGCCATCTTCGCTTCATCTTGCCGCAAATACTCTGCGGGGTGAATTGCCCTGAAAGGGCAAGAGGGGGCAGACTGCCCCCTCTCTTTGGTGCCACTGCACGGAACCGGTCAGAGTTCGGGATAGATCGGGAAGCGGGCGCAAAGCTCAGCCACTTCAGCCTTCACCCGCGATTCGACCTCGGTATTGCCGTCTTCCCCATTCGCAGCCAAGCCATCAACCACGGCCACGATCCAGTCAGCGATCTGCCGGAACTCGGCCTCTGTAAAGCCGCGGGTGGTGCCAGCGGGCGTGCCCAGACGGATGCCACTGGTGATCATCGGGCTTTCGGTATCAAACGGGATACCGTTCTTGTTGCACGTGATATGCGCGCGGCCCAGCGCCTTCTCGGTCGCATTGCCCTTCACCCCTTTGGGGCGCAGATCGACCAGCAGAAGATGCGTATCCGTGCCGCCGGTGACAGTCGCCAGCCCGCCTTTTTCCAGTTGATCCGCCAGCGATTTGGCATTGGCGATGACCTGTTTCTGATAGTCACGGAAGCCGGGACGCAGCGCCTCGCCGAAAGCCACGGCCTTGGCGGCGATGACATGCATCAGCGGGCCGCCCTGAATGCCGGGGAAAATCGCGGAATTGACCTTTTTCGCGATGGTTTCGTCATTGGTCAGGATCATGCCGCCGCGCGGACCACGCAGGGTCTTGTGCGTGGTGGTGGTTGCCACATGCGCATGCGGGAAGGGCGAAGGGTAAAGCTCCGCTGCCACAAGCCCGGCGAAATGCGCCATATCGACCAGCAGATAGGCCCCTACGGAATCGGCAATCTCGCGCATGCGCGCGAAATCGATGATGCGCGGGATGGCAGAACCACCGGCAATGATCATTTTGGGCTGATGCTCTGCGGCCAATGCAGCGATCTGGTCATAATCCACATCGAGCGTGTCGCGACGCACCCCATATTGCACGGCATTGAACCATTTGCCTGACTGGTTGGGTTTGGCGCCATGGGTCAGATGGCCGCCCGCATCGAGCGACATGCCAAGGATCGTGTCGCCGGGTTTCAGAAGTGCGGTGAACACGCCCTGATTGGCTTGTGAACCGGAATTGGGCTGCACATTGGCGAAGTCGCATTTGAACAATTCGCAGGCCCGCGCGATGGCAAGGTTCTCTGCAATGTCGACATATTGGCACCCGCCATAGTAGCGACGGCCCGGATAACCCTCGGCATATTTGTTGGTCAGAACCGACCCTTGTGCTTCCATCACGGCCTTGGAGACGATGTTCTCGGAAGCGATCAGTTCGATCTCGTCACGCTGCCGGCCCAGTTCGGAGCGGATAGCCGCAAAAACTTCGGGATCACGGTCCTCGACCGTTTCAGTGAAGAAGCCAGTGTCGCGCGCAGTCTGATCCATCTCGGGCCCCCAGGGTCGCAGGTTTCGGTTGCGCCCCATTTAGCCTAACGGAGTGCGCAGGCAAAGGCTTCATTGCGCCGCTTTTGCGTTGCGTCGCGACCTTGAAGGCAACATTTCCACCGATCCGCGCAACCTTGCGCCTATCGGAACGCGCTTGCCAAGGCAGCAGCAGAGCGCCAGAAAGGGCTCGACAGAACTGGAGTCCTGCCATGTCGCACAAGCTTGCTTTGCTGGCCAGCGCTGCACCCGATGCACAAGAGGCCCTTGCGGTCCTGTCACGGCAATACAAAGCGGTGCCAGTCGAAGAAGCGGATGTCATCATCGCGCTGGGTGGCGACGGGTTCATGTTGCAGACTCTGCACGCAACACAGCATCTGGATACGCCTGTCTACGGGATGAACCGGGGCACAGTCGGCTTTCTGATGAATGGCTGGCAGGCCGACGGGTTGAGCGAGAGACTGGCGGGCGCAGAGATGGCTGTGTTGAATCCGCTGAGGATGCAAGCCACGCGCAGTGACGGATCGGTTTTCGAGGCGCTGGCGATCAATGAGGTCTCGCTCCTGCGGCAGGGAGCACAGGCGGCGAAACTGCGCATCATCGTCGATGGCAAACAGCGGCTGGATGAGTTGGTCTGCGATGGTGCCATGGTCAGCACGCCTGCGGGATCGACCGCGTATAACTATTCTGCGCATGGTCCGATCCTGCCCATCGGATCGGATGTTCTGGCGCTCACGCCTGTCGCGGCGTTTCGTCCGCGGCGCTGGCGCGGGGCGATCCTGCCCAAGGACTCGCGGGTGCGCTTCGAGGTCGTTGATCCCGAGCGCCGCCCCGTGATGGCGGATGCTGACAGCCGGTCGGTCCGCAATGTGGTTCGGGTCGATATCCAGTCCGTCCGCGATATCGCGCACAAGCTTCTGTTCGATCCGGGGCATGGGCTGGATGAGCGACTCATCCGCGAGCAGTTCGTCTGACAGCGAACGGGATTCCCCCCTTTTTGGCTGCACCGAAGTCTTCCTTTATGGTCCTGCCAGCCAGAAGTCAGTGGCGTCCAGCCTGCCTGCGTCTATGCATCGCATAGAGCATTGGAGCCGCGACGTGATTGTATCCGAGCTCTGCGATCTGCCGCAGCATCGGCAGAGAGAACAGTCGCGCCAGCCAACGCATGCGCGGAAGTTCCCGCCACAGCAGCAGGAAGGCAGGGAAACCCGAAATGATCTGTCCCTGCTGACGAATATGCAGGCGGCGCGTGGCCTGTTCGGGACTGAGGTTCCAACTTGAGAGATCAGCGTCATGCAGATCGGTGAAACTCAAGTCAGCTCCGGCGTCATTCGCCTGCTTGCGATACTGCGCGATCTCTGCCGAGCAAATGGGGCAGCGCCCGTTATACAGCACTTCTGTCTGGGTCATGTGCGTCACATAGCGCATATGCCGTTCCGCTCAAGACGCTCCTTTTGGCATCGGGGTGGCATGCGTGGAATAGGCTGTCCAGTCCTCTATATCGGGGTAGAATTGTCGGCGCCATTCCTTGACCCGAGGGTTCATGTAGCGCCGGAACAGAGGCGGCACCATCGCCAGCGTCGTCAGCGCCGGATAGCCGAAAGGGAGTTGCGGCGCGGCGGTTTCGTCATAGGTCTGCAACAGTGGAAAGCGTCGTTCGGGTTTGTAATGGTGATCAGAATGGCGTTGCAGATTGATCATCAGCCAGTTCGAGGCCGCATGCGAGGCGTTCCAGCTATGATGCGGACGCACCGGTTCGTATTTTCCGTCGCCCAGATACCGCCGGGTCAGGCCGTAATGTTCGATGTAATTCGTCAGTTCCAGATGCCAGAAGGCGGTCGCGGCCTGAAACACGAACAGAAACAGCCCCCACCAGCCGCCGATCAGCGCAGCCAGTGCCAGCATCGCCCCCTGCAGCGCCGCGAAACGCCAGAACGGATTGGAGCGGTGCCACCAGGGCAGGCCCTTGCGCGCGAGCATCGCGGCCTCGGCGCGGAAGGCCGAAGGCGGGCAATCGCGCAACACGCGGAAAAAGTAGCTGATGAAGCCCTCGTTATAGCGCGCTGTCACCGGATCGCGCGGGGTGCCGACATAGCGATGATGGACCAGCAAATGCTCCGAACGGAAATGCGAATAGAGCACGGATGCCAGCAGCAGATCCGCCAGCCAGCGTTCATGCGGGGTTTTCTGGTGCAGAAGCTCATGCGCATAGACGATACCGATGACCCCGGTCATCACCCCAAGACCAAAGACCACGCCCAGTTGTTCCCACCACGGCAGCGCGCCATTGGCCAGCACCCAGAGCACCCCGAATATGGTCACGAACTGGACCGGGAACCAGATCAGCGTGATCAGGCGATACCAGAAAAGGTCAGTGATGGGCGTTTCCGTATCCGGGTTCTCGATATTCAGCCCGGTGATGAAATCGATCAGCGTGAAGGCCCACCATCCATATGCCACTGCCAGCATGAACCACCAGCCACCCCAGAGAGCGGAAATCCAGACCAGCGGTACGAAGCCGAGGCTGACCCAGAAGGGTACGGCAGAACTGAATCGGCGGAATTTTTCTGGTGTCACAGGGGCTTACCCGAGTTTATGCGCTTTCGCGCAGTATATCGCAAATTCCACGCACTGACAGCCCCGCAAGGCTGCGACAGAGTTACACCCTGTTCTTGCCGACCAGCCCTTCCATCAGCGAGGGCTGCACCACTTCGATCCAATAGCCGTCAGGATCGAGAATGAAGGCAATTTCCTTCATGCCGCCTTCCCCCAATCGCTTCTGAAAGCGCACGCCCATCGCATCGAACCGCGCGCAAGCGGCTTCGATATCAGGCACTGCAATGCAGATATGGCCAAAGCCCTTGGGTTCGGAATTGCCCGAGTGCATTTCGGTGTCGCTGTCCTCACAGCCCCAGTTATGGGTGAGTTCCAGCAGCCCCGCGCGACCGAAGCTCTGCTCGATCGAGCCATTGGCGCAATCGTCGTGCCCACGGGGTTGCAGGAAATAGAGTGAGAACCTTGCTTCCGCGAAATCAAGCTGTGTCATCAGGCGAAAACCCAGCACGTCACAATAGAACCTGAGTGCGCGTTCGGGCTCCTTGATGCGCAGCATGGTATGGGTCAGTACATACTGGTCGGTTTCACTCAGATCATTGGTCATGGGGCCTCCAGGCTTCTCAGATAATCCACCCCCAGAGCATGTGCTTTGCGCATGACCGTTGCAAGAGCGCGGGGGTCAAATGCATCGCGCTCGATGAAATCGCCCGGAGTGTCTTGCGGCAGACGCGCAACCCTAAGGGAAAGGCGCAGGTGGAAATGCGTGAAGGTATGACGCACCTCGCCGGGGACCGCGCGCCAGTCAGCGGGCATGGGCGGGGTCTCGGGTGGGCTGTCCTCGCTCCAATCCGTGCCGGGCCAGCCCAGCATACCGCCCAGCAGACCGCTATCCGGGCGGCGCTCCATCAACCAGGCACCATCCTGGCGCTGCCCAAGATAGGCGGTCCCGAAGCGCACCGGTTTGGCGGGCTTGCGGGTCTTGCGCGGCAGGCTGGCGGCAGTGCCCGCTGCGCGCGCGGCACAATGCGCCATCAACGGGCAGATACCGCAGGCCGGATTGCGCGGGGTGCAGATCGTGGCCCCCAGATCCATCACAGCCTGCGCGTAATCGCCAGAGCGCTGCATGGGCGTCAATCCGGCGGCCAGTTCTGTCAGCACTGGCTTGGCGACAGGCAGGGGTGTGTGTTCATCGAAAAGCCGCGCCATGACGCGCTCGACATTGCCATCGACGACGGTTTCGGGATGACCAAAGGCAATCGCGGCAATTGCGGCAGAGGTATAGGGACCGATCCCCGGAAGTTCCTGCAACCCTGCCCTGTCGCGCGGAAAACCGCCCCTTGCGGCCACCGCGCGCGCGCATTTCAACAGGTTGCGCGCGCGGGCATAATAGCCCAGACCGGCCCATTCGGCCATGACATCCGCATCGGCGGCGGCGGCCAGAGCCTCCACCGTGGGCCAACGCGTGGTGAAGCGGCTGAAATACGCCTTCACCGCCGCCACGGTTGTTTGCTGCAGCATCACCTCTGACAGCCAGATCCGGTATGGATCAGGCGTGTCAGGACTGCCGGGCGGAATGCGCCAGGGCAGCGCGCGGGCGTGGCGGTCATACCAGTCCAGCAGGACCGGAGCGATTGACTGTGCCGCCGCGTCACGCATGTGTTATGCCCTCTCACCACGAAAAACTGCCCTGCCCTCTGGCAAAGCGCGCGTCAGAAGGTAAACTCTGTCTCGCGCACTGCAAGGAAGATCGTGACCGCAATGGCAAAGGCCCCTGCCCCTCCCCCCACGCGCCGGATGCGCGGCTTTGAAGCCGCGTCACGGCTGGTGGAATCGCGTATCCGCAAGGCAGGAGAGGCGCGCGGTTTCGCCATCTCGCGCCTGCTGACGCATTGGGCCGAGATCGCGGGCCCGGATATCGCGGCCCAATGCCGCCCCGTGAAGGTCGGCTATAGCAAGGGCGGGCTTGGCGGCACGCTGACGCTGCTGACCACAGGCGCCGCAGGGCCAATGCTGCAAATGCAACTGCCCGCGCTGCGGGAACGGGTCAATGCCTGCTACGGCTATAATGCGATTGCGCGCATCCACCTGACGCAGACCGCGCCGATGGGCTTTGCCGAAGGACAGGCACAATTTGATCCGGCCCCAAAGGCTGCGGCGCGCGAACCGGCACCCGAAATTCAGACGAAAGCCCGCGAAACGGCGGCACCCGTGCAGGACCAGAGCCTGCGCGCGGCCCTTGAACGTCTGGCCTGCAATGTCCTATCGAAGGCACAACAGAACAAAGGAAACCCGAGATGAACAAGTTAATCCTGCCTGCGCTGGCCGTTGTCGTGGCCGCCGGGGCCGGGGGCTGGTGGTATATGTCCCAGAACCAGCCGACACCCGCAGCCGCAATCAGCACAACGGCAGGGCAGTCCACGGAAATCCATGCGCTCGATTTTCCGCTGGGCAATCCGGAAGCCTCGGTCGTGGTGGTCGAATACTCATCGTTCACCTGCCCGCATTGTGCGACATTCAATCAGGGGGCTTTCCAGCAGATCAAGGAAAACTTCATTGATACCGACCAGATCCTCTTCCTGAAGCGCGAAGTCTATTTTGACCGCTACGGTCTCTGGGCCGGGATGGTCGCGCGTTGCGGGGGCGGCACGCGCTATCATGGCATGGTCGAGCTGATCTATCAGACACAGAGCACCTGGGCCGCCTCGAATGATCCGGCGGTTGTGGCCGAGAACCTGCGCAGGCTTGGCCGTCAGGCCGGCATGAGCGATGCCGAGGTCAATGCCTGTCTGGAGGATGCCGACAAGGCGCTGGAACTGACCGAATTCTATCAGGCGAATGCAGAAACCTACGGTATCCGCTCTACGCCCAGTTTCGTGATCAATGGCCAGCTTTACTCGAACATGCCTTATGCCGAGTTCGAACGCATCCTGACTGAAAAACTGGGCGGCTAAGGCGCATGCCGGGACCGCTGGAGGGGGTGCGCGTCATAGAGCTGGCGCGAATACTGGCCGGTCCCTGGGCCGGTCAGACCTTGGCCGATCTGGGTGCCGAAGTGATCAAGGTGGAATCCCCCGAGGGCGATGACACGCGCCGTTGGGGGCCGCCATTTATCCAGCGCGAAGATGGCTCGCAGGATGCGGCCTATTTCCATTCCACCAATCGCGGCAAATCCTCGGTGACGGCCGATTTCCGCACGCAGGAAGGACAGGCAAAGGTCCGCGCTCTGGTTGCAGAGGCCGACGTGCTGATCGAGAATTTCAAACTGGGGGGGCTGTCGAAATACGGGCTGGATTATGAGACCCTTGCCGAGCTGAACCCGCGGCTGGTTTATTGCTCGATCACGGGTTTCGGGCAGACCGGCCCCTATGCTCACCGTGCGGGCTATGACTATATCATTCAGGGCATGTCAGGGCTGATGTCGGTTACGGGCCCTGCAGATGGCGCGCCGCAGAAGGTGGGCGTTGCCGTAACGGATATCGTGACCGGCATCTATGCCAGCACCGCGATTCTGGCGGCGCTGCACGAGCGCGCGCGCACCGGGTTGGGGCAACATATCGACATGGCGCTGATGGATTCGGCTGTCGCCCTGATGGCCAATCAGGCGATGAATTACCTGGCTACCGGACATTCTCCGAAGCGCCTGGGCAATTTCCACCCCAATCTTGCGCCTTATCAGACAGTGCCATGTGCAGACGGACATATCATCATCGCCACAGGAAACGACGGACAGTATCGACGCCTTTGCGGATTGCTTGGACTGGAAGAGCTTGTAGCGCACCCGGATTTCGCCACCAATGCTGCGCGGGTGCGCAATCGCGACGCCCTGTCGGAGCGGATCTGTGCTGCAACACAGATCTGGGATAGTGCCGCATTGCTTGCTGCATGCGAAGTTGCGGGCGTGCCAGCCGGACCGATTCAGAACATGGAAGCTGTCTTTTCCGATCCGCAGGTGATCGCCCGCGATCTGTTGCTGGACATGGATGGATTGAAGGGGGTGCGCGCGCCGTTCCGGTTTTCACGTCATCCTGTCGCGCCTAGACGCCCTGCCCCGATGCTTGGTCAGGATGACTGACCGCGAGGCTCGTAAAGCTGTTTACCGCGACGACCCATGAAAAAGCCCCCTGCAGTAAACTGCAAGGGGCTTTATTAAGATCACTCGATCCTTAGAAGCGGAAGGCCAGACCGACACCAGCCCCAAGCGTGCGCGTGCGGTCATTGGCAGATCCGACACGGTTGATCGCCGTGTAATTGACCGAACCACGCAGCATCACGCTGTCGGTAAGCATGTGGTCCACACCCAACTGACCCTGAATACCGGTCGAGGTCTTGGACCCTGCCGGACCGCTTGTACGCAGAAGGGCCGGGCCTGCGCCAACATAAGCCAGCGTGCGCGCATCTGCCGTCACCGGCATACCTGCAGACAAGAGCAGCGACGCGCCAGCGCGCAATCTGTCACCGCTTGCGAGCGTCGGCGAGCCGAAAGCCATCGGTGCGATCTGCGCTTCGGCCCCGAGAACCGCATCACCCATATCCCAGCGATACCCTGCAAAGAGACCACCGACCGCAGAAGTGCCACTTTCCCCCGCGCTGGTCTTCAGGCGGCCATAGCCGAGGGCCGCACCAGCATAGGCGCCGGTCCAATCAAACCGCGGGGCCGCGACCGGCGCGGCGGGCTGCTGGACAACAGGCTCTTGACCCACTGGCGCTGCTTTGGAAAAGCTGCCTGCACTCGCACCTGTTGCGACCATTGCGGCCGTTGCCGCATATGCCAGAATCTTCGTCATTCTTCGTTACTCCTGTTCCAGACTGTTTCGACGTTTCGTCGATCCCGTTGTGTAGGATCAACCGGCAAGGCACCGATTGGTTCCATCCACACACGCCTGAGATGTAATCGAAGGAGGGCCCCGGCAGAACCCGTCGGCGGGTCACGATCAGATGAGCGCGCCGTGATCAGATTAACATATTGTTTTTATACAAAATATTTTCAGCGACTTTTTGCCTGCCTGATTTGGCGCTTCACATTCCCTCGCCGAAACGATTTGCGACAAGTTCCTGAAGTGCAGAGGCAAGCTCTGCATGTTGGGTTCCCGACGTCTTGACCTGAATCGAGGTTCCGCGCGACGCCGCCAGCATAAGCAGTCCCATGATCGAATCTCCTGGCACACTCATGCCATCCTTCATCACTTCGGCGGCTGCATCATGGGCCTCCACCACTTCAACGAATTTCGCCGAAGCACGGGCATGCAACCCCTTTTCATTGATGATCTCCAACTCGATTTCCGTCATGCGCTGCCGTCACCTGTCCTGATTTTCAAAAGCCTAGCGGCCGATTTCCATGGAATTGATGTATTTTCGACCGGCTTCCAATGCGGCTGAAGTCGCCGCCTGCAACCCCATATCACGCGATTTCGCGAGCTTGATGAGCATCGGCAAATTTGCCCCGTACAGGATCCGCCGCTCGGGGCCAGTGCAGGCGGGCATCGAAAGATTGGACGGCGATCCGCCGAACATGTCGGTGACGACAACCACGCCGGACCCGACATCAACCGCTGCGGCTGCGGCTGCGATTTCGGCCTGTTTGGCTGCGCGATCATGATCATATTCGATCGAGATCGCCGCAATACCAGTCTGTTTGCCAATCACATGCTCTATCGCCGCGAGATATTCGCGGGCCAGACCACCATGGGCAACGATCACGATCCCGATCACGAGGCGACCTATTCGCTCTTTTCTGCTGCGGCATGCGCCGCGATGCGTTCCAGTTCCCTGTGCCGTTTAGACACCTGCCACCCGGCCTGTGCAAGGGCATTTGACAGCTTTTCGGCGATCGCAACGGACCTGTGTTGCCCGCCTGTACAGCCAAGGCCGATGGAGAGCTGAGTTTTCCCCTCTTGGGCGTATTCTGGTAGAAGAAACTCTACCATATCGCGAACTCGTCGGAAAAACCCGGAGAACCGCATGTCAGACAGGATGAAATCCACCACAGCCGGATCCCGTCCGTCACGCGCCCGAAGACTGGGCTGCCAATGCGGATTGTTCAGAAACCGGCAGTCAAAGACAAGATCAACCCCGGCAGGAATACCGCGTCGGTAGGAAAAGGACTCCACATGCACCTGCATGTTCTGCGCCCCTGCTTCTCCGAACAGGAGCTGCATATGCGCGCGCAGATCATGCGGGGTCATGCCCTCGGTCTGGACCAGCACATCCGCGCGCATCCTGACCGGCTGCATCAGTCGCGCTTCAAGCTCGATCCCGTCGCGCGCTGTGCCTTCGGGACTGAGCGGATGGCGACGGCGCGTCTCTGAATAGCGCTGGATCAACGTGTTTACCGGGCAATCGAGATAGACCAGATCGAAATCGAAGCGCGGCGATGCGGATAGGTCCTCGACCAGTGCCAGTAACGCATTGACTGCGAAATCGCGGTTGCGCGGGTCAAGCACCAGCGCTAGCGGTCGCTCCAGCGGGGCGGCAACCAGCCGTGACACCAGAGAGATCGGCATGTTGTCAATCGCCTCAAAGCCAAGATCCTCAAGCGCCCTGAGCGCTGTGCTGCGCCCGGCCCCCGAGGGTCCGGTCAACAGCACCAGACGATCAGTCTTGTTCGATTCAGCAGGCGGCACAGGCATGCTAATTGTCCTTGTCCTGCCAATGGCGTGACAGGAGATAATACTTCAACCCGACCGCAAACGCCCTGCCAGAGGCGCGGCGCAGTCGCGGCACGCTCACCCCCTGAATATCTGTGACATGGCGTTGCGGCAACCGCTCGGCTTCGAGTTCATCAAGATCCACCAAAGCTGCAAGGGCGGCGCTATCGACCGGATCAATGCGCAGGATGCCGAGTTGGCGCAGCTCAATGAGGCCGCGAAGCGCAGGTGGAGCCGAAAGACGGATCTGCGCCCCCTCACGCCGCAACTCGGTCTGGTCATCGGAAACCAGACGCGCCCCGAGGCCGATCAGTTCAAGCGCCAGTTCGGATTTTCCGCTGCCGGAGCGCCCTTTGATCAGCAAACCAGTCCACAATCCTTCGAGGTCAAACGCGACAGCAGAGCCATGAATCATTTCCGGCACGGGCCGCATGGTCACAGCGGCAGGCCGACCACAAAACGCGCGCCCAGGGGCGGGCTGTCGGGATCTGCCCCGTTCGCGCGAATATTCTCGGCCCAGATCACGCCCTGATGCGCTTCGATGATCTGCTTGGAAATCGCAAGCCCAAGACCCGAGTGATTGCCGAATTGCTGCACCGGACGCTCAGAGTAGAAGCGCTTGAAGACTTTCTTGAGCGCGTTGTCTGGTATGCCCGGTCCAGTATCTTCAACCACGACCAGAACGCGATCATGGCGCTGCCGCGCCCAGACGCGCACGGCATCCCCGTCTTCGCAGAAAGAGATCGCATTCGTGATCAGGTTGACAAAAACCTGCGCCAGACGCCCCTCCAGACCCGTGATGCGGATCGGCTCTTCGGGCAGAATCTTGATGAATTCCACACCCTTTTCGCGCGCTTCCTGCGACAGGTGCTGACACAGATTGTTCAGCAGAACGATAAGATCGAATTCCTCCTGCTCTTCCTTGACGAGTTCCGCGTCCAGACGCGAGGCATTGGACGTGTCCGATACCAGCCGGTCCAGGCGACGCACGTCATGTTCGATCACTTCGAGCAGCCGCTGCACCTGATCGGGGCGCTTGGCCATGCGCAGGCTGCCGACAGCAGAGCGCAGCGAAGCGAGAGGGTTCTTGATTTCATGCGCCACATCGGCGGCAAACTGTTCATTCGCCTCGACCCGATCGTAAAGCGCGCTGACGATCCCGCGCATCGCACGGGACAGATCGCCGATTTCATCGGGACGGCCCGAGAGATCAGGGATGCGCACGCGCGCGCCGGGCTGGTTCTTGCGCGCATCCCGGCGCTTGCCAAGTTCGGCGGCCATGGCAAGATCGGCCAGCGGATTGGCGATGGTCGAGGCCAATACAAAACTCAGTCCGATCGATACCAGAACGGCGATCAGGAAGAACTGGAACACCTGCTCGCGCTCCTGCCGCATCAGTTGAGCCGTATCGGCAGAATCGCGACGCAGGAACACAGCCCCGACAAAATCGCCCTCGCGCATGACCGGGGCGCTTGCCGCCAGCCACATCATATCCGTCCCATCGCGCTGCGTATGGCTGGCGCTCTGTCCGTTCTGATTTTGCTGGAACATGGATTGCGCCACGGACCGGAAATCCGTCGCTGCGGGACCGCCGCGATCAATGGGTGTGATGGACGTCATCCCAGACCAGATTACCCGCAAGATGTCGCTGATCGGTGTCGCTCGTTGCGCCAACTGGCTTCCGGGAATGGCTTCGTTGCCCTGAATCTGACCTGCGATCTGGCCTTGGGCATCTATCAGCAGCAATTCAAAGCGCTGATCCATCGAGAAACTGTTCTGCAGCGCTTCACGCGCGGCGTTCATATCCCCCGATCCCGACAACATGCGCGCAATGATCTGAACATTCGTGCCCAGCATTTCTTCCTGCTGGCGCAGCAGCGAATCCCGAAACGGATTCGTGAACAGGATGCTTGCGATCAGAATCACAAGCGCCACCAGATTGAATAGCGCGATCTTGCGAGCCAGCGGAGAGCTTGAAATGCTCAGCATACCGCGCCGCGCACGCGATGCGCGCACCTCAGTCTCGACCGCGTCGCCGGGACCTATCCAGTCATCGCCAAGAACGATGTCCGTTCTCGATGCAGTTGCCTCCGTCTGCACTACAGCACCCGATTTTCTATCCGTCAGGCTTCGCACCGACCGGCCTTGTGTCACGCTTCGTTATATTTGTAGCCGATCCCGTAAAGTGTCTCGATGGACGAGAATTCCTCGTCAACGCTGCGCATCTTCTTGCGCAACCGCTTGATATGACTGTCAATCGTGCGGTCGTCGACATAAACTTGGTCCTCATATGCCACGTCCATCAACTGATCGCGCGACTTCACGACACCGGGACGCTGCGCAAGGGCTTGCAAAAGCAGAAATTCGGTCACGGTCAGGGTGACGTCTTCGCCCTTCCATTTCACCTGATGGCGCAAGGGATCCATTTCCAGATTGCCCCGCACCAGGACCTTGGCCTCGTCACCCGCGTCCGGTCCTGCCTCGATCGCCTGCTTGCGGCGTAGCAGCGCGCGGATCCGTTCAACCAACAAGCGCTGGGAAAAAGGCTTTTTCACATAGTCATCGGCACCCATACGCAGCCCGAGCACTTCGTCGATCTCGTCGTCCTTGGAGGTCAGGAAGATGATCGGCATCTGGGTTTTCTGCCGCAATCTCTGCAGCAATTCCATCCCGTCCATGCGCGGCATCTTCATGTCGAGCACAGCCATATCGGGCATCTTGCGATTGAAGGCATCCAGCGCCGCCTGACCGTCATTATATGTTTCCACCTCGAAGCCTTCGGCTTCAAGGCAGATGGATACGGAGGTCAGGATATTACGGTCATCATCGACCAATGCGATTTTCGACATGTGGCTGCCCTTTGTGTCTGCTCTTTGTGGCGATTTCGCCTTAATTTTGCCACATATTCGCCCAATCCCATGTTTGTCGCAACAAAATAACCGCAGTTCCCGGCTTTTCGGTGCCGATTCGCATTCAACCGTGCCAAACGGCAACACTGTGTATGCGCTGGAATTCCTAATGTTGCGCTAACGTCTGCCTGATTGCGCTAACTGCGCGAAAGCGACCTATGCTTTGCCGCTACCGTGATGCTATAGGGCAGGGAGCCGATGGACGGCATGATATGCCAATGACGGAATATCTTTTTGATCAGGTGATCGCGCCCGATTCAGGAACAACGTGCCAAATGGAGCCGCCACGATGACCACACCCCGCGTCAACCCGAAGAAACGCCTGGAAGATCAAGGTATCGTCGGAGTGTCGAAGGCCTATTACAATCTGTTGGAACCCGCGCTGGTTGAAGCGGCGATCCAGCGCGGCGAAGGACGGCTGGGGATCGGCGGCGCGTTTCTGGCCTCGACCGGAACGCATACCGGTCGCTCACCCAAAGACAAGTTTGTTGTGCGCAGCCCAGAGGTTGAATCCAAAATCTGGTGGGAGAACAATGCGCCCATGGAGCAAGCCGCCTTCGACCGCTTGCATACCGATATGCTGGCGCATCTGCAGGGGCGCGAGGTTTTTGTGCAGGATCTCTACGGTGGCGCTGACCCGGCCTATCGTCTGGATGTGCGCGTCGTTACGGAACTGGCCTGGCACGGGCTTTTCATCCGTCATCTGCTGCGCCGTCCCGCTGCCGAGGAACTGGCGACCTTCGATCCCGAATTCACCATCATCAACTGTCCGAGCTTCAAGGCCGACCCGGCCCGTCACGGCTGCCGGTCCGAGACTGTGATCGCGCTGGACCTGAGCCGCAAGATCATCCTGATCGCCAACACCGCCTATGCCGGTGAAAACAAGAAGTCGGTCTTCACGCTGCTGAACTATATCCTGCCGGAAAAAGGCGTTATGCCGATGCATTGCTCGGCCAATCATGCGCTGGATGATTCGGAAGAGTCCGCGGTGTTCTTCGGTCTGTCGGGCACAGGCAAGACCACGCTTTCGGCAGATCCCGCGCGCATCCTGATCGGGGATGACGAACATGGCTGGTCGGATCAGGGCATTTTCAATTTCGAAGGCGGTTGCTACGCCAAAACCATCAACCTCGACGCCGAAGCCGAGCCGGAAATCTACGCAACGACACATCGCTTCGCATCGGTGGTCGAGAATATGGTCTATGACCCGGACACGCTGGAACTGGATTTCGCCGATGACAGCCTGACGGCAAACACGCGCGTTGCCTATCCGCTCGAGGCGATTTCCAACGCCTCGCCGACATCCCTCGGTGGTGTGCCGAAGAATATCATCATGCTGACCTGCGACGCCTTTGGTGTGCTTCCCCCGATCGCGCGGCTGACACCGGCGCAGGCGATGTATCATTTCCTGTCTGGCTTCACCTCGAAAGTGGCCGGGACCGAACAAGGTGTGACCGAACCGCAACCGACCTTCTCGACCTGTTTCGGGGCGCCGTTCATGCCGCGACGTCCTGAGGTCTATGGAAAGCTGCTGCAGGAAAAGATCGCGCGTTTCGGGGCGGAATGCTGGCTGGTCAACACCGGCTGGACTGGTGGCGCCTACGGCACGGGCTCGCGCATGCCGATCAAGGCCACCCGCGCGCTTCTGAGCGCGGCACTGGACGGCTCACTTCGGGAAGTCGAGTTCCGCCGCGATCCGAATTTCGGGTTTGATGTGCCGGTGTCGGTGCCGGGTGTGGCGGATGTGCTGCTCGATCCGCGCCGGACCTGGGAAGATGGCGAGGCCTATGACCGTCAGGCCGCGAAACTTGTCGGCATGTTCGCCGAGAACTTCGCCCAGTATGTGCCCTTCATCGACGATGAAGTGAAACAGGCGGCCATTGGCTGATCGCTTCCCTGCCGAGAGCTGAATGAGAAAGCCCCGCCTGTCCAGGCGGGGCTTTCAGGTTCTTGGGTTCAGGGGACTTTGCCCCCGTCCCGCAAGACGCGGGACTCCCCCAGGATATTTGGACAAGACTGAAATCAGGAGCCGGTGGCGCTGCGATACCAGCGGATGATTTCAGCGCGGGCCTCGTCACCCATCTGAACCGAGCTGCGCGGTGGCATCGCATGACTGACGCCGGATTGCAGATAGATGGTCTGGGCGGCGCGGGCGACCTGTGCCTCGGTTTCCAGTATGATCCCTTTCGGCGCCCAATAAAGACCCGGCCAGACCGGTTCTGCGGCATGGCACATCGAGCAATGGCCGACAACGGACCAGTAGGCGTCCTCGAAATGCGGATCCTCGACGAAGCGGGCGACAGAGGCTGGTAGCGAGGCGAGATCTTCCTCCTCGGCCGCGCGTGGCTGGCCGAGGGTCGAGAGCATGATGATGGTCAGAAACAACACTGTCGTGACAGCCCATGTCCACCATTTGTAACCAGCGCCCATGTGCAAGCTGTTGAAGAAATGCCGGATCGTCACCCCCATCAGAAAGACAAGCGCTGCAATGAGCCAGTTGAATTCGGAGGCAAAGGACAGCGGGTAATGATTGGATAGCATCAGAAAGATGACTGGCAGTGTCAGGTAGTTGTTATGGGTCGAGCGCTGCTTGGCGATCTTGCCGTATTTCGCATCCGGCACACGGCCCGCTTTCAGGTCAGCGACAACGATCTTCTGATTGGGAATGATGATGAAGAACACATTCGCCGACATGATCGTGGCAGTAAACGCACCAAGATGCAGAAGCGCCGCACGACCGGTGAAAACCTGCGTATAGCCCCAGGCCATGATCACCAGCAGAACAAAGAGCAGCACCATCAGGCGTGTGTTTTCTTCGCCGAAGCGCGACTTGCAGAGCTGGTCATAGATCACCCAACCGAAGCCCAGAGAGGCCAGTGAGATTGCGATCGCCTGCCAGACCGCGATATCTGCCACGTTGATATCGATCAGGTAGAATTCGGCGCCGACATAATAGACAAGCGCCAGCAGTACGAAACCTGAAAGCCAGGTCGAATAGCTTTGCCATTTGTGCCAGATCAGGTGATCGGGCATTTTTTCGGGCGCAACCAGATATTTCTGGATATGGTAGAAACCGCCCCCATGGACCTGCCATTCCTCGCCATGCGCGCCGGGGGCCAGCGAGGGCGATTTGCGCAAGCCCAGATCAAGGGCGATGAAATAGAAACTCGATCCGATCCAGGCAATCGCCGTGACAACATGCAGCCAGCGTATGGCGAATTCCGCCCAAGCGCCGAAGATAACCAGGTCAAGCATCGCGCCCTCCTTTAAATGTTCTTGTCTGCCCAGACCCTATACCGCCAGCCCGCTTTCTGTTAATTCCAGAAAACACCGATCACTTTCAAATGCAGCTTGAAAATCGCCATGGCCTATCTCAGCAATGTCCAGATGTTCGTCCGTGTCTATGAATTGGGCAGCATGTCCGCCGCTGCGCGCGATCAACGCACCTCGCCCGCTGTCGCGTCGGCCCGTGTGGCGGAACTGGAGAAGCATCTTGGCGTACGGCTATTCAACCGCACGACCCGGTCGCTGCAGCCGACCTCTAACGGGCAGATCTTCTACGACGGCGCTCTGAAGATCCTTGATGCGATATCCGAAGCAGAGGGCGCGCTGACCCATGCGACGGCCAAGCCGCGCGGGACGCTTTTTGTCGCGGCCCCGCTTGGCATCGGGCGGCGGCTGATCGCGCCGCATGTGCCCAGCTTCAAGGATGAGAATCCCGAGATCGAATTGCGTTTGCGCCTATCGGACCGCAGCATCGATGTGACAGCCGAAGGGCTGGATCTTGTCTTTCATCTGGGCACGCTGGAGGACTCGACACTGAAAATGCGCGTGATCGCAGAATGTCCGCGGGTGCTCTGTGCAGCCCCCGCCTATATCGCGCGGCGTGGTATGCCAGCGGATGGGGCCGCGCTGGTGCGCGACCGGCATGACTGCCTGAACCTGCGCTTTCCCGGCGCGCGTGAGTTTCAATGGACCCTGAAAGGACCAGACGGACCGCAACCCCACAAGATCACCGGGCCTTTCGAATCCGATGATGGCGATGTGCTGACCGGCTGGGCGCTGGACGGGCGCGGGATCGTGATGAAGCCCATCTTCGAGGTGGCCGAACATCTGGTCAACGGCACACTTGTTCCAGTGGCAGAGGCCACGCCCCCCCTGCCTGTCACTTTGGCCGCGCTGACACCGCACCGGCGTCTGCGCGATCCAAAAGTGACGATTTTTGCTGATTTCATCGCAGCCCGAATCAAATCCGCACTGGCAGAGGCCGAAAAAGCGCTGGCTCAGCTTCCGCGATAGGTCGAAAAGCTGAAAGGCGACAGCAGGAGCGGCACATGGTAATGGCTGTCGGGGTCGCTGATACCGAAACGGATCGGCACTTCGTCCAGAAACAGCGGATCAGCCCCCGCCTGCCCGGTCGCGCGCAGATAATCGCCCGCAGCAAAGACCAGTTCATAGACGCCGGTTTCGAAGCTCTCTGCGGGCAGGATAGGACCGTCCGTGCGCCCGTCATCATTGGTGCGCATCGTCACAACCAGATCCCGCGCGCCGTCACGCAGGCGATACAGCGTGATCTCCAACCCTTCGGCGGGCAAACCGCGTGCCGTGTCCAGAACATGCGTTGTCAGAAAACCGGCCATAATGCTCTCCTGCTGATGCAATCTCGCCTGATCTTGCAGCGCATGGCTGCAAACTTCCAGCCTCTTGCCCCCGGCGCAGATTTGAAGTCTTTCAAAAATTCCCAGAAAGCGGAATTGATTATTCTGCTCTAGAACAAAATAATCTAACGACTTGGAGGATCCCCCGTGCATCGCTACCCGCGCAATCTGACTGGATATGGTGCCACGCCCCCCAAGGCCGACTGGCCGGGCGGGGCAAAGATCGCGATCTCGCTCGTGCTGAACTATGAGGAGGGTGGCGAAAACTGCCTGCTGCATGGGGATGCAGCCTCTGAGGGTTTTCTGTCGGATATTCCCGGCGCGCAACCCTGGCCGGGGATGCGGCATTGGAACATGGAATCGATCTATGACTATGGCGCACGGGCCGGGTTCTGGCGGTTGCATCGCCTCTTCACCGCGCGCGGGTTGCCTGTCACTATTTACGGTGTGGCCTCGGCACTGGCGCGCAACCCTGAACAGCTTGCAGCGATGAAGGCGGCCGATTGGGAAATCGCCAGCCACGGTCTGAAATGGGTCGAACACCGCGACATGCCCGAGGAAGAGGAACGCGCTGCGATCCTCGAGGCCATCCGCCTGCATACCGAGGTCGTGGGCGAGGCCCCGCGCGGCTGGTATACCGGGCGCTGTTCGGTCAACACCGTGCGCCTCGTGGCCGAGACCGGACAGATCGACTGGATTTCGGACACTTACGACGATGACCTGCCGCATTGGATGGAATTCGGCGACCGGGATCAACTGATCCTGCCCTACACGCTAGAGGCCAATGACATGCGCTTCGCCACAGCACCGGGCTGGGTGACGGGGCGCGATTTCGAGGAGTATCTGAAAGACGCCTTCGACGTGCTCTATGCCGAAGGCGAGGCCGGCAGTCCGAAGATGCTCTCGATTGGCCTGCATTGCCGCCTGATCGGGCGTCCGGGCAAGATTGCAGGGCTGATGCGCTTTCTCGATCATGCACAGTCGCATCAGGGCGTCTGGTTCGCCCGCCGTCAGGACATCGCGCAGCAATGGGCAGCAATGCACCCCCATCAGCGCCGCGACCGGCCCAGCACGATGGATCGCGCGACTTTTGTCGCCAGATTCGGCAGCATCTACGAACACTCGCCCTGGGTTGCGGAAGCCGCCCATGCGCTGGAACTTGGCCCCGCGCATGACAGCGCGGCGGGTCTGGCAAATGCGATGGCGCGGGCCTTCCGCAACGCCAGTGATGATCAGCGGATGGCCGTCCTGCGCGCACATCCGGACCTTGCCGGGAAACTCGCCGCGGCCAAGCGCCTGACTGCGGAATCAACCCATGAACAGGCGAGCGCCGGACTGGACGCCCTGACCGATGCAGAACGCGACAGCTTCCAGACCATGAACACCGCCTATGTCGAGAAGCACGGCTTCCCCTTCATCATTGCAGTGCGCGACAATACCAAGGCCAGCATTCTGCAAGCCTTCCATGACCGGATCGCCAATGACAGCAAAACAGAGTTCACCACGGCCTGCCGTCAGGTGGAACGCATCGCGGAACTGCGGTTGAAGGACATCCTGCCCTGATGTTTCATCTTGCCGAAAATACTCAACACCCCCTCACGCCCTAGCCCAAGGCCGGACATGACGCGCATCCTCACCACTGTCGCCCTGACCCCGACAGCTTTCGCCCCTTTCGGCGATGTGCTCGACGCCACGGGCGCGCCCGACAAGCTGATCAATCAGGGCATGTGCGGACGCTTCCATGACCGCGCGAGGCTGGATTTCGGTGTGGGCGGGCGCGCGGGGATCTCGATCTTCGATGCCGAACCGCGCGCCCTGCCCTATGCACTCGACATGGTCGAGCGTCATCCGGACGGTAGCCAGGCCTTCATTCCGATGCATGATGCGCCATTTCTCGTGATTGTTGCGCAAGATCTGGGCGGGACGCCCGACACGCCACGCGCTTTCCTCACAAATGGCGCACAAGGTATCAATTTCCATCGCAATATCTGGCATGGGGTGCTCACGCCTCTCAGCCAGCCGGGACGTTTTGCCGTGATCGACCGGATCGGGCCGACGCCAAACCTTGAAGAACACTGGTTTTCAACCCCGTGGGAGGTGCGCGGCCCGGCTTGAGGAGGAAGCTGCCCGCAATCTGTTTCTAACCCGAAGGCCAAGCCGCCCTTCGGGACCATCTCCCGCATACCTGAGGAGGACTTGACCATGGCTGACGCAACACTGGGGACGCCGGAGCAGCTCCGCGACCCTGACTATACCCCACCGCTCTACAAGGCGATCCCGCTGGGTGTGCAGCATGTGCTGGCAATGTTCGTCTCGAACGTGACACCTGCCATCATCGTCGCGGGGGCGGCGGGCTTCGGGTTCGGCTCCGGTTCGCCCGATTTTCCGAATCTGATCTATATGCTGCAGATGTCGATGTTCTTCGCAGGTGTCGCAACCCTCTTGCAGACCATCACCTTCGGCCCCGTGGGTGCAAAACTGCCCATTGTGCAGGGCACATCCTTCGCCTTCATCCCGATCATGATCCCGCTCGTGGCCGGGAAAGGCGTCGATGCCATGGCGGCGGTCATGGGCGGCATCCTTGTGGGCGGGCTGTTTCACGCAGCCCTCGGCACCGTGATCGGGCGCATCCGCTTCGCGCTGCCCCCGCTGGTCACAGGGCTTGTGGTCACGATGATCGGCCTCGCCCTTGTTCGCGTCGGGGTGCAATATGCCGCAGGCGGGGTGCCGCTGATGGGAACGGAACAATTCGGCAATCTGCAAAGCTGGTCCATCGCGCTTGTGGTGATCTTCGTCACCCTGGGGCTCAAGTTCTTTGCCCGCGGAATGCTCTCGGTCTCCGCAGTGCTGCTTGGACTGATCGCGGGCTATATCGTGGCTCTGATGATGGGCAAGGTCAATTTCGCCCCTATCGGCACGGCAGCGCCGTTTGCCCTGCCGAACCCGCTGCATTTCGGACTGGAATTTACCGCCGCTGCAATCATCGGCTTCTGCGCGATGGCCTTTGTCTCGGCGGTAGAGACAGTGGGCGATGTCTCGGGGATCACCAAGGGCGGTGCCGGGCGCGAAGCCACCGAGCGCGAGATCGAAGGCGCGACTTATGCCGATGGGATCGGCACAGCGGTTTCCGGCCTGTTCGGGGCGCTGCCGAATACGAGCTTCAGCCAGAATGTCGGCCTGATCGCCATGACAGGGGTCATGAGCCGTCATGTCGTGACCATCGGGGCGATATTCCTGATCTTCGCAGGGCTGTTTCCGAAAGTCGGGGCCGTGATCTCGACCATCCCCATCGAAGTGCTGGGCGGCGGTGTGATCGTGATGTTCGGCATGGTCGTCGCGGCAGGCATCTCGATGCTGTCCGATGTGCTGTGGAACCGGCGCAACATGGTGATCTTCGCGATTGCACTTTCGCTTGGCCTCGGGTTGCAACTCGAACCCTCGGCGTTGCAGCATCTGTCGGACACCCCGCGTGTGCTGCTGACCTCGGGCATCCTGCCAGCCGCAGCTATCGCGATCATCCTGAACCTGATCCTGCCGCGCGATCTGGTGGGAGAGGCTTCTGCCAAAGCCGCGAACGGCGCGAAGGGCCACGGTAGCGCCTGAACAGATCGCAAGACAATTGATTGAGAGGAGGCCGGTTGAGACAAGCTCAACCGGCCTCATTTTTCATGACTGATACGCGCCCAAGCACGGGTCGGAAAAGTGGTTGGCGTCCCAGCTTTTGTGAAGTTCGATCCGGACAGAAGTCAAGGCACCCGCCTCAGCCCAAATCCGAACGCCCCCCGAAAAGCTGGTCCATCGTCAACGAAGGCTGCGCGCAGCCTGCTTCCCCGACAATCCGCGCGGGTATGCCAGCGACAGTCTTGCGCGAAGGAACATCTTCAAGCACGACTGATCCCGCCGCGATCCGGGCGCAATCGCCCACGCGGATATTGCCCAGAACCTTGGCCCCGGCCCCGATCAGTACACCATTGCCGATCTTCGGATGACGGTCGCCATCTTCCTTGCCCGTTCCCCCCAACGTAACGGAATGCAGCATCGAGACATTATCCCCTACGACGGCAGTTTCGCCAACGACGATGGAATGGGCATGATCAATCATGATCCCCTTGCCGATTCGCGCGCCGGGGTGGATATCCACGCCAAAGCACTCTGAAACCCGCATCTGGATCAGGCTTGCAAAATCCGAACGGCCCTGATTGCACAGCCAATGCGCGATCCGGTAGGCCTGAACCGCCTGATAGCCCTTGAAATACAGAAGTGGCTTCAGGAACCGGTTACAGGCCGGGTCGCGTTCATATGTGGCTACGATATCTGCGCGGGCGGCCTCGCCCAGAGATGGATCATCGGCATGGGCCGCATCCATGATCTCGCGCAGGATCTGCTCTGACATTTCTGCAGAAGCCAGCTTTTGCGACAATCTGAAAGCAAGCGCCTGCTCAAGAGTACGGTGATGCAGGATCGACGAATGAAACATCCCACCCAGAAGCGGCTCCTGTTCGACCGAGGCCTGTGCTTCATCGCGGATCTTCTCCCAGACGGGATCAAGGCGCGCGATCCGGTTTGTCACTTGCGAGGTCGGCTCTTTGCGGGCGGGCATGGTCATCCTTCCTGACAGTCAGATCGTGCAGCACTGCACGAAAGGTCACATAAGGACTCTAGCACGAAAAGCAACGCTTTGAGCAGCGATATTCCCCATGTCCTCAGCCGCGCGCGAGAAGCTGCAAGGCGCGCAACCTTGCGGGCGGAATGAGCGCAGCCTCGACTGCGGTGAAGACATGCAGCGTATCAAGCTCCGGGTCGATCACGGCATGATCCGAGACCCACCCCCCAAGCCCCAGATAGAGCCGCAACAGCGCTGGCACCTGACGCAGGCCCGTCATCTCGGCACTGCCCCCCGCATCCGGCAGTTCCAGCACCTGCGTCGCAGCGCGGGCGGGACGCAGGTGTGCTGGGCCGATATGATTCGCCGCCAGATACTTCAAAGCCCCCGCATGCCGTATGGGATCAGCCCCGCGAAACGAGGCGCAGCCGATCAGCAACTCGCTGCCGCTCTCAAGCGCCAGTCTGGTCAGCCCAGCAAGAAGTGCGCGCAGAAGGTCCGGGTCATGAACATGGGCGGCATCGATGCAGATGCGCCCGATCTCCATGCAGCGCCGATTGCTGCGCCCCAACTCGCCCAGATCGTAGAATTGCGCCGTGTAGCAATCACGAATGGCGCCGCTCCCCTTCAGCACGCGCAGTCGTGCAGCGGCCAGAACTTCGTGATCCGCAGTCTTGCGGATCAGCAGATGTCGACAGAGCGGGTCGAAACGATCCATGTCACTGACACCCGGCGCGCCCCGAAACCGCGTGTCCCGCAATCGCTGGACCGCTCCCATATCTGCCGCGCCATGCGCCAGCCCGACATGCAGAACCCCCAACGTGAAACCCCATCGAGCGCGCTCTATCCCGGCGCCACGCAACATATCCTGGTCGCGTCCGCCGGTCATGCCGCCCCCTGCTTCGACGCTTCATCGCGAAGCTGCACGCAAACCTGCGCTAGCGTCCACCCAACATCTGCGCCGGGTTGAACTGCCCGAAATTCGACAAAAGCTGACGCAGAATTGTCCCGCTCGTCAATCCCGGTGACGTCACGCGACGCGAGAGCGCAACAACTTCGCCCTGTTCCAGGCCGAACCGCTCGATATTCGAAACGCGACCGCCGCCATCAAAGGAGATCGTGACCACTTCACGCTTGATCTCGACCGGAGGCCGCCAGCCTTCCTCACGCCAGTCACTTTGCACATAATACCAGGCCGAGCCTTCCATCACCCCGGTCAGACCGGGACGACCGATCTTTTCGGCCACGGTCTCGCGCGTGTCACGACCCACCTCGATATCCGCAAGCAGGCCGTCATCAGGGGCATAGCCATGAAAGCGCAGGATGGGGCTGCACCCCGCCAATGCGAGCGCGAAAACAGCAGTCAGGGCGATCAACAGCCAGCGATGTATCATCTTGTCCGAACGTCCCCAATTGCTTCCATCGTAACATGTTTTGGGCATTTCCGTGCCCAAACCACGGCAAACCGCCTTCTTTCACGGTCAGGGATACAGAAGGACGCCTCGCTATTCAAGAATGGAACGCAATGCGCTATGGGATTGTGCGAACTCGAAACAGCAGAGGAAACCGGACCCGTGACCGAGAGCCCCCCGTCCATCGGCGTAGTGTCCATGATTGCGCCCCTCAAGGTCGCTCGTCTGGGTGGCCGCAAAACCGTGACCATCGACCTGCAGCCTGATGCGGCGCAACGTCAGCAGATCGCAACCGCGCTTGGGCTGGACGCGCTGCGCAAGTTCCGCTTTCAGGGAGTCTTGCGCCCCTTTCGGCGTGGTGATTGGGAACTGGTTGCAGATCTGGGCGCGACCGTGATCCAGCCCTGCGCCGTCACACTCGCGCCAGTCACGACCCGGATCGACGAATCCTTAACGCGCCGCTTTCTGGCCGATCTGCCCGAACCCGAAGGGCTGGAAGTCGAGATGCCCGAGGACGACACGCTGGAACCATTAGGCGCTGAGATCGACATATCGGCCATCGCGATCGAGGCGCTGTCTCTCGCGCTGCCGACGTTTCCGCGTGCGCCCGATGCTGCATTGTCTCCATCCGGTGCGCTGGACATCGCGCCACCCGGTGCCGCGCCCTTGCCCGAGTCGCGCCCCAAGCCCTTTGCCGGGCTTGCCGCGTTGAAAGGCAAACTGACCGGCGCGGCTGGAAAGACGTCGAATTCCGACGATTGAACCTTGCACTGACACGATTTATCACTATTTTGCGCGGCTCATGAATTGAGGGCTTGGAAGCCACGGGCAATCCGTGTATTCCCCGCCGAAATCGCATCTTCCCACTATCGCGTCGGGACGGCCCAACTCTTGGGTGAATGGTCCGGATGCTCTGAAAACAGAGGTTTGACATGGCTGTTCAACAGAACCGCGTGACCCGCTCCCGCCGTAACATGCGCCGCGCGCATGACGCTCTGGTGGCGGCCAATCCCAACGAGTGCACCAATTGCGGTGAACTCAAGCGCCCGCATCACGTCTGCCCGTCCTGCGGCCATTATGGTGATCGCGAAGTCGTGGCCCAGACCGGCACGGTCGATCTGGAAGACGACGCGGCCTGAGGTCAACGACCCCTGAAAAGGGGTCGGCCTTGAGAAGCGCCGCACGGCATGACGCAAGCACCATCCAGAAGGATCACGATTTCCGTCGACGCCATGGGGGGCGATCAAGGCCCCTCTGCGGTCGTTGAGGGCTGCGCGCAATCCGCCGCGAAGAATGACGCGATCGGGTTTCTTCTGCATGGGGACGAAGCTCAGCTTGCGCCGCTTGTTTCACGCCATCCTGAGCTTGGCGCGATAACCCGCATCCAGCATAGTCCCGATGTCGTGCGCATGGACGACAAACCCAGCCAGGTCATGCGGCGCGGTCGCGAAACCTCTATGTGGTCCGCGCTGACTGCGTTGCGCGAAGGCGAGGCAAAGGCGGCTGTTTCCTGCGGCAATACTGGTGCATTGCTCGCCGTAGCGATGCTGCGCCTGCGTAAATTGCATGGCGTTCACAGACCGGCGATTGCCTGCCTCTGGCCATCGCGCGGCGAAAGCGGCTTCAACACCATGCTGGACGTTGGCGCGGATGTACGCGCCGACGAGGAATCGTTGCTGCAATATGCGCTGATGGGTGCCGCTTACTACCGCAATGCCTTTGACTCAGCGCGCCCGCGCGTCGGTCTGCTCAATGTCGGAACAGAAGAACACAAGGGGCGCGCCGAAATCAAGGAAGCTGCGCAACTGATCGCGGATGCCGCTGAGATCGGGCGCTATGATTTTGTGGGCTTTGTCGAAGGCACGGATCTTGCGTCAGCGCATGTCGATGTGATCGTGACCGATGGGTTTACCGGAAATGTCGCGCTGAAAACCGGCGAAGGCACAGCCAGACTGATCAGCGACACGCTGCGTGAGGAACTGACCTCGTCGCTGTTGTCACGCTTCGGCGCGCTTGCCGCTTACGGGCCGCTCAAGCGGTTACAGAAGCGCATGGACCCGCGCCGCATGAATGGTGGTGTCTTTCTGGGTCTTAACGGAACGGTGGTGAAGTCTCACGGCTCTGCCGATGCGACCGGTGTTTCCGCCGCGATCAAGCTTGCCTTCCGGCTGGCCCAATCGGGCTTTCAGGACCGCATGGCTGATCGTCTGGCATCGGTCGCCGACGCTCTGCAGGAACGTGTCCTGAGCCGCGAGGAAGCTGCAATACCTGCGGATGAGAGTGCCGCAGATACGCAAGACATGGGGCAAGCATGAGCCTGATCCGTCCTGTCATCCGTGGCACAGGCCATTATCTGCCCGCACGCGTCGTTGAAAACGCGGAATTCGCGAATACTCTGGACACGAGTGATGACTGGATCGAGTCGCGTTCGGGGATCAAGCGCCGCCACTTCGCGGCAGAGGGCGAGTACACCTCGGATCTGGCGACGCATGCAGCGCGTGCAGCGCTTGAGAATGCAGGTGTCACAGCAGAGTCGATTGACGCAGTGATTGTCGCGACTTCGACACCGGATTACACCTTCCCTGCGGTTGCTACCCAGGTTCAGGCCAATCTGGGTATCACTTCGGGCTTTGCTTTCGACATTCAAGCTGTCTGCGCGGGATTCGTCTTTGCGCTTGCCAATGCCAGCGGGCTGATCCTGGCCGGGCAGGCAAAACGCGTGCTGGTGATCGGGGCCGAAACCTTTTCGCGCATCATGGACCCGACCGACCGCAGCACAGTCGTGCTGTTCGGTGACGGCGCGGGCGCGCTGGTCCTTGAAGCGCAGACAGGGAATGGGACCAATGCTGATCGTGGGGTGCTGGCCTGCGATCTGAACTCGGACGGGCGCTACCGTGATCTGCTCTATGTCGATGGCGGTGTCTCGCGCACCGGCCATGCGGGGCATCTGCGGATGCAGGGGCGCGAAGTCTTTCGCCATGCTGTCGAGAAGCTTGCGGCAACAGCGTCGACGGCGCTCGAAAAAGCCGGACTGACAGCGGCAGATATCGACTGGATCGTGCCGCATCAGGCCAATCTGCGCATCATCAAGGGTACGGCCCAGAAACTGGGTCTGCCGATGGAGCGTGTAGTCGTGACAGTTCAGGACCACGGCAATACCTCTGCGGCCTCGATTCCGCTCGCCTTGTCGGTCGCAAATGCCGAAGGACGCTTCAAGCCGGGCGATCTCATCCTGACCGAAGCGATTGGCGGGGGGCTGAGCTGGGGGGCCGTGGTGCTGCGCTGGTAGCGCAATCGGCGCTTTCAGGCCACTTGACAACCCCCTGATATTGACTCGAAAATCGCTTTCCCCCATGCTGTTGCGAAACGAGGGGGTAACAATGTCCAACAAGACCTTGACGCGGATGGACCTGACCGAAGCAGTGTTTCGCGAGGTCGGACTGTCACGGAATGAATCTGCGACTTTGGTGGATTCGGTATTGCAACATGTGTCAGATGCGCTGGTCAGGGGCGAACAGGTGAAAATCTCGTCTTTCGGGACATTCTCCGTACGCGACAAGAATGCCCGTGTAGGGCGCAACCCGAAGACAGGCGAGGAAGTGCCGATCTCGCCGCGCCGGGTTCTGACCTTCCGCCCCTCGCATCTGATGAAAGAGCGCGTGGCCGAGGGTAATCGCAGATAGG